>JABDFK010000035.1:0-1575 GCA_013286585.1 Deltaproteobacteria bacterium
CAACACAGGCGTTACCAGCGCTTTGAAAACATTTGAGAAAAAAGTACTGAAAGCGGTTGAAAACAAATCCGGCAAAGAAGCCACTGCGGCTCTGTCTGAATTCACTTCTAAAATCATGACCGCTGTTTCTAAAGGCGTCTTGAAAAAAGAAACGGCTTCTCGCAAAGTCGGACGACTTTCTACTCGCGTTTCATCGCTTTCTAAATAATCTTTTCATCTTGTCCAAGGGTCTTTCAGACCCTGTGGGGGAGTTTCTCGATCTTTCCCAGTTCGGAAAATTGAGACTCTACTATCGGTCTATTTGATTTCATCTCGAAGACAGGCGGCAAAGAACCTAAATTTTCCGAACTGGGAAAGGTTGGAAATATGTTAGGTGCTTCGTTCAGACCCTCGCACTAACGAAAGTTCGAATCTCCCGCTTATGCTCGAACTGGATACTTTTAAAAAGACATCCCAGCCGAAAACATCCTTCATTGATCTGAGTGCACGACCGCACTTCCCCCATAGTGATAACGAAAGATCCGTGAGGAATCTGAAAACTCAAAACCACTGTGGCTCCCTCAGGAATTTCGACCGGCAAGTCGACGGCTGTACCGCCCTCTCCGATTTCAAATCCAGGAACGACTTGATACTGCCCTTGATATAGGAATCCGATGTCGCGTAAGAACGCGCGGCGGGGATGCTTCCTTCGAAGCAGGGGTTCGGACAAATGAGTCATATCGGTTTCTTCGTTACCCGCCATGTTTCACTTATCGGTATCCGTAGAAAAATCTTTATCGTCCCAGACTTTGGGCTTGTGGTTGATGGGTCAGCGCACAGGTTTTGAGGATCAGATTTTCAAGCCAAATGGCTGATGATAGCGGAGACGACTTCAGCGCCTTGTCGGTCTCTGCCAAAACTAGCAACGCAGATTCGATTTTCTTGTAAGTCCACAGCTTCGACTGACTCACGTAATCGGCCAGATAATAATTCGGCACCTGCGCATACTGAGCCAATTTCTGGCCCATCAATCCCATTTCAATTCCCTGCTTCAAAACATAGAGCAGTCGTAAATGCCGCGCCACCAGGGAAACGATTCCTACATCGCTTTGCCCGTCTTGCAACAGATCCGCCAGCTGATACAGCGCTTGCACGCGATCGCCCTCGGCAATTTTTGCAGCCAATGCAAAGACATTTTCTTCACGGCGTTTGGAAACACATTGGGCCACATCTTCCAGCTGAATATTTTTTCGCTGATCTAGAAAGTCTGCCAGCTTCTTCACCTCGGCTTCGATCTCTAAGAGCTGACTTCCCACCAAGCGATGCAGCAGTTGAACAGCGTCGTCGGCGATCTCTAAACCGTGAGCGCGACAGATCTGGCGAATCCAGCCTGGAACTTGATTTTCGAAAGGCTTACGGAACTCGACACATCGGGCTTGCTCTAAAAGAATTTTAAAGAATTTTTTTCGTTTGTCGATTTTGCCGCCGACAAAAATCAAAACCGTGGAATCCACCGGTGTTTGCAAAACCGGATCCAGCTGGTCCCATTCCTTGTCGGTGAAATCTTGGGCCTCTTTAACGATGACCACTCTTCGA
>JABDFK010000035.1:1585-17083 GCA_013286585.1 Deltaproteobacteria bacterium
TCGAGGCGCCATCATCGGTAGAGTTTCAATCTCGTCCCGAATGCGGGACACGTCCGCATCAGCGGCGTAAAAGCTAGAAAAATTAAAATCCGCAGCCCCACCGTGCAGGGAACAAACTTTCAAATACTGAACTGCCTGTTGAACTAAGTAAGGCTCTTCGCCGTAAAGAAAATAAATCGGCGCGAAGGATTGCTCTTTCAAAGATTTTTCGACGGCTTGATACAATTGCTGCGACTCTAGTTGTGGCATTAAAAATTTTCCGTGAGGCGATCATGGGCTTCCGCCATCATGTTCGCTGAAAGAATGGTTATGTTTTGGCGTCGAGCAGACAAGTTATAAAGCGGATTCACTGTATTGACCCCAGCCATCGTCACTTGCGGAGCCAGGTAACTTCGCGAGCTATTAAATTCACTGGTCCACAAAACCACACCATCGGATTTGCGCTTCAAAGTCATTTTCACCAGCAAGCGAATATCGTACTGAGTGGCCAGCACCGTTCCCGTGGGCAAAGTGCTCAGCTGACTTGGCGCCTGGGAAACATAGTCCAAGGTCACGAGCTCTCCGACCAGGACGACTTCGGATCTTTCGGGCTCTGAAATGCGCGCCACGCGAGAGCGTTCGAACTCTTGACGAATAGCATTGGTGAAATCGACTTCGATCCCGGGCTCCATGGTGTAGTTTTTAAAGATCGGGATGTGCACTTGACGGTAGCCGCCGGGCAGAGTTCGCTCGGAATTTCCCCAGCGATATGCACAGCCGCTCAGCAAAAATAGAAGAATAAATTGAGCACCAAGTCTGACAGGCGATATTGCTTGCATTAGGCTCAGCTTAAGCCGAAGGTGTTCGTCTATGCAATCTGTTTCGCACGCCGTTTTCGAGGGAACTTTGCTGGCCCCGGGCCCGGTGAATTTGCATCCTAAGGTTCTAGAAACCTTGGCCCTTCCGATGATCCACCATCGCACCCCAGAGTTCGATAAGATCTTAAAACAAAGCCTACAAAAGTTGCAGCAAGTTTTCCGCAGCAAAGAACCTGCCTTTATTTTGACCTCCACAGGCTCTGGCGGCATGGAAGCGCTTTTGGTGAACGTGCTTGCGTCTGGCGACGAAGTCCTAGGCATTGACTCTGGAAAATTCGGCGAACGCTGGTGCGAGATGGCAAAAATCTACGGGGCAAAACTGACCACGCTTAAAACCAAATGGGGCGAGGCCGTTAAGATTTCTGAAGTCGCCAAACACTTGCAAGAAAATCCAAAGACGAAAATCGTGCTGTGCCAGGCGTGTGAAACAAGCACTGGGGTGCTGCATCCCATTCGCGAGCTCGGTGACCTGATTCACCAACACCCGAACACTTTATTTTTGGTCGACGGCATCACAGCTCTGGGAGCGACTCCGCTGCCCATGGACGAGTGGCACATCGACGGCTTGGTCGGCGGCTCACAAAAAGCCTTCATGCTGCCCACAGGTTTGAGCTTCATCGCCTTTTCCGCCAAGGCGTGGAAAGTGATTCACACCAATCCCACTCCCCGCTATTATTTCGATGTTCGCAGGGAGTTGAAAGCCAATCAGAACGGCGAAACTTTTTTTAGCTCTAACGTCACTTTTATTCGAGCACTCGATGTGGTCCTAGATTTGATTCTAGCCAAAGGCTACGAAAACCACTTGGCTGAAATCGCTGCGCGCGCGAATTTCACCCGGCACTTTGCCAAGGACTTGGGACTGACGTCGTATTCGCACTCCCCGTCGAATTCCATTACAGCATTGATAGTACCAGACGGAGTGGACGGACAAAAACTGCGCCTGCGCCTGGAAGAGAAATTCCACATCACCATTATGGGTGGGCAGGATCAGGCTAAGGGAAAGATCATCCGCATTGGTCACATGGGTCACATCACCTGGGAGCAAATGCAAAATTTGTTTTTGCGCCTGCGCGAAGTTCTACTAGAAATGCAACCCTCGCTAAAGTTAGAAAAAGACAGCTCGCATTTGGCGATGGAGATGAAAGCGTGGGTCTTACATGTCCACAGCTAAAAAAAACATTCTGATCACCGATCGTTTTTCGCAGGAGTCCTTGCTGACTCTGCAAGCGCAACCGTTTCTGAATGTGCGACAAGCGTCCCAACCCAGCCTTGATAGCGAAAATCTAGAGGGCATTCATGGACTGCTGATCCGCAGTCGCACTTTGATTGACGAATCCGTTTTCCGCCGGGCGAAAGATCTGCAGGTCATCATCACCGCCACCAGCGGCTTTGATCACATCGATTTGAAGGCCGCGAAAAAATGGGGAATCGCCGTGATGTTCACTCCTGATGCGAACATTGAAAGTGCGGCTCAGCACACTTGGGCGCTGGTTTTAGCCGGCACCAACCAAATCTTACAGGCGCACAGGTCCACAAAAGCTGGCACCTGGCGCGAGGCTCTGCCAGCAGGTATGGAACTGGATCGCAAAACTTACGGCATCATCGGCCTTGGAAGAATTGGATCCAGAGTGGCAGAGATCGCCAACGCCTTCGGCATGAAGGTCATTGCCTACGATCCCTACTGCGACGAACAGCAATTCAAAACTGCCGAAGCCGAACGCGTGTCTTTCGAAGAGGTACTAAAGCGCTCGGATGTCTTAAGCATTCACGTGCCGGCGACCGCCGAAACCCAAGGCATGATCCATCGAAGCAACCTGGATTTCATCAACCGCGGAATCCTAATAGTGAACACGTCACGGGGCTCTGTGATCGTCGAAGCCGACCTCTGCGATGCTCTAGCAGAAAATCGCGTGGCTTACGCCGGCATCGACGTCTACGAAAAAGAGCCCCTGTCGCGCAATTCGAGGCTGCTGACACTGTCGAATGTGGTGCTGACTCCGCACATCGGTGCGCATACGAATGAGGCCTTTCAAAAAGCCAGCGAATTGTCCAGCTTAAAACTGCTGCGTTTTTTCATGGACGGATCGACCTCAGACACTCTGCCGCCCAAAGCCGCATGGTACGGGGCGCCAGCAGCCCATCAAAACCACAAGTCATAGACAATTTCACGCCCAACACCTAAATTGCCCAGGTTCGCAAACACCGAATTTGAAGCGGAGGTCGTATGGCTGGTGGAATCGTCGTTGTCGGAGCCCAATGGGGTGACGAAGGAAAAGGCAAAATCGTCGACGTATTTTCAGCCCACGCCGACATGGTGGTGCGCTACCAAGGCGGAGCCAATGCCGGACACACGCTAGTGGTCGACGGAGTCAAAACCGTTCTGCATTTAGTGCCTTCCGGAATCCTACATGCCGAAACCTTATGCGTGATCGCCGCAGGTGTGGTCATCGACGTCGCTGGCGTCGCCGAAGAAATCCGTAAATTAAAAGCCAACGGCTATTTGAAAAATCCCAGGCAGTTACTGATCAGTGATGCCGCCACAGTGATCCTGCCCTATCACAAAGCCCTAGATGCCGCTCGCGAGAAATCCCTGGCCGAAGACAAGATTGGCACCACCGGAAAAGGCATCGGTCCCGCGTACGAAGATCGCGCCAGCCGCCGCGCCATCGTTTTTGCCGACCTCTTTGATCCTTCAACTTTGAAAGCGAAATTGGAACTGAATCTGATTGAAAAAAACGCGCTGCTTGAAAAAGTCTACAATGCGCCGGCATTCAAAGCCGCCGATCTGATGAAAGACTTGGCCGCTTTGGCCGATGAACTTGCACCCTACCGCTCAAGAGACGTTTCCGTGATCGTGCACAAATCCCTGAAAGCCGGGAAAAAAGTTTTATTCGAAGGCGCACAAGGCACGCTGCTGGATCTTTTGCATGGCACGTATCCGTTCGTGACTAGCTCTTCGACCGTAGCGGGCTCTGCCTGCATCGGAACTGGCATTGGACCCACGAACATCGAAAAAGTCATCGGCATCATGAAGGCCTACACCACAAGAGTCGGAAGCGGCCCATTCCCGACCGAGCTTAAGGACGACACCGGCTCGCGCCTGCAACGCCTGGGTCATGAGTTTGGCTCTACCACGGGCCGACCACGTCGTTGTGGCTGGTTGGACCTAGTGGCGATGAAATACGCCATTCGCATCAACGGAATCACCAACCTGGCTTTGCTAAAGTTGGATGTGCTTTCCGGTTTTGAAAAAATCGGCGTTTGTACCGGCTACAAAATCGGCGGCGAAACCGTGCACGAATTCCCGTCCAACCCCACAGAGCTAGATAAGGTAGAACCCATTTTCGAGTACCTACCCGGCTGGAAAGAAGACCTAACAAAAATCAACAATTTCAAAGATTTGCCCAGAACTGCAACCAATTACATCGATTTCGTCGGTAACCAATTAGGAACGCCTGTCGACGTGGTTTCCCTTGGACCCGGCCGCGAGCAAACTCTATGGGTGAAGCCACTTTTCACCTAACAGCTCAGTTAGTGAGCAGGGCAACAAAAAGGATTGACCTTTTTTGGAAATCCTTTAAAAGTGACCGTCTTGTTTTCCCACGTGGTTCGCTAGCTCAGCTGGTAGAGCACTTCACTTTTAATGAAGGGGTCGATGGTTCGAATCCATCGCGAGCCACCAATACTTTAATCGCCCCTGGGGCGATTAATACTAAAGGTGCTTTTCGCCGTTAAGGCGAAAAGTTCTAAAGGGGGAGGCAATCTTTGACCCGCGTGTTCCCATCGTCTAGCGGCCTAGGACACCTCCCTTTCACGGAGGATACAGGGGTTCAAATCCCCTTGGGAACGCCAACTAAATCAAGCAGTTGGAAAAATGAGCGCAATCACTACCTCCGTTTACTGTCCACTGGTGCCCACGATCCCCAAAACCCTTCTGACTCCATCACGTCTGACATTCAGAGTTTCCAGCATCGAGCGCGTGTCTTCAATTTTCAAATGCAGATATTTTTCCGTCGTTTTCAAATTGGAGTGACCCGCTAACCGCCGTACTTTCTCGAGGCTCACATCACTTTGAGCAAGCTCGGTCAGAATGGTGTGCCTCATTCCGTGAAGGCCAAGGCCATCGCAGCCCATTCTGTGAACCACTCGATGTACCGCCGTGGACACATGGGTGGGATTGAATGGCGCGCCCTCTTCGCTGAGGAAAACGTGATTCGTGGGCTTAGACAGAAATGGCTTTTTATTTTTCATTTCCAAAAACCACTGATGCATTGAGACCGTCATCGGAATGGAACGATCCCTCGATGTTCCGCCTTTTATGGAGTTGATCCGAATCGCATTACGACTAAGATCAACATCCTTCCACAGTAGATTCACAGCCTCACCCCGACGCACTCCCGTTTCATAGATAAAAAACACAATGTCCTTTAGCCATTCCGGGGACGATTGGAAAAATAGCACCACGTCTTCCTTGGTCCACAATCTTCTGGGATTTGATTCTGTTTTTAAATTCGACAGTCGCCTGGTCGGCACACTTCGGATGAAATTCCAATCTTCGCATTTTCTGAAAAAATGTTTGATCACATTGAAGTGGCGATTGACTGAGGCCGCAGAAAAATCGCGGCGCTTTTTGAGTTGATATGCTTCAAGATCCATCAGCGTGATTTCATTGACCAGCTTCCGAGGAAAATAATTATCTAATGACTTCAAGGCACGATTGTCCACATCCGCAGTCCTTGGCGATTTGGTCGGAGTGACTTGCGCCAAGTACTGAGTGATCGCCGTCGTCAGTGTCACTTCATTGATTTCATGGAAATCGGTCATTCGATCAATGGGCCTCAGCAAAAGCGTTCGCTTGAACGCTTCGGCCTCGACCCGGTTCTTAAACGATGGTCGCTTGCGAATTCCCGCCACGCGGTAATCCACAATCCATCGCCCGTCTGATTTCTTTATATGTGCCATAGAACTTCCTTTCTATGACCCACACTTTCGCACGTATTGAGATTTCAAAGAGCCCGCACCATTTGCCAGAGCCAGTTCTACCTCACTCACCCGAAAGCGTAAATATTTTCCAATGCGTTTGCACGGAATCCCACGTTTGCCCACTTGCTCATAAACCCAAGACTTTTTCACATTCAGATAAGTCGCAATTTCATCCACGGTAAGTAAAGGATCATAGGTTGGTTTTTCCATTTTCAACTCCGTTCTGGTGAGGGGTGGATTGCGGCGATGGAACTTTTGCTGGGCGTCGCGGAACAGCGGGTGTCGTGGCCGGTAAAGGCCCGATGCCACAATGTGCTTTCAGCGCCTTCCGAAGGACATCCGGAATATCGCTGGAGGTTTTGGCTTTGCTCAATATAGACTTCAAAAAATGCTGCTCACTGAAAAAGTCTTTTCGGATAAGTTGCACATCGCTATCACTGAAAGATTTTTTAAATTTTTCAATGATCCAACTGGCAAGATCCTGCCGAGTAACTTTCCCAGCATCAAAACCGTCATTCACCTTCGCCAATATTTCCGCCAAACTTTTTGCCGCTTCCGCAGTCACCGTTATTTTAATCACTTCTTCGATCTTCTGTTCCCGAATTTCCGTATTTATATTTTCCATTTTATTATCTTTCATAGGATTCCTATTTTTTATCACCACCGTCCGCCCCATCTCAGACCCCTGCTGCTGACCCCTTCCCATCATTTTCGTTGAGGGGGAGGGGTCAACAGCAAATCAGGGGGCTGGATCTGGGCGGACGGTGGCGATTTTTGTTTAGTTACTCATAGTTGCTAGTTAGATTATTTTTGTTCATCAGGCCGCTTCGCGGACAACTAGGCGGCTTGCCTTTCGCAAATTTGCTCAAGTGTTATGGTTTTGGTTCCAATGGTCAGCGGCGCAGTGAGTGGACTGTCACGCCAATCTGCCGCCATCGCCAAGGCCACACGATCCCAAAGGCTGGGGATGTTCAGATACTTCAATCGACCCTCAATGGCGTTCCGAATGAACTTATTTTCGCAGATGAAGATCACCAATCCCGTCGCGTCCGACCGCGAATAAAGCCAAAGAATATTTTTGTATCGCTGCATTCCCTTGGGCGTGCGCTCGTATTCCAAAGCCAATTGACGATTCTTTCCGAGTGCTCTCACATTGAAAATCGCATCAGGATATTTCTGATTTCGGAGATCACGACTCAGTTGATAGGCTTTTGCCTGAGTGCACTTAAGCTCCATCTCGGTCGCCCAATCCGTGGCAACTCCGGACCTTTCAAGTTCCAGCAGCCACGTCGCAATCCATTCATCATGATATATCTGCGAAATCGGCGGAGGACTGACTGTGATGTCACCAAGACTTCCCAAGAGCCCCCGACTTTTTTTCGTGAGCACGAAATAATCATCTGTCACCGGATTGGCGTGTCGAACGATCAAGTTGTTTTTCACCATGTCGTGGAACTGCCGCTGTTTCCACCGCAGACTGCCGTTGCCAAAATAGTCGTACCAAAGACCACGACTCAAAAATCCAATTTTCCCCGCCAACTGCAAGGCTCGGATGACATTGTCCGGCACATGACTGGCGTCCACTATGTTCGTTTTTACATTTTTGTAGGTACCCATGACCCTCCTGTTTCGTGAGACTGAAGTGTCTCAGAGGAGCTTAGATTGCAAGGTCATGCCAGGGGTCATAGCGCGGGTCATTTTTGCTAAGTGCTTGAAATCAGCGTGAGACTCGAGTCTCACCCAGTCTCACGAACTGAGACTTTGAGACTTGAGTCTCAGGAATGGGTCTCAGTCTCACGGTTGGCACGCACGTCAAAGACTTTAAAATGGAGGGATGGAAACGTTATGTGGTAGGCTATTCGGTAGGGTTAATAGGCTAGGCAATCAATTTTATAGCCGTGGAAGATAATTCACTTCGAAATTTATCTTTATCAACCATAAGCTTTAAAAGTTTAGGGATGGACACACCGATTACCTCAATTGCCACATTGTTGTATTGTTTCATTTTCAGGCCATTTAAGGTCAGTAGGATTGACCCTAGGTTCTCGACTATGGCATCTGAATACTTCTTGTGATCAGGCATTGGATAGATCAGTTTCACCTTGGGAGACATTCCATTTTTCTCAGTATGGTGGAGCCAATATGTCAATATTTGCTGAACATCCGCCGATTTTACGCCTGCGATTTTGATCCCGGATTTACCTTTCAAAATTGACAACAATTTGTATTTTGTATCTGCCACGCAAGTTACAGTCACTCCTTCACTAATAATAAGGTCAGGTTTTATTTTAACTACTCCATTTGCAACCGTCATCTCATCAAATTCATTATCAACTAAAATTGTTTTTGTATCACAATGCAAAAGAGGCTCAGCACAGTCGTTGCCCGACTTAATATTTATGAGCCCGCCCATCGACTGCTCTAAAAATTCCCTTACAAGGAACTCATACTGTCGATTCATATTGAAGCTAAAAGTAACTGTGCTAAAAATATTAGAGCGATCAGTCACAAAAAGGAGAGTTTGAAGCAGGCTTTTATAAAGCGCTTTTGTCCTCTTTGATTCTCGTTTTATTTTCGCAGATGTATTGTCCAGCTTTTCCAGGTTTTCCTTAGTGGCGTCTATATCCTTAAATGAACTCAACTCCGACAAAATCTTTGCACCTAGACTATGATTTAGGTCACTTTTGGATAAATTAATAATTTTTCTGGTCATGTTTTTTAAAAGGCCAAATAGTAGATTGTTGCGCTCCACGATACCAATTTCGCATACCGACTTATGCGACAATCCTCCAAATCGGCGAACAGTCTCTTCGAGTTTAATTCTGCCCTTTATGCCGTCTATCTCTTGAGTTTCAGAAAGAAAATCCACTCGCGTGTAAAGCCGAAGAAACTTTTTAACCTGACTCAAAATATTAAAAAAATAAAAATCGAAAAAATTTGAAAAATCATCACGATTTTGATTTGCGTTTATATCCAGAAAAATCTCCGGTCGATTACCATCAACAACAAAAAACAATGCTGTCATTAAATCAAAAACTGGCTTGTTTTCTAGGCAAAGAAACTTTGGATAGACATAAATTGTACTGGCCCCCCAGCGTACCAATCCAAAGGCTTCTGGCTTCGCTTTTATTTCGATCGTCGTTTGATTTTTAAACGTACATGCTAGTAACGACTCAATCTCTCTGCGGTGATCGAAAAAAAATTGAACCTGATCTTTCCCAGAAATAACAGTTGGAGCCTGAGATGTTTTGTGGCTGGTTAATTCAATTTCTTTGTACTGTTGACTCTCGTTATCCAACTGCTTTAGGCGACTCATGCTCTTCCAAACCTTTAATCATCTCTTCAAAGATAGGTTTTAAATCCAGCCAAGCAGACTCTATTTCCTTCGTATTAGCTGAATTCACGATTTTTGACATGGATTTTCTTATATTGCGATTGAGAGCTAGGGAGTTTTTATCCAACATTCCCTCTCCAACAAGTGATACCAGACTTTTCCGGTCATCAATGAAAAACTCCTGTAGAATTGGAAATATGTCAGTCAGAAATACCCGGGCTAAACCGAGCCTCTTTAGATCACCTTCCTTTAGCGCAATCTTTTGTTTTCTGAGTACCTCAGTAATTGTTCGTGATTTAAAAAAGAATGAGTGGCCAATTTGGCGATCATACTCGACAACCTTGCTGATGAGTAAGCGGTCATTTAAATTATCTAGCATTTCGGCAACATCAATATTTGTGTCAGATTTAAAATAACGACGAAGCTCAACCCACTCTTTTGAATCGTCATCTGAACACAGTGGCATTAGCTCAACAAACTGAAAACGACGTTTCAAGGCTTGATCTAATGTATCGACGGATTTATCGCAAGTATTCATAGTGCAGACGATGTGCAAATTTGAAGGCAAGGTTACCATCGTCTTTGAATATTGAGTTTTGACTGGAGGAAGATTATCTGCTGGATCGGCGGCCATCGCGAATAATAACTCTCCAAAGATTTTGCTTACTTTGCCTCTGTTTACTTCATCAATAAGGAGAACAAAGTTATGATCCTGTCCCCACGCTTCTCCTTGTACTTCTATTCGTGCGTCGGTATTAGACAGTAGCGATGAATGGTCTTTTTTAAAATTTGGAATTTTTATTTCGTGAGTGGAGCTGTCATATTCGGACCGCTCAAGCATTTTCCCTTTATATTTCACAAACAAAGCCTCTAATTCATTGAAATCATATAAATGCTCAAAAGAGGAATCAATTGAAAATATACCGCACTCATCTTCGTATCTTTCAAAGACCGCAGGGATATTTGCGAACTTTCCTACAGCTTTTCTCCAGGTTGCCATGAAAACGCCGTCGGTAATCTCGTATCTAATACTTCCATCCTTATTTTTTAATGGACGAAGTCCTTCAATAAAATCTTCATAGGAATATGAGGGATGAAATTGTGTAATGGTCAGAAATTTCTGCATGTGTCTTACAAATTTTATTCTATCTTCAGGTGACCATTTGCCATTCACTTCAGCTAAATTAATCTGACCTTCGGATAACTCAAATACTTCTTTGGTCACCAATGATTTCGCCACTAGATTTGCTTCGCGAGTTTTGCCGGTTCCCGGAGGCCCTTGAAAAATTATATAACTTGCGTTTCCCTCTTTCAGCGGCAGTTCATAAACACTTGGTTTTTTTGTTGTCTTGGTCGTACCACTTTGAACTGGACCAAATGGATCCTTCCCAGCCTTAATAATTAGTTGATCAATGATTTCCTTAAATCCCGAGGCAGGTCTATGGCCACTACCGATTACAAATGGGGTCTCTCTTTCTCGATCAGCGAACCACTTTTCAAGCGCGTAAAAACTTCGTAATGGAAGCCATTTTTGAAGAGTAGAAACTAGATCCTCTTTCATTTTCGCAGGCTCTTCCGTATCATATGCCAATTTGAGGAACAATATCATGTCTCGCAATTCAGCCAATGAGCCGGTGTTGGTCTTAGCCGCATCGACTCCAAATGGACAACTACTGCCTTCCCAATTTTCACACTTATACTTTGCCTCTCTTGATGCTTCGCAATCCTTAAAGCAGGATTCAACTAAAAGGTTTTCATCTAAGGTATTAGCTGAAACTACTGCCTGCCTTAATTCCTCAAGACATCCAAGTCTTCTCCATGCGTGTCGCGATAGTGTTCCAGCCATTTACAACCTCACGCTGCTTTACGACTCTTTTTAAGTCGTTCAAAAGTTTTTGAAATTTGATTGGCACCTAAATCCAAAATTGGAATTTTTAGAATTTCTTCTTTATTGAGGTTTGGGGTGCCAACACCTCTGCCCAAAATTTTAGCCCACCAAGGAATATTTGAATCAATAGAGGCGAGCTGTATACTCTGCAAAACTATTTCTCTTTCCTCTGTAGATTTGAAACCCGTGAGCACATAGATCTCTGATCGTGGAATTACTGGATACTTGCTATTGCCGACTACTGCAGCTTTCCCCAAACAGCCACTTCCACTTCTAACTAACAAAATATCACCAGCTGAAACCACTGTTCGCTCCAGAGACTTTTCAATGGCAACAAAAGGTGCCTCCTCCAACAGTAGCTTCCCGCCCGATATAAATTTTGACGTTATATATTTCCCTGCATTTCTGGATGTCGGGCCGACTGTCGTAGGTGGCTGCTTTCCTTTAAATCCAGACTTAATGACAACGTGTGGAAACAGCTCGCCCAATGATTTCCAAGGTAAATTCTGTTGACCATTAGGTGGACTCATAAACTCGATATCTTTAAAGGGAAACCAGCTGCCGGCACCAGCTTCAACTACGATTTCTTCACCATCTTCAGATTGAACTTTGAAGGAATATCCTTTTTGTTTCGGCGGCCTATTTTTAAAAAAAAGAACGGCTGTTGATGCCGTAGCATTTGAACCCGCAAACGCCGTTACCGGAAGCTGTAGTACTCCAAACAAGGTAAAATTAGACTCAAATTTAACTCTAAAATCTCTATAGCTTGCGCAAGTAAAAATCGATTCCGGCAAAACAATCGCACAGAATCCACTTTCCTTAACCATTTTAGTAATCAAACCTAAAAATGCGATTTCTAGCGTTACTTGTAAACGCCCTTTCTCCAAATCTAACTCATCCAATAACTGATGAAAATGTTCATCCATTTCCACTTGTGTTTTAGGATCCAAGCTTGGATGTCCTTTTCTGCCAAATGGGGGATTTGTGATTATGGCATCTGCCTTGCCAAAAAATTTTTTCCCAAGCTGAAATGCATTGCCTTTAATGATTGGATAAGGAAGATTTTTTTCTGGGAAGAGATCAACTCCCATAAAGCGCAGTGAGCGTTCGCCAAAAATGAGATTAAATGCCCTTAGTAGATCCATGTTTCCACAGGCCGGATCCATCAAAGTTATCCGTGGTGGCAACCGTCCAATATTGTCTCGAATAAATTTCGATATATTAATCGAATGCTTTGGTGGCGTGTAATGCTTTGCAAATGAATATCGATTACTTGGAATATCAAGGTTCATACTTCCCCCCACCGTTCGTATCGGTTCCAGAGGCCTTTACTAAAGGGCTGGCGGTAGTACGCTTATTTAAAGATGAAAATCAGGTCCTTGGAACCACTTGAGCGTTTAAATATGGCACTCCTTAGCGAATACGATGCCTTTTACTCTAGGTCGAGGTCGAGGGGTCTTTAGTCTTGTAAACTTCAATACAGGCCATCCCCAAACTTCCCCCTGACGCTCTTTCCAGGAGAACTGTTGATGTCCACTTTCAACTAAGTGTTTATCACAGTCGTTTTTCCAGTCACGAATAGATTGATATTTGAACGGCTCTCCAAAAACGATCGTCCCGACTATTCTGGCAGTTTTTGGATTATTTGCGTCCGACGGAATCTTTGCTGGGGTTTCGATCATCGCCAATTCAATACCTATATATTTTCTTGGAATTGGATAAGTTCGTGTTTCGATTGTTTTCTTTCCACTTAGAAGAAACTCTGTCCAAGGGTATTGAATGTTTAAGCCGGGAATTTTACGTTTTTTCACAAAAAAATCTCCGACTGTTTCTTGTTGTCAGTTTCAATAACCTTGCTTTGTAATTTATCAAATTCAGATTCAGCCAGTTTAGAGCCCGCTACCAAATTTTTATAAGCCGCATGTCTTTCACGTTCGACCCAAGAAATACTTTGGCTAGTACTTTTAAAAGAATCAAGATTTCCAACAATGTCACAACAATCAGACTTGTTTGACCACATTTTTTGATATTGATAATAGTCCTTTAGACCATTTCCAATATAACAAGTTGAAAATCTGAGGCCATTTCTCATACATCGCTTCCCAATCTCCCTATAATAATAAGCTATTTCAGCATCTGAAAAATTTTTATCTCCGGAACCCGCCATTACTTCAGGAGTAAAAAAATCTTTAAAATCTATGCCCGATGCCTTCGTAAGGGAGTTGATTGCTGACGTTGAGAGCCGAACGAATCCAGCAAGAACTGTATGTGGTTTATACTCCGCAAGTTCTGAGATGAAGTCAAAATTGAACAAGTCAAATTTAGGCACTTCACGTCCGGAAAATCTTTTCACAATGCTTTCGCTATTTGTATAATACCCATCAGGATAAATCGGAAATAAAGGATTCAATCGAATTGCGGTTAGATAACCATTTTCAGATAATTTTTTTATCGCCTTTAGCCTCCGAGCCACGGAAGGCGCACCAGGCTCTATCTTTTTCGTCAACTCCTCATTATTTCCCGCAATTGAATATTGAATGCTAAATAAGGAAGGATCCATCACCTTCATATAATCATCGTGAGCAGCCAGGTCGGATCTGGTGAATATCACAGCTGGATACTTGTAGTGACTTAGGATTTTCATGAACTCTTTTGTCACACCATAACGCTGATCCATCCACATAAAACTGTCTGACATAGCTCCAATTCTTAGCGGCACTTTTGTTGCTAGAATATTTCTCCACTTATGGGGCCTATCAGTTTCAAAGATCGTGTAAAAGGCACTTCTGATTTCTGCCAAATCAATAGGGAAAGGCGTAGGCCGATTCCAATATCCCCTTTTTGTAAGTTGATCCTTAGCATAACAATACACGCAATTATGCACACAGCCTCTTCCATATGTATCAACTTCTAAGGCATAATGACATTTTGAACAGGTCGGATGATAATTTGCTAATTTGAAAGTAGTACGAAAAACTACCCCACCATTTGGCTGCTCGTCTCCAAATCTCGCCGCTATTTTATCATAGATCGACCAATCAAAATCATCATTATAGGCGCATCCCTTTAATTTTGAAATTACTTGGCGCATTTCAGACTCAAGCGGTCCCCAGTTTCGCGGTTCTGAATTATTAGCATTGAAATCAATCTTCTTGGAAGTACCTCTTAATTCATCAAGTGAAATGACATTTTGATCAAGTGAACTCATAATTCATTTTCCTTCATTCGCTTATTAGACCTATTTGTTGATTTTTCAAAAGTAAGTTTTGGGTGCTCTAGAAATTGTCGAAGCGCCATTCTGGCAATCGTTGAGAAATCAAATAAAGGGTTACTCTTTAAAAAATCTAAGACCAATTTTTCTTCTGCAGAACTGAGTCTGACTGCCCGAATCTTTGACAAGGTCGCCTCTCCGGTAAAGATAAAAAGTTGTTTGGAACTAACGTTCCGTTTGAAATAAGGCAATTGTTAAACATTGTTTTACGATGTTTAACGCTTGAATAGCGGCCAAATACCTGGATCCTTTGGAATAGACGTGTAAACCTTATAAAGGATTAATACCCGATATTTAAATGTAGTTCCATATTCTGCTCCACATTAGACACTTACTTCAAAAACCCAATCTCCCGCGCATAAGCCACTACCTTCCCCAGCGCGAAGTACAGCGTCGGGTTCAACTTATCCACATGAGTGTATTTCTTCTTCAACCTCTCCATATCAAATACATGGACCGTATCACTCGCAAAGAGCACCGCCATGTGAACCCCCAACGCCTCGGCGATTTTCTTCAGCGTCGAAAGCGACGGATCCTTCTTCCCGTTCTCAATATGAGCAATCGTGGACTGACTAACCCCCGCGGCCTTCGCCAAATCCGCCTGAGTCAGATTCCTCCGCTCGCGCAGATAGGTGATCCTTTGGGGTAGCTCGAAACGATCTATTCCCTGCCCTTTATTACTGTCCATATGGCCCGCCTTGCTCATTTTTTATCTCGGCATAACTCATGGCTTTCTTTAGTCTTTTAATCGCCTTTAGAGCCATTTGTATCACTTCAAGGCATTAAATATTACCCCAAGTATTGACATTATGCGTTATCTTTGCTAGCCTTAGGTCATGGAGGTCGTGAATGGGTTCGAAGGTCGCCCGAAAAATGTGGAACAAGTTTTTGCTCTCTAGCTGTCTTGGGATTGCAGTTGTCGGTGGTAATCCTGCCGTGCAACTGCCTCGGTATCCGCTGAAAGTTGGCACGGACATTATCGTGTACGACAGTTGGTTCTTAAAAGCGCCCAAGGGCTCTGCTCAACATGGCTATGGCGTTAGAACCGAGAACTTTGTCGTTCACACCAACGAAGACTTCGGAATCTCCTTTAAATATTTGGCGCGAAAACAAGACGTCTATGTCACGGTGATTTTGCGCGCCCCTAGCAAGTCTGAAAATTTTG
>JABDFK010000036.1 GCA_013286585.1 Deltaproteobacteria bacterium
CTTCGCCACTCGGTTTTTTAGTTTCGTCGTCAACGACAAACTCTTGAGCCAGTTTTTTGATCTCTTCATCGTTCATCACATCTTTGGGTTTGACCTCGTCAGAATCAGGATGAAGAGAGGCCACATCGCGCTCATTAGTATTATCGCCGGGTTCTAGCTGAGAAAGCTTGTGCTGATTATCGCTGAATTTTTTCCCAACGAAAGTTCCAACGGTGAAAGAAAGCAACGAAATGAAAAACACCAAGATTAATTTTACGACGACATCCGTTTTGGATCCGTACCGTTCAACGGCCATTTCAGTCCTCCGACATTTTATAGTTTCACAACACAAGGGACCCAAGAATCCGTTCTCGATTTTCCCTTACTCTTATGATAGCGTCGGGCGGAATTTTTGGTCAATAAATCGTCGAAGCTGTACCTTAATGGTGGGAAAAAAAGACATGGAAACGACTCAGAAGAACCTCGACTGGAACGATGCACTATACAAAGCGATCCTGGCCGCAAGACTAGGTCGCGAGGTTCTATTTAAGTATATCGGGCGCCTGCAAAATATTGAGCACAAATTCCAAGCCGGTCTAGTCAGTGAGGCCGACAAAGAATCGGAAAAAATAATTTTCGAAAGTTTGCGAAAAAATTTCCCAAACGACGAGTTTCTTGGAGAAGAATCCGCCGTCGGACAGACCAAGGTCGAGACTCCAGTGGTTCAAGGAAAAGGGCGATGGATCGTCGATCCCTTGGATGGCACCACCAACTACATTCATCAGCTGCCGGTATTTTGCATCAGCATAGGCTATGAAGTCTCTGGAAAAACGCAACTGGCCGTGATCGATGTACCTATGATGGGTGAGGTGTACACTGCCATCCGCGGACAAGGCGCATTCGTGAACGGAAGACGATTGCAAGTGAGCAAAACATCGGAACTGAAGGACGCGTTTCTAGCCACAGGCTTCAACAACGAAAATGAACCACGCTTACAAGAACAACTAAAAATTTTCGGCAAAATCGTGCGCGAATCCAGAGGCGTACGCCGAGCCGGAGCCGCCGCCTACGACCTAGCCATGGTCGCCCGAGGAGTCTTCGATGGCTACTGGGAAAGAGGAATCCAACCCTGGGACGCCTCCGCCGGAATATTATTAGTCGAAGAGGCCGGCGGAAAAGTAAGTACCTACAGAGGATGTGAATACAACCCGTACAAAAATTCCATTATCGCCGGAAACGGAAAAATCAACGAACTACTAGTGCAATCAATGAAAGATTTAATCGCATCCGACTCCCAATAGGGGACTTTTTAGATCTTTCCCAGTTCGGTATTTTTACCTTCTTCTACGAGCTGCTTAGATTTCATCTCCAAAGTAGGCGTCAAAGAGCCTCCTTTTTCCGAACTGGGAAAGATTGGAAATATATCTATCCAACGAGGCTGGACTCGCCGAAAGTCTGAGTCAAAATCATGACCAAAACTATGGCGGCGAAGTCAAAATGGCGGCACTGGTCCTACCAGTTGTAACTTTCAAAACTGCTCTGTTCGAGTTCAATCACAAACTTAGAAAAAAGTCGGGTTGGCATCCGTGTTGCTTTAAACGAAGTGGGGGACCTATGTGTCTTTCACAGGGAGGTAGAAATGGCTGACGCAAAACCAGCAGCACCAGCAGAAGCAGCACCAGTGGCTAGTCCAGCCGCCGGCAGTGGGGGCTCGAAAAAGCAGTCGTTGATACTGATCGCACTGGCCGTGATTAATATGTTTGTGGTCGTAGGTGTTGGAACGATGATTTGGCAGGGTCGAAAAAAAGACGCCGCCGAACCCAAAATTGAACACGTGATCAACGGTGAAAAACAAACCCAAGACAAAGAAAAGGCCGACAAGGAAGAGAAGGTCGAAAAAGAAACCGTGGTTCCTTTGGAAACTTTCATCATCAATCTGGCCGGTTCAAAAGGACGTCGTGTGGCCAAGGTCAACATCGAGCTTTCTGTGCAAAACGACACGGTGAAGTCTGAAATCGATCAACGTAAAGCTCAGATTCGCGACATCATTATTATCATGTTGTCGGGACGTTCTTATGAACAAGTGTCCAGCCGCGAAGGAAAAGAAAAATTAAAAGACGACCTAAAAGATCGAGTGAACGAGTTTCTAAGCAAAGGGAAAATCAAAGACATTTATTTCACAGAATTTATTTACAACTAAGGATAGCGAATGAATCAGGTACTTTCACAATCAGAAGTTGATGCGCTGTTAGCCGCGGTTTCCGAGGGCGAAGTAGGTTCTGGCGACGCGGCCGGCGGTGGTGGTGGTTCTGCCTCCGCGAAGGGCGCGGGTCCTGGCAAAGAAGAAAAGGTGGTGGTGACCTACGATCTGACCTCTCAAGATCGTATCATCCGCGGCCGACTTCCACAGTTGGAAGTGATCTACGAGAAATTCATGCGCTCTTTTCGTGTGTCTTTGTCTTCGGCACTACGAAAAATTGCCTCGCTGACGTTAGCTTCCACGGACTTTTTGAAGTTCGGTGAGTTCGTGAATACTCTGCCAATGCCGACCTGTATGAGCGTTTTGCGTTTCAATACTCTTCGTGGATCGGCGCTTTTGGTCATTGAATCTAAATTGGCTTACGCCTTAGTTGACAGCTTTTTTGGTGGAGCTGATCGTCCCTACACAAAAATCGAAGGAAAAGACTTCACTCAAATTGAGCTTTCCATCGTACGCAAGGTCGTGGATCTGGCCATCGATGATCTTGAGGCCGCATGGGAATCCGTTGAAAAGATCGGATGTTCCTTCGTACGTACGGAAGTGAATCCTCAGTTCGTCGGTATCGTGCCGCCCACAGATGTGGTCATCGCCTCCACCTTCGATGTCGAGTTAGAAAATGCCAATGGCACCATCACTATTGTGATTCCATACTCCACCATTGAGCCCATCAAGCAAAAACTTTCCAGCGGATTTCAAATCGAATCCGATCAGACCGATAAAAAACTTTGGACCACGATCATCAATGAGCAGCTTTTAGAAACAGATTTGGGCATGCAAGTGAATCTGGGCGAAACAGCCATCGATCTGTCAGCGCTGATGAAATTAAAAGTCGGAGACGTGATTCCCTTGGATCAAGATTCCACTGGGGAATTAGATATTTTAGTTGAAGGTGTCAAAAAATTTAAATGCTACAGCGGAGTCCATCACGGATCAGTGGCAGTACAGGTGACCAGAGTGCTTGAAAAGGGGAGGGCATAAACCATGGCAGACAATTTAGACAACATTGCTGACAAGCTAGAGAGCGAAGCCGCGGCGGCGGAAGCGACCATCGCACCAACACCGCAGCTGGATGAAGCTTCGGAGCGAAATCTAAAATTGATTTTAGATATTCCACTTCGAGTGACGGTGGAATTGGGTCGAACAAAAATGGCCGTCAGCGACCTGTTGAATCTAGGACAGGGATCTGTCGTAGAGCTCAGCAAGCTAGCCGGTGAACCCATGGAAGTCCTGGTCAACGACAAACTGATCGCCCGCGGTGAAGCCGTGGTGGTCAATGAAAAATTCGGCGTGCGTTTGACGGACATTATCTCGACCAAAGAGCGCGTTGAACAACTGAAGTAGGAGAGCACGAACATGACCCGTTGGATCTTACCGATACTACTATTAGCCTCTCAAGCATCTTTCGCGGTTGAAGAAATCATTGCTACTGATGTTCCCGTGGAAGTCCCGGTGGCCGAGGCCAAAGCCACCACTGCACTGAAGGAAACAGAAATTCCCGTCCACTTAGAGGCCGTAAAAAAAGGTCCGGGCGGTGATTCACCTTGGTTAAGAATGTTAGGTGGACTGCTGGTCGTTGGGGTCTTAGCTGCGGGCTCTATGTATTACGTCAGGAAAACCAAGTCCGCCAACCGCACAAGCTCTTTGGCGCCGGAAATCAAAGTTTTAGCCCAGCACTACTTGGGACCAAAAAAGTCCTTAGCCATCATTCGAGTTGCAGGCGAATCCATTTTATTGGGCGTCACTGAAAACAATATCAGTATGATCAAATCCTTGAGTTTACTGGACGAAGATATTCCAGAAGTGGTTCCCGGAAATTTCGATTCAGTTTTCAACAAAAAGATCGAAGCAGAAGCTCCCGCCATCAATGCTTCTAAAGAGGACGATGAATTTTCAATATCTGGCATTAAAGACGTAGTCACCACTCGACTTAAGAATATGAGGAACTTCCAGTGAGAATAAAAAATCTGCTGTGGTTCTTTTTTGGTTTTTTGGCGATTCAGCTCTTTAGCTCGTCGTCACTGGCACAGGTGACATTACCCAATGTGAGTTTAGGATTCAAAACCACCGAAAATCCCGCAGAAGTAGTCAGCGCTATTAAAGTCGTCTTGATGATGACCGTGCTGACACTAGCCCCGGCGATTTTAATCATGATGACGTCATTCACGCGAATCATCATCGTGCTTTCCTTCTTGCGCCAAGCGATCGGTGTGCAACAGATGCCGCCGAATCAGTTGTTGGTGGGTTTGGCGCTATTCTTAACATTTTTTATCATGGGACCGTCATTCACGCAGATGAATCAAAACGGCATCCAGCCTTATCTTGCGGGGAAAATCAATCAGGACCAAGCGGTGGATGAAACCCTAGCGCCGCTTCGAAAATTCATGTTCGGACAGACGCGGCCGCAGGATTTGTCTCTGTTTGTAAGACTTTCAAAAATCAATACACCAAAAACTTTGGCAGATGTCCCTACTATGGTCCTGGTTCCCTCGTTTGTGATCTCGGAATTAAAAACTTCTTTTCAAATTGGATTCATCATTTTCTTACCTTTCTTGGTCATAGATATGGTGGCGGCAAGTGTGTTGATGGCAATGGGTATGATGATGTTGCCTCCGGTGGTGATTTCGCTGCCACTGAAAGTGATGTTGTTTGTTTTGGTGGATGGCTGGTCGTTGATCATCGGATCAATGGTCTCTAGCTTCGGCTGACGTAAGGAGTTTCGATGACAGAAGAACTGATCATTAAGCTGGGACAAGATGCCATGCGCACCACTGCGATGCTGGCAGGACCAATTCTTTTGGCCACTCTGGTCGTGGGTTTGGCCGTCAGTATTTTTCAGGCGCTCACCCAGATCAACGAAGCCACATTGACCTTCATTCCAAAGATTCTAGTGGTCGCTGCCGTGTTGGTTTTGGCGGGACCGTGGATGTTGGACGTCATGACCACCTACACGACCCATTTGTTCGAAAACATAGCTTCATTTGTGAGGGAATAAAAGTGTTACCAGGCTTTAACGGATTTCCAGAAGGACAGATCATCGCATTCGCACTGGTGTTCCTGCGCGTGATCGCCTTCGTCGTGGCCTGGCCAATTTTTGGAACACAGCTTGTTCCAGTGCCGGTGAAAGTTCTCCTGGCGCTGGTTCTCAGCGTGGTTCTGTTTCCAGTGATCAAAATGCAAAACGTCGATCTGATCAAGATTGGCGACGAATTGGTTTTTATCGCCTTTCGCGAAATCGTGGTGGGACTATTCTTGGGATTCCTGCTCAAATTCTTTTTCTTTGCGGTTTCAATTGCAGGAGAAATGATGGGTATTTCTTCAGGCCTGTCATCGGCTCAACTTTTCAATCCGGCGATGGGTTCGCAGACCAATGTGATGGAGCAAGCTCATTTGATTTTAGCAACGCTGTTCATGTTGGCTTTCAATGGGCATCATCTCTTTATTCAGGGTTTGGCCCAGAGTTTTGACCTAGTTCCAATTTCGTCGATGGGGATCAAGTTCGAAGGATTCTCTACTTTGAGTCTGGCAGTGCGCGATGCCTTTTTCATGGGAATTAAGATGGCGTCGCCGGTGATAGTGACTGTTTTTGTCACCAACCTGACCATGGGACTCTTGGGACGGGCGGTTCCGCAGCTGAATGTGATGATGACCAGTTTTCAAGTCACCATCGTGATTGCAGTCAGCGTATTTTTCATTTCGATACCGCTTTTTGTGAATGAGATGGACGGACTACTACAAATGATGGCCGAGAGATTTTTCTCGGTTCTGAAGGTGATTTGATGGCAGACACCGACCAAGGCGAAAAGTCCGAAGAAGCAACACAGGCTCGGCGGGATGATTTCCGTAAGCGCGGTCAAGTGGCTCAAACCAAAGAGCTGTCTTCGGCATTATTTATTCTGGTGGGCTTAGGGATCATGTATTCCCTGAGCAAGTTTTTCTTTCGCGAGATATCGGATCTGTTCACCCATTCACTGGGACCCGATTTGGCCGAATCCGTTCGTTCGGGTGATGTTTTGTCTGCCATTCGCTTTGCCGGCATGAAGATGTTCATTCTGATCGCACCGGTGGCTGGAATTGGGCTGATTATTTCTTTGGGTTCGACCTTGATTCAGATCGGTTTTCTGAATGTCGATGATGCTTTGACCGCGGACGTAAATCGAATCAACCCTCTTGAAGGTTTGAAACGGATTTTTTCCATGAAGACCTTAATGGACGGCTTAAAAAATATCGCAAAATTAGGACTGATGATTTCAGTCGCCTTTTTTACTTTGCGCTCTGAATTTTGGAAATTTGGCTGGCTGATCCAGTTCGATGCCGCGCAAATGATGGAATACCTAGGTTCCCTCGTCGGAAAATTGCTGGGCGGCATCGGCATGGCGATGATCATTCTTGCCGTGGCCGATTATTTTCTGCAGCGCTGGGATCTGGAAAAAAAGATGATGATGACCAAACAAGAGGTCAAAGAAGAGCACAAATCCCGAGAGGGGGATCCGATCATCAAAGCGCGAATCCGCAAGGTTCAGCGCGAGATGGCCAATCGGCGGATGATGGATAAAGTTCCCAAGGCCGATGTGATCATCACCAATCCGACACATATCGCGGTGGCCCTGAAGTACGACGCCAATTTGCCAGCACCGCAACTGGTAGCTAAGGGTGCCGATCTGATCGCTGAAAAAATTAAAAGCTTGGCCAAAGAGCACGGCATTCCCGTGATCGAAAATAAGCCATTGGCCCGCACGATTTTTAAAACCATGAAGTTGGGTCAAGTGATTCCTAAAGAGCTTTTTGTCGCCGTCGCTGAGGTCTTGTCTTACGTTTACAAATTAAAAAAGAAACGGGTTAGAAAATAATGGAACAGCTTTTTCTTTACCTCAAAAAATTTGAAAAATATTCGAAGAACACAGATCTTCTGATCGCGCTGGGTTTGTTGATGGTTCTGGCCGTAATGATCATTCCTCTGCCGCCGATCCTGCTGGATGCGGCCCTGACGATGTCATTGGCAGTTGGAATTTTGATTTTATTGATCTCTATTTATATTAAAAAAGCTCTTGAGTTCAGCGTATTCCCTAGTTTGTTGTTGATGACCACGCTTTACCGCTTGGGCCTCAATGTGGCGACCACTCGGCTGGTTCTTAGCCATGGCCATGAAGGTCCAAAAGCAGCTGGGGAAGTGATCGAAGCTTTCGGTCATTTTGTCGTCGGAAATAATTACGTCATCGGTATGATCGTGTTCGTGATCCTGGTTGTGATCAACTTTATCGTTATCACCAAAGGTTCGGGTCGTGTCGCAGAGGTCGCAGCTCGTTTCACTTTGGACGCGATGCCGGGTAAACAGATGTCCATCGATGCCGATCTCAATGCTGGTTTGATCAATGAACAGGAAGCTCGCAAGCGCCGTAAAGAGATCGAATCCGAAGCCGACTTTTACGGAGCCATGGACGGTGCCAGCAAGTTCGTGCGTGGTGATGCCATCGCCGGCATTATTATCACCTTGGTGAATATCATCGGTGGACTTTTGATCGGTGTGATCCAAAAAAATCTGGATTTGGCCACAGCCGCAAAGTACTACACGACACTGACCATCGGTGATGGTCTGGTGACCCAGATTCCAGCGCTGATCATTTCTACAGCGGCTGGTATCGTGGTGACTCGTGCGAACAACAACAGCAAAGACATGGGTCAAGAGATGATCGGTCAGTTGTTCTTGAACCCAAGGCCACTGTACATCACTGCGGGTGTGTTCGGTTTCTTGGCGCTCATTCCTGATCTTCCCAAACTTCCTTTCATCGGTATCTCGGTGATGTTGGCGGGAACTGCTTGGATGATCGCTCGCTTCCAAAAGGAAACAAAGGATGTTGAACGCAAAAAGGTCGAGGACGAAGCGGCCAGTCCCAAAAAGGAAAACATCGAAAGTCTTCTGCCTTTGGACATGGTCGAACTCGAGGTTGGTTTTGGTCTTATCAATATCGTCGAAAGCGATCAAAGCGGCGACTTGCTAGAGCGGATCAAGAGCATTCGCAAGCAATTTGCACTGGATCTTGGAATCGTGGTTCCCAGCATTCATATTCGTGACAATTTGCAATTGGGGCCCGGTGAATATCGGGTGTTAGTGAAAGGAAACAAAGTCGGCGGCGGAGTTCTGCGCTCGGATTCCTTACTGGCCATGGATCCAGGAAATGTTTCCGATCCAATCGATGGAACGCCAACGAAGGAACCTGCGTTTGGTTTGGATGCCATGTGGATTTCGCCATTGATGAAAGAGCAGGCGGAAATCGCGGGTTACACCGTGGTCGATCTTCCGACAGTTATGGCTACACATTTGACCGAACTTTTGCGTGGTCACGCTTATGAGCTATTGGGTCGCCAAGAGGTATCTGGTCTGGTGGAAAATCTGAAGAAAACTCACCCCAAAGTCGTTGAGGATCTGATCCCGGATCACCTGTCCTTGGGTGGAGTGGTGCGCGTGCTTCAGGCTTTGTTGAAGGAACAAGTTTCCATTCGCGATCTGCGCACGATCTTTGAGACACTTTCCGATGAGTCTGCGAAAACCAAGGACATCGAGGTGTTGACGGAGTCTGTACGTCGCGCCCTATCGCGCACGATCACGGCGAAGTTCATCAATGACACGGGTGGAGTGAACGTCATGACTCTGCATCCATCCATTGAGGAAACGATTTCCAATTCGCTGTTGCAAACCGAGCAAGGTGTGCAGTTGGTGATGGATCCGCAGACGGCGCAAAAATTAATTTCGAACATCGCGCACACTGTGGAAGAGCATCCAGAAATCGCGGCGCAGCCAATTTTGCTGACCAGCCCGACCAGCCGACGGCATTTATTTAAACTCACCAGTCGATTCATTCCGCAGTTGGTGGTTCTATCCCATAATGAAATTACAGCCGACACTACTGTCAAATCTGTCGGAGTTGTGGAGTTAAGCAATGCAGGTTAGAAAATTTGAAGCCAAATCAATGAAAGAAGCTCTTGATATGGTTAAAACCCAGTTGGGTCCTGACGCCATCATTCTTGCAGCGAAAGACAACAGTCGCGGCTTCGGCCTGGCTGGCCAAATCAGTGTGGAAATCACCGCTGCAGTTTCTGAAGAGACTCTGCAAAAGAAAAAGTTTGTAGAGTCTCGGATTCGTCAGCAGGACAAAGACAGAATGCAAAAAGCACCGGTGCGCGCACAGCGCCAGTTCATCGACAACATGGTCGACAAATATGTGGACGAAAACTCTCCGCGCAGAGCCCCGACCAGTACGCGCTACATCGATATCGATGATCAACAACAGCAATATCATTCGGCGGAAGTCGCGCAAGAGATCTCTCCGAACGGCGGAACAGAGCGGGCCAAAGAGCGCATCAAGTCCGCAGCACAGCAAGCCTGGAATGCCATGCAGATCGAGGACACCTGGGGAGTTAGATCCACGGCCCAAGCCGTGGCGCAAATGCCAGCTGAACCAAAGGCAGCGACCGATGAGCTGAACAGTCTTCGTCAAGAACTGGCGCAGCTGAAAACAGTTTTGCATCAATTTCAAAAAGTTCCACAGACGATGAGCGGACAGCATCCCGGCGCCGATCATGGTTTGGGCTATGAATTTTCACCGATGTTCGAAAAGCTTCTACAAGCCGGAGTTTCTGCCGAAATTTCCGGAGAGATTTTGCTGGAAGCGCAGAAGCAAATGCCGCCAATTCGCTTTAAGAATCGCGCGCTCATCGAAGGTTGGGTGGCCCGCCACATTTTGGACACGACGAAAATAGTGGGGGACGTGCAGGGCACGAAAATCCAGATTTTTCTAGGCCCGCCGGGAAGTGGTAAGACCTCCTCGCTGGTGAAATTGGCCTCGCACTACGTGGTCAACGGTCATAAGAAAGTGGCTTTGGTCACCACCGATAGTTTGAAGGTGGGCTCTGCCGATCAACTGCGAATTTACGCGCAGATTTTGAACGTTCCTTTTGCGATTTGCCGAAACCAGCAGGATTGGGACTACGTCATTCAACAGCTGAGTGGCTATGACTACATCCTTTGCGACTGCCCGGGATTAGGAATGAAGACCATCGAAGAAATTCAGTTTTTGAAAGGCGTGATGCCCAAGGAGTCCGAACAGGTGACCCGACATCTAGTTCTGAATGCGACTTCGAAGGATCAAGATCTGAATGAAATGGGTCGGCGTTATCAGTCCGCGCACTTTACGGACGTGATTTTTACTTCGCTCGACAATTCGGTTCAGCACGGGCCGATCTATAATTTTGTGCAAAATTTCAATATCCCACTTCATTCCTTCGGCATCGGCACTCGCGTGCCAGAGGATTTTGAAATGGCCACTCGTGAGCGAGTCCTAGATCTGATCTTCAAACTCACTAAGGTAAAGAAGGAAGCGTAATATGTCAGCAACTCTTGGACAGCATCGTCGCACAAAAACCATCAGTGTCACTTCCGGAAAAGGTGGGGTCGGCAAGACCACCATAGTTAGCAACTTGGCCTTCGCTTTGGCCAGACAGGGCCAACGGGTTTTGATCCTGGATGGTGATTTGGGAATGTCGAACGTGGATATCATGTTTGGCCTCAAGGCAGAGGCCAACATTCATCAGGTCATCACTGGTGAAATCGAAGTGTCCCAGGCAATAACGCCACTAGGGCATGGCATTGATCTGATCTCTGGTGGCAGCGGAATTGTGGAGCTCAATCGGCTGAACAGTTTTGAGCGTCGCACGATGATGGAATCGTTGGCGGCGTTAGACGGACTCTATGACTACATGCTGATCGACACCGCACCAGGAATTTCTGACAACGTTTTGTATTTGAATTCGGCAGCCCAAGAAATCTCGATTGTGATCAATCCAGATCCGGCTTCTCTCACTGATTCCTATGCGCTGATCAAGGTCCTGAATCAGGAGTACAAGCAAAGTCATTTCTCGATCATCTGCAATCAAGTCCGCGATGAGGTCGATGGTCTAGCTCTGTACAATCGTTTCAACGAAGTGGTGTCGCGCTTTTTGTTTGTGGGCTTGGATTACTGGGGGGCGATCTCTCAGGATCCGCTGTTTAGAAAATCGACGCAGAATCAGCGTCTCATTTTGAAACATGATCCCACCAGTGAATCGTCTAGGCAGCTTTTGAATATTTCCATGAAGTTAGAGCGCAGTCTGGTCCGTAAAAACGAAAAGGCGGGCCTACAGTTTTTCTGGGACCAGGTCGTCGGTGTAGCTTAATCAGATTGGCCTTTCAGAGGTCTCGGGTATTTGTTAAGATTTGAGTCAAGGGGAGTGGGATGGCTAAAAACGCAGTATTGTTAAAAAAATACAAAGACGAACCCAAGAAGATGACACCCGATGAAAAAAATCGGCTGGTTGTCGAATACTCTCCATTGATCAAGTTCATCGCGCAGAAAATTGCTTCGCGATTGCCAGCCAACATTGAGTTGGACGATCTGATCTCTAGCGGTGTCATCGGTCTCATGGATGCCATCGACAAATGGGATCCGACCCGCGATAACAAATTTAAAACTTACGCCGAGTTTCGCATCCGGGGTGCGATCCTAGATGAATTGCGTGCCCAAGACTGGGTGCCACGTTCGATCCGTGATAAAGCCAAAGTTCTAGACAAAACTGTCGTGCAACTGGAAGCCGAACTGGGTCGCATGGCCACGGACGAAGAGATCTCTAAAGCGCTGAGTATTTCTGTCGACGAGTACCATGATCTGATCAATCAAGTGCGCCCGGTGAGCTTGCTGTCTATCGATGAAGCTCAGACCTTCAGCAGCACTGATAAGAAATCGATTTTGAACTTGTTGGAAGGCACGAAGCTTCATAATCCGCACACGCAGCTCAATCTTAAAATCGTAAAATCCTACATCACCACGGCCATCGAAGAATTGCCCGAGCGCCAACGCTTGGTGCTTTCGTTGTACTACTACGAGGACTTGAATCTCAAAGAGATCGGCAAAGTTCTTCGCGTGACGGAAAGCCGGGTGTCCCAGCTCCATGCCCAAGCCGTGTCACGGCTGCGCAATAAGTTGTCACAATACCTCGCCAATGAAGAGATGGACGTCGCTTAGAAGAGCGGTCCTGTTGGAAATCGTTCGGTTTTAGGTTCCCAGTTCACTGTTCTCGGTTCACCGTTGCCGTGGGGATTTGGCCCCTTTGGGCCCGGTTTCAAAAAAATACATCACAAATCTTTTTGGATCCTTGCCCAGGCGCTGCAACGGTGAACCGAGAACAGTGAACTGGGAACCCAAAACTGGCGGAACGACAATTCAAGGGACCAGTGTTCAAAACATAAATATATGTGATAGCCTAGGCCCTATGAATATATTTTGGAAATCGGCGACAGCTATTTCATTGGCTTGTTTCATTCTTGGCTGTCAGTCGCAACCGCCTTCGCCAAAAATTGAGGTCATAAAATCTATGGATTCAGAGAATTTGTATTTGGAAGAGATCTATGGCGACAAGGCCATGGCTTGGGTTCATAGACACAACGACGCTACCATGCCGGTGTTCGAGAAAGACCCGAAATATCTAGAAATCAAAACCACGACAAAAAGGATTTTGGATGATCCCAGTAAAATCGTGCAAGTCACCTACGGCGGCGATTGGGCCTATAATTTTTGGCAAGACGCCAAGAACATTCGGGGCCTTTGGCGGCGGCTCAAGATTTCTGATTATTTGAAGGGCCAGCGGAATTGGGAAGTTCTTTTGGACTTCGACCAACTAGCGAAAAAGGAAAATCGCAATTGGATCTTCGCTGGCGTAGAGAGATATAGCGGCCGGGCCCTGGTCAGTCTTTCCGATGGTGGTAAAGATGCCAAATTTATTCGCGAATTCGATATGGACACAAAATCCTTCGTGAAGGGTGGTTTCCAGCTACCCGAGGGAAAAAATCAAATCTCTTGGATGACGTCGGACGAAGTGTTCTTGGAGCTGGCGATGACACCAGAGCAAACCACAGACTCTGGATACGCTCGCGAAGTCAGAGTCTGGAAGCGCGGTCAGTCGCTGGAATCCGCTCAGGTGATCTATTCTGGCTTGAAGGAAGACGTGTCGGTATCGGCCTATGTGACCCGCGATGAGGACGACGGGCCTCCTCGCTACCGCTGGATTTACCGCGCCATCGATTTTTTCAATTCAGAGATGATGATCTATCGCGGTGATGGAACTCTCGTGAAATTGGATCTGCCGGTGGATTCGCAGCTGGACCAAGACGGTGAAGAGATTTACTTAGATCTGAAATCCAATTGGACCTATCAGGGGCAGACTTTCAAAGTGGGCTCGTTGATTCGCTTGAACCTCGAGGACTATCTTAGAGGTAGGGCCAAGGTTCATACGATCTTTATGCCGACGCAGACTCAGTTCCTGCAACAACATCTGGTTCATCGAGGTCGGGTGTTTCTGGTGATCTCTGACGATGTTTCCAGTGTTGTGGTCGAAGCTCATCCCCATGAACCCGTTTGGAGGCAAGAAAAAATTTCTTTGCCAGAGAAAAGCGCCATCGAAATTTTCGGATATTCAAAAAAATATAATCTGATCACATTTTCAAGCGAAGGCTTCCTTCAGCCAGAGACCATTTTCGATCTGAATTTGTCGAACAACCAGACTAAGGTCATTGATCAAGCCCCCAAATACTTCGATGCCGAAAAGTATCAGGTGCAGCAATTCTTCGTTCATAGCAAGGATGGAACCCGCGTTCCCTATTTCGTGGTTCACAAAAAGGGCTTGATCATGAACGGGCGAAATCCCACAGTGATCACGGCCTACGGTGGCTTCGAGGTCAATTCCACTCCCACCTATGAGGCTATTTCAGAGCAGACCTGGATGAAATTCGGTGGAGTGATCGTTCTTGCGAATATCCGCGGCGGCGGGGAGTACGGTCCTGAATGGCACACCTCTGCGATCAAAGAAAATCGGCAAAAAGTTTACGATGATTTTTTTGCCGTGTCGCAAGATCTGATTTCCCGCAAGATCACCTCACCCGAATTTCTAGGTGCGTTTGGTAGGTCTAACGGTGGATTGCTTATGGGAGTGGCGTTGACTCAAAGGCCAGATCTTTTTCGCGCCATTTGTATCGAAGTTCCTCTGTTCGATATGCTTCGCTATCACAAGTTATTGGCCGGTGCCAGTTGGGTCAGCGAATACGGGGACCCCGACGATCCCAACGAGCGAAAATTCCTCGAGGGCTACTCTCCTTACCAAAATCTTAAGGCTGGTATAAAATATCCGAAGCCGTTTTTCATGACTTCGACGGCGGATGATCGTGTGCATCCAGGACACGCGCGAAGAGGTGCCGCAAAGATGGAGGCTTTGGGTCTGCCTTTTTATTACTATGAAAACACCGAGGGTGGTCATGCGGGTTCAGCTAACAATGAGCAAGTGGCGAAGTGGCGGGCGTTGGAATTCACTTATTTTTGGCAGCAGTTGGGGTCTACCCCTTCAGATACAGCTCTTTAATTTTATTCATCAGGCGGACTTCGGCCTGCCGGACGGCTTCGCGGGTGATTTTGTATTTTTCACCGATCTCTTGCAGGGTCAGGGGATCGTCGGCCAGCAATCGTTCTTCCAGTAAAATCTTTTCGCGTTCGTTCAGTGTTGGGCGTAGCGCTGCGATCCGTTTTTTCAAGCGATCCAATTCTTCCAAGCGGCTAAGCTCTTCGTCAGGCGCTGTGGCCGTCGATTTTTGAAAGTCCTTCATGCTCCAGCTGTTTGAAGAGTCGCTGGGCTGATCTAAGCTCACATCACGTCCACCGATTCGCTGGGACATTTCGTTCACTTCGTCTTCGCTGACGCCCAAGCGCGAAGCGATCATTTTTACGTCGGGGCGAATGCCCAAGGACTCCAGTTGCCGCCGTTGTTTTTCTAATTGATAGAAAAGTTTTTTCTGATTGTGAGTGGTGCCGATTTTCACCAGAGAGTATTGCTTCATCAAATACTCCTGAATGTAACCGCGAATCCACCAGACGGCGTAGGTGATCAGCCGCACTCCCTTGTCTGGATTGAAATCCCTCACGGCGTGCATCAGGCCCATATTGCCCTCTTGCACCAGATCGATCATTTTTGCTCCGAACTTGGAATATTCGACGGCGACTTTGACGACGAAACGCAAATTAGCCGTCACCAAGGCCTGTGCAGCCTTGGGATCTTTGGTCTCATAGTATTTGCGTGCCAAGACTTGTTCTTGCTCTTTGGTGAGCAGGGGATATTTGCTGATTTCCGCCAAATACTGAGTGAAGGGATCCGTCGAAGTAAGAGCACCAGAAGGCCCCAGCGCCGGAAGGTTTTCGTCCGCCTGAATCTCGGATTCATCAACGACTTCGGCAACCACCTTCTTGTGAGAAACTGATTTTTTAGGTTTTGTTTTCTTTGCTGTTTTTTTTTGAGCCGCCATCAAGCCAGATATTTACCCAACTTGGCTTTGATTGTCTCTTCAACTTTTGATTTGAAGGGGGTGAACAGAAGCGGGAGGTCAATCTGGACCTTCAGTAAACAGCCGGGCTCCTTGGCTTGAACGGTGACCTCTGCCTTGAATTTACTGCTGATGACCTTGGCTTTGCCCTCGGCGGTGCTGATTTGGCACTGAATTCCGGGGTCCAAGTTAGCCAGAAACTTATCGGTCTCAAAAAAATTCTTTATTGCTGCTAGGGCTTGATCCGCGGGAATGGAACTTTGATGCTCGATAGAGATTTTAGGCATGCTTCATTTGACCCTTCCGACCTTTACGTGTCAAGATGGCAGACCTATGAAATTCGTCTCACAAACCAAACGAACACATTATTGCGGCAATCTAAATCCATCTTTGGCGGGGCAAAAAGTCGTGCTGATGGGCTGGGTCAACACTCGAAGAGATCACGGAAGTCTGGTCTTTATCGACCTGCGTGATCGCGAGGGAATTGTGCAAGTGGTTTTGGATCCGAAAAATCCAGAAACATCCGCGGCGAAAGACCTGCGCGGTGAATACGTTCTGGCCTTGGAAGGCATCGTCAAAGTTCGACCCGACGGAATGGTCAACAACAAGATCAAGACTGGCGCTATCGAGGTCGAAGCCACGCGCTGTGAAATATTAAATGAAGCGCAGACTCTTCCCTTCCAGCTGGAAGACGAAAATGTGCAAGAATCTTTGCGTCTGAAATATCGCTATTTAGATTTGCGCTCACCACGCCTGCAAGGTCAAATTATTCTGCGCCACAAAGTTTTGCAGTTGGTGCGTAAATATTTGGCGGACACAGGTTTTATCGAAGTCGAAACTCCGATTCTGTACAAGAGCACGCCTGAAGGCGCGCGCGATTATTTGGTGCCGTCCCGGGTGAACCCCGGAACTTTCTATGCGCTACCGCAGTCACCGCAAATTCTGAAACAGCTTTTGATGGTGTCTGGCTATGACCGTTATTTTCAAATTGCCCGCTGCTTTCGCGACGAAGATCTGCGTGCGGACCGTCAGCCAGAGTTCAGCCAAATCGATATGGAGATGTCCTTCATCGACCAAGAGGACATCATCAGCGTCAATGAAAAATTACTGCGCCTGATTTGGAAAGAAATTAAGGGAGTGGACGTCGGTGCCATCCCACGCATGACTTTTCAAGAGGCCATGGATCGTTACGGCTCGGATAAGCCAGACACTCGCTTCGGTTTGGAAATTCAAGACCTCAAAGCCAGCGTTCAAGGCAGTGGGTTCAAAGTATTTGATGATGTGGTTGCACGCGGTGGAATCGTGCGCGGAATTTCTGTTCCTACGGGCGGGACCTTTTCCCGCGGCCAATTTGACAAACTGACAGAGATCGCGAAAAAGGCGGGCGCCAAGGGGTTGGT
>JABDFK010000037.1 GCA_013286585.1 Deltaproteobacteria bacterium
AGCTGTACGTTTCAACCTTAGTTTCAGTGTTGACCATATGTCTACAGTCCAGCCGACCCACTTTCTTATCGTATCCAGCGTATGGAAATGCAGTAGGTAAAGCCAAAGCGGAGATATTCACCAAAGCATCGAAAATGTTTTGGTCCTGAGAAACGTTAGATGCAAATGACGAAGACGAGGCCGCCAGAAGTGCAAAAATTCCAATTAGGTTTTTCATTTAATTTCCTTAGAGTTAAGAAGTTTTAGAAAACGAGGTCCTATAGTCCAACTAAACCTTGATCCTTTACTTCGTGCGTTGACAGTTGATTGAAAGCTCTATTTCACGACCACACGAACGATCTGATTATTATGAGGGGGTGTTCTTCGCAAGACTTTGTAGTACAGTTTGTGGCGATTGCGCGGAAGTCTGTGCACGGGTGCACGGAGATCCGTGCATTATTCAGTTTTTCTGAATTCCCTACAGTTTTCCTGAATGTTATCCCAACTAATTGAACTCAATAAACAAAATAATTTTTCTAACGTTTTTTCATTCAGGAATCCCGTGCATTTTCAAAAACCCATTTTTTCGCTGAAATTAAAAAATTCTCAGTGGCGACAAAGACATATCTTACTTTTGGAAAATTTGGCCCACGACTTGCAATAATGAAAGGTGAGGGGGTGATACACAGTGATGAATTAAAAATTAAAATTTGGCGGGCCTGAAGGAAAATAGTTTTGTGAACAAACAACAAACCAAGGAGAAATAAAATTTGAAACCTAAAGTTTTTTTAAGAGGGATTTGCGTTGGACGAAGTTGACTCTAAGACGGCGTGGACCGTCGCGGGAGTTTGGGGAGTATTGATTGTGAGCTATATGTTCACGCACAGTTGGATGAGGGTCTTTGAAGGTATAGCGGTCGTGTTTTCGCTGGGGATAGTGGCTGCGATGGGCTCGGTGCTCGCAAGCTTTTCATATCAGCAAGCAAAGGAGCTGTACTCGGCCGGACAATGGCTTGAGAAGCTAGATAAGCGATTGGACGAGCTTGAGGAGAAAATCAAGATGAACAGCCATCACATTGGCCACTGCTCGGATGCCAACCGGCGCGTGGAAAAGGTTTTGGATGCTCTACATGAGACCATCAAAGCGGATTCAAAAACGATGGCCGGTGGTGCGGTTGAGAATGCAGTCGATGAGGTTTTGAAATCACTTTGATAGCCAAAGGAGTCACGAAAAGGGATCAGTCGCTGTTTGAAAGTCTTCACGGGTACGGAATACTTTCGACAAGTCAGCTTAAGTGTCTGCACTTTGCAAACATTGACCGGAAGACCGCGCTCAGGCGTTTGAGTATTTTGCATAAGAGGCGGTGGATAGACCCGGTCTCGCATTGGGAGCGGGGCGAGTTCATCTGGCGATTGACGGAGAAGGGTGCGAAGCACTTGGGCTCTGACTTCGTTGTCCAAAACGTGAACCGAAATATGCTGGGTCATGATTTGACGGTGAACAATGTCAGGATGGCGTTTAACCAATGGAACGTGGGTCAGAGTTGGAAGTCAGGGCATTACCTGAAACACGTTTTGGCAAAAAAAAGAGATGGTGCGGCCGACGGGAAAGACAATATCCCCGATTGGATTTGTGCTCTGAAAGCACCAAAAGGGTTTTATACAACAGCACTCGAGGTGGAGCTTCACTTAAAAAGTCGCACCAGACGTGTTGATATTTTGAGGAGCTATGCCAAGAAAGATGCAATCCAGTTCATTTGGTATGTCTTTCCGAGAGAAAGATTTGGCGAGGCACTTTTTGAAAGTTGCGAAGGAGTGCTCCTCTTGCGGCCAAAGGGATGGGTGTGTTGGTCACTTCTGGAAGAAGTGTTGGGCGATCTTCCGAACGCCAAAATGCATTTTCCAAGTATGGTCAAGGCTGTCAGCGATGTTCTGGTTATTGACAAAACAGGTGCCGACACTGCTGCTGTCACCGCCAGCAGGTTGGCAAAGCCTCAAGAAAGTCTTCAAATGAAGTAAGCATTTGAATTGATGGATGGATTGGGATTTTCATAAAAACAACCCATCGCCCCTTATCTCCCCGACAGATGGGTATAAGGGGCGATACCTTTTATTTAGAAATTGGAGACATATTTAATGTTTATTTTTACTTTCACGATGAGTTATGACTGGAAAGGTTAGTTGAGCCAGGATAAAAACTGGATTGGTAACGATAAAGATACTTCGCTCTTTGATAACTTAAAATGGATGACATCAAACGAGGCCGCTACTTATTTGCGTGTTTCAGTAGGACAGCTGCGCAACATGGTTTATCGAAGCCAAGTGCGAAGCTACAGATTGCAGAACCGATTGCGGTTTCTGCGGTCTGATCTCGACCGAGTGCTTAAGCCTTCCAACAGAATGGGAGCTTAATTATGGTCAGAGTCTACAAACACGAAAACGATGCACCACTGTACGAGGTGTACGTCAATATCAGATCGAAGTCCGGCAAACGAGCCCAGCGAAGAGTTCGCGGGTTTAAGTCTGAAGAGGAAGCTTCAAAGTATGAAGCTAAACTTCTACGCGAAGCCGAGCGCGATCTGATTGAAAAGGAAGAGGCCGGTGAAACGTGGGAATATATTGTGGATAAGTTCGAGGAGAACTTGCGACACAACAAACGCCTTCACGCGCACACCCGCCTTGATTATGTGGCAGCAGTTAGAAAGCACACTGAGGCCTTTATGCGAAGGCCTGTCAGCTCGATCACAAGAATGGATGCGAAAAGTCTGTTTGAGGAATTAAAACTCAAAGGACTTTCCATTGGGCATCAGAAGAAGATCAAAATCATTTTGAATCGGCTGCACAGCTTTGCGGTCGAAGAAGGAATGACGACTGAATCACAAAGTCCTTTTCGTTCGATTGAGTTTCCAAGGGAAGACGAAAAGGTCCCAGAAATTCTCTCGATTGATCAGATCAAACTTCTTCTAAGGCTTGCCAAGGAGCTAAACCATCCCTGGTATCCGGTTTGGGCGACAGCGCTTTTAACGGGCATGAGGAATGGCGAGCTTTACGGCTTAAGATTCAGCGACGTGGACTTCGATAATAAGCTTATAACTCTTACTCGCTCGTACAACACACGAACGAGAAGTTTTAAGAGCACGAAGTCTGGATGCTGGCGGCAGATCCCGATCTCACCTGAGCTTGAGATGCTCTTAAAAGAGCTAAAGCTTCAGACGGGAACAAGGTCTGAGGTCTTTCCAAGGCTTCCTGGCTGGGAGAAAGGGATACAGGCCAAGATCCTAAGGACGTTCTGTAAGCTCATAGGGCTTCCGAGCATTAAGTTCCATACGCTGAGGGCTTGCTTTGCGACTCAGCTGATACGAACTGGGGTGCCGCCGATACAGATACAGAAAATCTGTGGTTGGAAGGATCTTGAGACCATGCAAATCTACATCAGGCTTGCGGGGATTGAGGTTCAGGGAGTGACCGACGGACTAACACTGATGCCGGAAACGGAATTGATGGGCAAGGTGGTGAAGCTTTTCGCGGAGTGATGCTCCGTGATGGCTACACCTTGGCTACAAAGTCATCCAAGCTTTTGATATTATGGCGGAAGCGAAGAATCCGCCAACTTCTTCCCCCTATTCAAATACTCAGACATACGGTGCTCGGCCCTTGGCCGCTGGTTGCTTTCAGCAACTTCGCTTGGTTTTGTGCGCTGGGCATGGTGCTTTTGTTGGGCTCTGCGCTCCGAACTCGCATTTGAACAGGGGGAAGAAGTTGTCTGGGTGAACGGTTTTATTGACTGAGTTGCAAACTCTCGATTTTTTGCTCTTGTCCTGTTAATAGCCTCTACTTCTCCATTTTTTCGATTTCGAGCTCGATCACTTGAAGCACTTTTTCTGGTGAGGTCTCGGTTTTTAGGTCTTGGATGTTTTGATTTTTTTCTTTGATGTTCAGATGTTTAGAGATTTTTTCGGTCATACTCATGATCTGAGTGACCTCATGTTCTGTCAGCAGACTGATTTGTACATCAAGATCTTCTCTTTTTTGAGCGAGGTCTTTCATGTGGTTTTGATTCATTAGGATGAAGATGGCGATGAAAATCGCTTCTGCCGTCATAGCTATAGAGAGCAAAGGATATGGGAATTTGTCAAATTTCCACACTCCGGAAACCCAGTCGGAATTAATTCCGACCCATAGGGAAATAAAAGCGGCCTGCACCAATACGAAGGGAAAACTTCCCATATATTCTGTGATCCGGCTGACAAGGCGGTACTGATATCCTCTTCGGTCTTCCGCCTGCTGTCGAACCTGCAGCATAGTTTTGATATTTTTATGAACGACGCTGGCAACCAATGGTTCAGAACTCATATGGGTCGCCATCCCGTGGGATTTTGGAAGTTCATTTGCAGTTCACTGACTTCAGGATCTGCAAATGAACGAACGGCATTATGTCTTACCATATTTAGAAAATGGCTTTCTTGTTAGCTGATGAGCCTTTGAAAAGAGCCAGGACTCCTAGAAACACAATCGCACCGATGACGGACGTCGCAATCGAGCCCCAAAGGCCGTAGGTAACGACTCCGAATAGATCAAAAATAAATCCACCTAAAACGGAACCAATGACTCCTACGATCAGATCGACGATCCCACCGAAACCGTGGCCCTTGACCAGCATTCCAGCCGCCCAGCCGACAAAAATTCCAATGATTAAAAACAAAATAAATCCCATGCCGTCCTCATTTCAAAAGAGCTTAGCTCTTTATTACAGTTTTAACTTGCTCGATCATTTCATCTTTTTTTTGATCGAAGCGTTTGAAAATATCAGCTAGTTTTTTGTCGTAGCCTTCTTGGCTTTGTCCGTATCTTTGCTGAAGCAGACCTGTGATCGCTTTCACATCGCCCTTAGTTTTTTCCAATTCGTCGTCGGTCAATTTTCCCCAGGCTTTTTGTAGGTCACCTTTGATTTCGTTCCATTTTCCCTGGACCGTATTCTGATTGATTGTCATTTTTTCTCCTTGTTGTTGTGGACTTAAAATTCAAACCGTCTACATTTGACTAAGCAAATTGGGAGTCACCCACAAAACCTGCCAAATCGTCGGAGACGCCAAGCCTTGAAAGTCGAGCGAGATTAACGAACATTGCGTAGGGTATTATTTGGACGCGTGCTACAAGAGCACACCGGTACCTAGATGAACGCAAAGAAGGAGTATTTATTATATTTCAGAACAGTGCTAAGGTTGTCGTCGTCGATGACGATGTTGAGATTCAAGACTTGGTTTCTGCCTATTTCAGGCCTAAAGGATTTGAAGTCATCTGTTTTAATGATGCCGACTCTGCCATAGAGGCCTGTCGGACCGCCAAAGACTGGGATGTTCTTCTTACCGACTTTCACTTTCCAAGTATGTCGTCTGTGGATTTCACGGTTGAAATCACAAGATATCTACCTAAGTTGCCTATTATCGTGATAACGCCACCCGAGCTTGCGGAGACCGCAGTAACGGCCATAAAAAAGGGAGCTTATGATTTCATCTCTAAGCCCATTCATTTTCCGCAGCTGCAGATCTCTGTAGATCGGGCCTTGAAGCTGAAGGATTTGAACGAAAATCTTTCCACATTGCGTGAAAAGGTGAAGTCCAGTCTGCATGAACAAAATAAGATCATTGGACGCAGTCCGCAGTTTCTTGTGGCTCTTGATATCGCTAAGCGTGTGGCTTCAAGTTCGGCCAATATTTTTATCACTGGTGAAAGTGGAACCGGAAAAGAACTTTTCGCAAAATTCATTCACAATGAGGGCAAATCCAAAAAAGGACCGTTCATTGCTATTAACTGCTCGGCGATTCCCGAAAATTTACTAGAGTCCGAACTTTTTGGTCATGCCAAGGGTTCATTCACCGGTGCGCACATGAACAAAATTGGCTTATTTGAGGAAGCCCAAAACGGGACTTTGTTTTTGGATGAAATTGGGGACCTAGGCCTGCCACTACAGGCAAAGCTGCTGCGTGTTCTGCAAGAAAAGAAAATCAAACGGGTCGGTGAAAATCAGTACCGCGCGATCAACTGCAGGATTATCTCTGCGACCCATAAGAATTTGTCCAATGAAGTTCATGAAATGAAATTCCGTGAGGATCTGTACTTCAGGTTAAATGTAATTCCCATCGCCATTCCGCCTTTGCGCGATCGCCCAGAGGACATACTGCTTTTGACGGATTTATTTTTCAAAAAATTTGTACTGGCGAATGAATCTCCGGCCAAAAGCTTTTCTAAAGAAGCTTTGAAGTTTTTGTTAGAGAATTTGTGGCGTGGCAATGTGCGTGAACTGGAAAACACAGTGGAGAGGGCCGTTGCCCTGTGTGACAGTGCTGTGATCTCTTTGGATGACCTAATGCCGCTACAGGCGGTGCTCAGAGGCCGCCTAGAAAATACGTACACGGAAAATAGGAAGAAAGTTTTTAGTTTTCAATATGGTGAGACTCTTCCAACATTGGATGAAGTGACCAACAGATATATCGAGTTTGCCGTCAAAGAAAATGGTGGCGCCCGCGATAAGACTGCCAAAGATCTTGGTATTGATCGAAAAACTCTCTACAAGCGAACGAAAGTGGATGCCGATTCTGTTCAGGATTGTTTGATGTGATGAGGCCAGGTAAAAATTGAAGCAGCATCAATATCGTTGCGTGCGGCTTACGGATAGGTTTGGGTTAGGAATGCCAGAGCCTATCAGTATAGAGTCTGGTAGATCTGTCGGATGACTCCAACAATGATTGCGATGCAATTGAGAAATACCGGCCTCTGTATATGTCCTAATTATTTGAGCCACGACATGTTGCTTCGTGCGCGGCAGGACTGTCGACTCTCTCAGTCCAGAGATGATTTTCAGGCGGCCGGAGTGGGGCAGGGCCTAGACCGACAAGTGCAGACGGATGTTCGTAACGATTCGACCTTGTGGTGGGATCGCGCTGCTGGCACTCAATTGCAGCAACAGCTGTGGTCGCGATTAGATGACTTGCAATTGGCGTTCAATCGTAATTTATTTCTTGGTCTTGATCATTTTGAGGGACATTACTCGATTTATCCCAAAGGTGGATTTTACCTGCGACATCTTGATGCCGGCACTGTGGACAGTCTGCGCCAGGTCACTGTGGTGATTTACTTGAATGAAGATTGGCCGGTGGGTGCCAGGGGACAGCTGCGCATGCACTCGGGAAATCACTTTCAAGACATTTCGCCACAGGGTGGAACGTTGGTTTGTTTTTTGAGTCAAGAGTCCGAACACGAGGTTCTTATTTGTGAGGCCGAACGACTGAGCTTCACGGGCTGGTTTGTTCGAAAAGGAGCGACTGGGGAAAACCACAAGTGACTACAATATTGTGATACATCTACAAAAGTTCTGACGGCACGATTCCAAATGATGTCTGGTAGACCACAGACAAGGAATTTTAAGCTCAGCTGATGGTGGTTAAAACTGATAGGAAAAATTCAGAATCTGGATATTGATTTCGTCATTTCGATCACTATCAGCAAAATTAGAGCCCGAATAACTGATTTGCCTGTAAGTCACATATGGTTTGTAGGCCAGATTGGAATTTTTCGCGAATGCAAATCTTTTGCCAAATTTAATACCCAATGATTTTTTGTACTCTTGATCGACGTCCCAATAATCAAGTTCATTGCCGTATCCAGCCAACAGGCCGATGAAGTAAGAAGAGCTTAGGTCATTGGAAAAATTGTAGTCGACGCTCACCAAGCCGTTCACAGACTCTATATCGTGTCCTCCTGCGAAACTTCCGCCTATGCCGATTTGAAAACCATGTGGTAACAAACGGTAATAGGCCAAATTCGCACCGAGCTCCCATCCAGTGACTGAGCCAAAGCCGATGATGGGACTTGCTTCGATCTCGTTGGCGTTCGAGTTCGTGAGCGAGCTGCGTGACGCTTCGGTGCTCGTCGTTTGCGCCTGGGATGCAAGACTTGTAAAAAGCAACAATGAGGTAAGGATTAAAACAAATTTCATAGGAGTCCTTTCTACAGATTCGCCAACCGAAAGTCATCAAGCACCTGCCGCTACCGCGAGATGACGTGACTCTACTAAGGATTATACAAAGCGCTTCCAGAGTATTTTGCTGGATATAGCGGACCACAGTTCGGAACTCCCGCCCCAAGCCCAGAACTTCCGCCGGTTTTTCGAGCAGCCCTTGTGGCTGTCCTCCGCTCTCCCGGGGGCACCGCCCCGGCCGAGCGCCGGCAGCGGAAACTCACGCAGAATTTCTTGAGCGATGTGACTTGCGACCACCCGAAAAAAGTTCTGCAAATCGCTTCGCTCATGTCCCCGAATCAAAAGGTGCAGGTGGTTCCTGCAGATCGCGGTTTTGTAGACCCGAATGTGAAACCTGCGGCTGGCTTTGCCGACGATCCGCAGGATCAGCGGGCGGTGCCCGCAACGGGGCAGAGGCGGTCTTGGTGATCCGAATTTCGTTTTCAGTGGTTAAGGCTTTGACTCAGAAGGAGACGGGACAGCTGACACAATTGCGGATAGCGCCAATCATGGACAAAACTTGAAGAGGGATGTGCTCGTCGTAGCGGTTGATCACCACATAATTGATGCCCATTTTTTCTAATACCGCGACGGTTTTGAAATGAAGTTTCTCGGCTTGCAGTTCACTTTCGTTTCGTCCGAACTCTTCGAAGGCGACCAGTTTTCTGGAAACAATGTAATGCGTGTATCGGGATTTTTCTTTCAGAGCCCTATTGTACAGCTCGACACTGACAGGGTGTGAGTCTCCCAGATAAAATGCCGAAAAAACGGCACTGATAATCAGCGGAGCTTCACAAATTAAGATCTCTAGTTCCTTGGGATAAATATTTTCTAGAGATTTTTGCTCATCATATTTTTTGAGTTCGAATTCCGGTTCCGAGAAGTCAGTGCCTTTGTAGAAGTGCCACTTCGCAACTTCGGGCACAGCATCCACCTTAAAAAGAAACAATTTCGAAAAATAAAGCAGGCCAGAACTTAAGGTCGACTTTCCAGAGCCAGGCGACCCCAAAATCGCCAGCCGCACGTGGATCGGAGAATTTCGCTCATAGCCCTCAGTAAGATGGGAAAAAGAACTTAATTTTGGGCTGGTCAGGTTTTGCAGGTCCATGGCTTTTGATAACGGACAAGACCTATGGGGTCAATCCAGAATGTGAGATCTAGTTCCGCTTTGGAACTAGATCAACGCTAATGGGCCGTCTAAAAATTATCGATTTGAATAAACACCGCGAGGCCCTGATATTGAAGGCAGATATGGAATTACATTTCGATTCAGATCCGCATACTTTCTTGAAAAACATAGAGCCAACGCTTGGAGTTGAGGGCTCGGTTCACTCTTTTATTTTAAGTTTGACTTCGAGGTACATTGGAATTCAAAAGCCAATGACTCTGATGGCACGAGGGGTAAAATCCAACGGCGAACTGCTGGTGGCGGGCCTTCAAACAGAATTGGACCGCGTAATGATTATTTCAAAAATTTCAGAGAGCGAGGCCGCAAAATTTGCCGAGTTACTTTCTCAAAAGATCGACTTCCTACCCGGAGTCAATGGGCCGGTGCCCGCCGTGGACGCTTTTGCTCACCAATGGACTTCGCTGAAGAAAATTTCAGCGAAGCTTTGCGGCGACTTGCGGCTCTTTGAATTAAAAGCTTTGAAAGCGCCTCCACTTCCTAGCGGTTTTGCAAGATTGGCAGGGGCTATTGATCGGGACCTTCTGTTCCAGTGGCTCCGAGCATTTCATGACGAAGCAGTTCCCCACGATCCGCAGGCGAACGATAACGATCTTTATAAAAATATCGATACGGGAATTGCCCAGAAAGAATTTTTCATTTGGGAAGACTGCGGAAAAGCGGTCAGTCTTGTTGGTTCGCGAAGAGAAACCGCGACAGAGCGTTGGATCGCGCCCGTGTACACGCCGTTAGAGAACCGCGGCCATGGTTATGCGTCCGCATTGACGGCCCATGTGAGCAGAAAAATTTTGGATTTAGGAAAGACCGGGATGCTATTTACGAATCTTGCGAACCCGACGTCCAATCGCATTTATCAAAACATTGGCTACACGCCGGTGGCGGATTTTAAGCACTATTCATTTTCTTGAACAGTGCTTAAAAATTTCTTTACTGTTTACCGCTAGCTGCTTTTTTGGCTTTCTGGGCAGTTGCACAGGCCTGAGCGGCCGTACGGTCAACGCCTGGAACTTGTTTTGTTCCATCGGCGACAGCATGGATACAATCCACCCACAGACCCATATCAGCGCCTTCTTTGTCGCCTTTTTTGTGGGCTCCAGCTTTATATCCAGCGGCTTGGCAAGCGGCTACTGGGGCTTTGCATTCGGGAATTCCACCTTCGGCGTAAGCAAAGCTTGTACCTACGACCAATGAAAAACTCATGATTAGAGCAGTTTTAGAAACGTTCATAATACCTCCTAGTGAAAAGGTATTTGCAAAATGAAAGTGGAGCAAATAATTCCGCAAGACGATCGGCTCTCACGTGCCGCGTCTATTGCCAAAGATCTTCGCCGGTGACCACGAAATGGCCTTGGCACCCGCTGCTCACCCAGACCGCCGTTCCGCTATATCCGTAGTCAATATCGGGTTCGCATTCGCCTGAGCTGCCAGAAGTTTGCGTCAAAAGCTGCACGTGGCTCACCTGGAAATTCACTCCGCAGTATTGGATGATGGAGTTTCCGGGACTAGCGCAAAAAATTTCCACTCGATGAGAAAAATCTGTGGCCCAGGCACTGATGGATAAAAAAATGGTAAAAACGCTGATCATTTTCATTGGGACTTCTTTCGTATTGGTAGCAGTTCATGTAAACGCGGTTCGCGAAGATAAACACCCAACCAAATCAATACTCCCAGTGTGGCTTGCATATAAACGGGTTGTCCCACACGTAAATGAGTCAGGATGGCGCCGCCAAGGTATCCCGTGAAAAGAACTGCGCCTAGAACCGAAGTTGCGGGGACCAGATAAAGGACGGTGCAGAGGGCTTCCAGGATTGCAATGGGTGCCAAGATCGAAGCTGGCAGTCCGATGCCCGCCATTTGCTCGATCATTTGGGGATAGAATGTTTCAGGAAAAAGCTTCACCAGAACGTTGAAGGCGAAAAAAGCTGCAAGCACTAGGGATAGACCAAGGCCAGTCCGACACGCCATTTTATTTTTCATGTTTGATTCTCCTTATCAGATCAATCTTCGCTGATTTTTATGCAAAAGAAAACTAATATGAGCTCCGATTAAAGTGATCAAAGCCGAATAAAACACCCAAGCTAAAAGTACGACGATAGATCCAGCAGCGCCGTAGGAGGAACCGACTGCAAAACTGCCCAGGAAGGCACCGATCAACTCTTTTCCAATCAAAAACATCAGCGCCGTGATGGCGCCTCCCTCTAGGGATTGCCGCCATGCCAAATGATGCCGGGGAATAAATCGAAACATCAGCGTGTATAGTCCGACATAAATAACACCTGAAACAGAAATATTCAGTAGGCTGATCAGTAAGGCATTGTTCAAATAAGTGGACGTTACCGAAATCGCCGTCGATACCGCCAAAGATACGATCATTAAAATGACAAATCCGAGAGCCAACACCACTTGCACGACAAGGGATTGGGCAAAGAGCCAAATATTCATCCACCAAACATGGGACTCTAGAAGCACAGAGTGCTCGTCGAAGATTTCATTCAGCGCATCCCGCAGCTGCCCAAAAATAAGCCCGGCAGAGAGTATCAAGATCAAGATTCCGACGATACCCGACGCTGATGAAAGATCGGGAAATGTTTTGGCGTTTTCCAAAATCATTTTGAAGGTCAGAGCCGCATCAGCGCCCACCACATCTGAAATTCTGGTCAAAAAGATCTGCTGCCAATGACTATCCGATTGGCCAGAGATCATCACGAAGAGAATCAACAGCGGTGCCAGCGAAAGAGACGTGTAAAATGCCAATGAGGCCGCAAGAGTGGTTGTCTTGGTTCTAAAGAAATTATTAAGCAAGGCCGAAAAAAATTTAGTTGCGTTCATTGGTTTGTATCGTGGCCCAGTTTTGACTCTTCGTCAGCTAAAACTAATGCGAGATCGAAGGAGAATCTGTTCCCTTGAGCACGTGTTCTAGTGTGTCTGTTCTGCCCTCGGCCTCTAGCTTTTCCAAATCCACTCTTTCTAGGTTGGCCTTACCCCAAGTGTCGCTCTCGTTGATCAGCTGTATGTCCTGACCTCCAGTGGCCGAGAGGACTTTTTGCGCTTTTTGGATCTGCTGAAGATTTTGGTTATGAACTGAAAGAAGTATTCCGCCAGATTTCAGATACTGTCCGTATCTTTTCGCAGCAGGATCAGGGGTTCCGATTCCGACCAATGTGCCGCAGACAGCCCCAAGCACCAGCCCCAGCGCCGCTGCCGCCGCCATGATGCCCAGAGGACTGCCGCTCAGCTGACCACCGGCCGCAAAACCGATTCCGCCGAGTATAATCGCCCCGATCGGGGCGCCCAAAATGGCCCCTTTTTTAATTTGATATTTTTGCACCTGCTGAAAATCTTGAGCTCCGCCGTGCTTAGCCTGGAAAATCATTAGGTCAGAGTTCTGAAAGCCCAGCTTAAGCAAGGAGCGCACAGCGATCCGTATTTCATCACGATTTCGATAAATAGCAAAAGAGGCGTCTTTAGTGCTCATCTCAATCACTCCTGGTTAATGTGGAACACATGGACATGACCATAATCAGCAAAAAACACGCCAAAACCTGGGTTCACCCTAAAGAAATTTCACAGGTTTTATAATATTCGCAGCTCGGACGGCAATCTTCTGCTACAAAACAGCCCATGAAAAAACAGATCGTTGTTTTCGTCATTCTTACTACCTTTATTGTTAATGTTCAGGCGGACGACTTATCCAAAGGTGAACTTGCCGTAGCTGTGATTATGCAGAACTCTGGCATCACTGTGGACACGATTCCATCCGTGACCACTCAGATTGTGTCATCGTATGAAGATCAAGATGTTGTCACGGTGAATCTACAAGTCAGCAGCTTACCTACAATTCATATTTTCATGAAGGGGCCCCGCGGTTTTTTGCAGGATACGACTTCCACTTATCGCGTGTGCTTCTTGGTGTCTGGCTTCCTGACAGGTTCGCAGAGCGCATTTTTGCTACCTCCGACACCAAACACCGTTTATGTGGCATATGATTATCCCTACAATGCGGCTTATTTGCAGAATGATCCCAATATGTTTTTAGAAATTTTTCGGGTGACCCCAGCGCAGATTGCGCTTTCGCTCAAGTGGATCTCTTTGCAGAGCTGGGTGAATCGGGAAAAAACCGTGGCCCTAGGCGTGAGTTTGGGTGGTCTTTTTTTACCGGTGAGTTTACATATTGCCCAGAAACTCAACGCCGCTCCGATGCGATCGGTGTTTGCATTCACCGGTGCGGATGTGCCCGCCATCATTGCCAATGTTTTGCCAGCAGAACTGCCTCAGGGCGTTTCAGCGGCGACGTTATTTCTGCTGCCAGCAATCAATATCATGAATGATCCGCAACTACATCTTCCAGCACTGCAGGGATCTTTTTTGGTCATTCGTGGGGACGAGGACCAAGTCATTCCCGCGGATTCGACAGCAAAACTTTTTGAACTTCTACCCTCGCCGAAACAAGAAGTGGTCCTTCATGGGATGCATATCGACACAGGCCAGACAGAACTCATCGATGAAACTGGGCGTGCCGTATTGAACTGGCTAAAATGAATAACTGAGTGCCAGACCAAGATTGATGGCGGCGAATGTATAGAAGAAATCCTTCGTGCTCTTATCAGACGCCTGTGAGGCAGAGTAAAGATTCAAACCACCCATAACGTAGTTCGTAACCATAGCGATGCGCCGCCTTCGCAAGGCCTTCTCGTTTTCGACTTCGATGAATCGGGCGACCAACTGATTGCGCTGATCTTCCGTCAATGAGGCCGACAGAACGCTCTCATGAAAGGAAGTGAAGTTATTGCCATTGTACAAGCGCTCAAGGCCGTATCCGAAGGCTCCCACTCCTAGAGTCGCAGCGACTCCGTACACGATGCGGGTGGCTCCATCGCTCGCGTATTGTGCACCGAGGGTTCCACCCACCATCACCAACACGCCTGAAGCCACGTAGCTCCAGCCGATCTTTTGGTCTTGCTCGTCAGCAGCGTGCATGAAGCCATCAAAGTGACTCCAAGTGGGCGGGTCCGTGAATTGGCTGTGCAGATCTGCGCTGGCAGCAAGGCCACGAACACTCAGCAAGAGAATAATAAAAAAAGTCTTCATAGTTCTGCCCCCAATAAGAAGAACACCCGTTGCTCGGACACAGAGTTATCGGCGTCGATGCGCTCAGCAATTGTCGTGTAGGAAAGGCCAAGATTAAGACGATCATACAAAACTGAAAAGCCAGCCCCGCTGGAGGTCGTAGAGACGCTGCCGAAAGCTTTAAGGATTCCCATTTGATAAAAGCTTCCGACAGTGAGAGCGTCACTGGCGTTGATGATGTTTTGGCTCCAAGTCGTGTCTAAGGCCCAACCCCAGCGGCCCCAGCCGATCTCTGGTGAAACCGAAAAGCCAAGGTGAGCTTCAGGTGAGGGGTCGGTGGCGGCGATGCTATTCACGTGCGCCCCCCAATTGATGAAATTAAAAGTCACTTGTGGGTTCCAGAAATCACTTTTTGGAGCGTACACAATGCCTGGTTCCAGAAAGTAATACTGCTGCTCTTGAGCTTTTACTAAGGACGATCCGCCTTCGGCCAAAAGATCGGTTAGAAAAAAACGAGAAGCAATGATCTGTCGATCCAGATAGCGAATTTGTACCCCCAGATAGACATCACTGGCCGAAGCAAAGCTGGCCAGTTGCAAGCGCACGGAATTTTCCACACTGGCAAACAGAGTGATTTGTGGAAGAGCTGGATTGCGGAAGCTCGACAGATAGCTGACTCCGAAAGGTTCATAGGACAGTCCGAAGTCATGATTGAGATAGGCCGCTTCGATTCGGGTGTCGAACTGCGAATTACTTCTGGAGGAAAAAAGGTTTTGCACATTGGACTGCTGGCCAGTTCCCTGAACCAACGCCACTGTGTCGTTAAGATGGGAAATATTGTTATCGCCGAAAATATTTGCCCTGAAGGATTGCTCTTGTTGCATAGCTACGAAAGCTGGATTGCAAGGTAAAGTGTCTGCCGACACATCGAATGAAAAACAGGCCGCACCCAAAGATTGGATAGCAAGTCCCGTGCGCCCACTCGCGAAATTGACTGGTGCCGTTTGCGCCTGCGCCCCTGCACCGAGCAAAAACAACAATGCACTTAAAAAGATATTTAAGAGCCGTGGCATAATAAGAGCCTTGTTTTTTGCGCCTGAGAAGGCATTTCGTTCAAAATCGATTCTAGCTGCTGTTGTGTGCCGAGTAGATTCGCTGCGCTGGAAGGATAGGCCTGAGCCAAGTCATCCAGAAACTGCTGTAACAAACCAAATGAAGACTGCAGAGAGCGCATCGCTATGTCCAAATTTCTCTGACATCCGTCTTCGCTGGCAGCCAATCCAATCAATTGGATATTGCGATCAAAATGCGAGCGCAGCACGATAAGATCTAAAATCGCTCGGTAAACGTGGGCGCCTGGCGAGGTCGTGGGTCGCAAAACTTCCACAGCAAGAAGCAAGTCTTTGCTCTGTTCGGCGTTGACTAACGGAACTTGAATTAGACGACCACGAATTTTTTGAATGATGGCAAGATTCGGAGCCAGCTGGCGAAGTGCATTTTTCGCCTGATCAGGAAGCGCCGGAAAAATTTCTGAGATGTCTACATTTTCTTCGGCAGAATTTTTCTTAGAAAAATCTTCCGGACCTTTGATCAAGCTATTGTACGTGACCGCAAAGCCATAGTAGTTTTCTACGCGAATGCCGGCACGATTGGCGTAGGCAGAGGCCAATATCTGCCGACTGCGGTCGGAGACGGGATTTTTTTTAAGCTCTTCTATCATCAGACGAATGGCCTCATCGTTTTGACCGCGTTCGATCAAAGTGGTGGCCTTGTCCTGGACATCTTCCTGTTTAGAAAGATCACCCTCTTGCTTCTGGCATCCAGGCGCAAGCAAAGAGACAATCATTATGCATAAGATGATGAAGTGCTTTTTCAAATTTTCTCCAATGGGTAAATTACCTCATGGAGGGTGTTGAGCGGGGGGAAAACAGGCAGAATGGAAAACCTTACCTGGTTGTCTAGAAAGTTGACACTCTCAGGGCTCATTCTTCTTTTTGTGGATCAGGTGCTGTTGTTGATTCTGGGTTTCCGAGGTTTATAAGCGATGAGATAAAGTGCTTCCAGCGTATTTTGCAGGATATAGCGGACCACAGTTCGGAACTCCCGCCCCCAGGTAAGTACCCGCGAATAGAGCAGCAAAGCCCAAAACTTCCGCCGGTTTTTCGAGCAGCCCTTGTGGCTGTCCTCCGCTCTCCCGGGGGCACCGCCCCGGCCGAGCGCCGGCAGCGGAAACTCACGCAGAATTTCTTGAGCAATGTGGCCTGCGACCACTCGAAAGAAATTCTGCAAATCGCTTCGCTCATACCCCCGAATCAAAAAGTGCAGGTGGTTTCGGCAGATCGCGGTTTTATAGACCCGGACGTGAAACTTGCGACTGGCTTTGCCGACGATCCGCAAGATCAGCGGGCGGTGCCTCAGCAAAGAGCGGGATCCGAAC
>JABDFK010000038.1 GCA_013286585.1 Deltaproteobacteria bacterium
TATCGAAAAAGCCGCCAGTGCCGGAGTGAAGTGGATCATACAGCCGGGAGGCTCTATGAAAGACGAGGAAGTGTTTGCGATGGCGAAGAAATTAGGCGTCAATATGATAGTGACCGGTGTTCGACATTTTAAACATTAGCAACATCGTCCGGGTAGGGAATCGTCTTGGTCCAATATTCAGATCAAGATCAAGTTTGGTTGGTTAAAAGCGCCAACGTCATCCTTGGTCCGTTTTCATTGATCCAACTCACGCAAGCTTTGAAAGAGCGCCGCGTGTCTTTGTTGGATGAGGTGCGAACCCCGAGTGATCGCTGGGCCTTCATTCGAGAAAACACGCGGCTGTCTGAACTGGTGCGCGCCATTCGCGAAGCCGAATCCAATCATGGATCCAACACCGGAAAAACCAGCATCGAAGGCGATGAAGACGAGCGGAATCCCAGCATCTCCAACACCATCAAGATTGAACAACAGGCTCCGCCGGTAGAGGCCACTCCGCGAATCACGGCCACTCCGATCGCGCTGGTGCCGCGACCGATGAAAGGTGTCCCGAAACCCCCGAAAAGGGTCGACTTTCCTCTGCCGATAGAATCTGAAAAACCATCGCGAATGCCATTGCTGATAGGATTCTTTTTCGGTGTGATTTGTCTGGGGGCCGCGGCTTTTTATTTTTTTGGAATGCCGATGGCCAAACCCGTCGCAGCTCCAAAACCCACAGCAGACATCCTTGGACTTGCACGAATCGCCAAAGCCAATGGATTTTACGACAAATCCCTGATGATGTTTGATCGAGTGGTGGCCGAAGGCATACCGGATAGCAATTTGAAGTACGAGATCGTCCCGCTGCTTTTGCAGCAACAGAAAAACTTTGCACGAGCGCAACAATATCTCTCTGAACTGTCACAGGAAAAGAATTTGAGTTCTGACATGGAAGAAAAAATCAGCAATTGGACGGGCCTATTGCTGATGCGCCAGGGTCAATTAACCGCGGCCTCTCAGAAGTTGAACGAAGCTTTGTCCAGATTTCCCTCGTCGAAAATAATTTCAGTGAACTTATCGATCAATGAACTCTTGGAAAATCATTTCGATCGAGTGTTGTTGGTCAAGGACAGCAATAGCCCCCTCATCGCCATCGCGCAGGGGATGGCTCTATTGCTACAGCCGGCAGGATTGTTTTTACCGGCGCGGGCAAAGTCCTTATCGACAGAGCTGGTATCCTGGTCAACACAGAGAAAAGATTTAGCCTTCGAGACCCTACTGATCGCGGCCGTACTATCTGACCGAGCTGGCGATGAGCCCACGACCTCTGCGATCATCGACAAAGTCTTGGATCAGTCGGTGGGTGTGACCCATGCTTATGTTCGCGATCTTGACTTTGAATATGGTTTTACAGAAGCCTTACATCTAAAACCGTTTTGCGAAAATTTGGCGGCTCATCAAATGAACCGATCACGTGGCGCCGCACTGGGTGCACAGTGCGAAGCGGAAATTGACGGTTTCCCAAAAGCGCTCGGTATTTTGGAACAAGCTGAACGTCAGTTTCCGGGTGATCCCAGATTGTCGGTGCTTCATGCCGAGATTTTTCAGCTTCAAGGGCATTTCAGCGAAGCTAAACCTTTGGTGGTCAGCAACACCACTCGGCCGGGTTTGCTGACTTTGAGTCGAGTGTGTCTTGAACTCAATGACTTGAACTGTGCCGATTCGGCGATCAAGTTATTGCAGGCAGGTAGTAAAGACCAAAGTGATTTGGAGTCCGTGTATATACTGGCGCAGTTTTACAACAAAAAGAATCGGCGAGATTTGGCTGTGCAGATGGTGGATAAGGCCATGCATGGGGAGCAGAAGTATAAACCAATAACCCAACTAAAAGAGGAACTAGGTGAACTCTAACACGCACGCCACAAAATGCCCGGATCCTTCGTTGTTCGGTCGCTCACTTGTGCGGCCTACAGTAGTAGGCCTCCGCGTTCGCTTCCTCTCGCCTCGGCTGCGGGCCTTTTGTGGCGTACTTTTACTTGGGGTGGGATTGGTTTCTTGCCATTCTGGGGGCGGGCCAACGGAGCCTCATTTGGTTAAGATGGCGGAGATGTCTAAGGATATTTTGTTGCCGACTAAGATTTGGGATGAGGTGACAGGGGATTCTTTTGAGAGCTCGATCAAGCACAACACTAGTTTTTTGTTTGCTCCCATTGTGGTGATTTTGGAAGAGAAAACTCCGGGGGTTTTGACGGAGCCTAAGATTCGCATGGAGTTTCCGCAGGCCGGCGGTGAGGTTGATTTTTCTAAATACGTCAAAGGCGATCGTGGCACTTTCCGGATCAATTTTGACTTCGATGGCTTTGCAGAGCCTGAATTCCTTCAGGTATTCTATGTTCCCAGGGTTCATCATGCTCACTTTGGCAGCGAAAAATATGGTTCAGGCTGCACGCAGTACTTTGATGTAAAGGACTATTTGGTGAAAGTGAACTCTAAGGACGGGTTGGTGGTCAATGTCACTCAGGGTCGGCATGATTTAGCTGTTGGCGGCCACTTTTTGTTTAGCTATAAGAAAAAGGAGCAACAGACAAGGATTTCTCAAGTCACCTTTACAGATTCCAAAAGACCGAATCTTTTCTGTGATGCGAGCGAAAAATAGCAAAATTTATGTCATTGATTTCGTTCCTACGCACTTACAAAAGTTATGACCCCGCCGCCAAATCCATGTTGGAAATTGCGCTGCTATATCCAGGTCCCAAGGCTATTTTTTTGCATCGTGGGGCCCACCTTTTGTATCGCTGCAAACTGTTTTTTCTAGGCAGAGCTGTGGCAGAATTCAATCGCTGGCTCACCGGAATTGAAATTCATCCTGGTGCACAGATTGGATCGCGCTTAGTGATCGATCACGGCATGGGTGTCGTCATCGGAGAGACTTCGGAAATTGGCGACGACTGTATTATTTTTCATGGAGTGACCTTAGGTGGAACAAAATTTGACCCCGTCAAGCGCCATCCCACGGTGGGAAATCACGTGCTGATCGGTGCTGGGGCTAAGATTTTAGGTCCCATCAAATTGGGAGACGGCTGTCGAATCGGGGCGAACTCTGTAGTGACAAAAGATGTGGCTGCGGGCTTGACCTGGACTGGCGTAGGGGGAAGATAACGTCATGGAAGTGTCTCAGATAAAACGTTGGATCATTGGCGGCCCCCTATCCTCTGATCAGATCGCCCACGAGCGAATTCCAAAATGGAAAGCTTTGGCGGTACTCAGTTCCGATGCCTTGTCATCCGTGGCTTACGCGACGGAAGAGATTCTCATTCCACTGACCTTGTTCGGAGCCACTTTGGGTGCAGGTGGTAGCGGCGCCATTTTATGGTCGATCCCGATTGGTTTTGCCATCGTGGCTTTGCTGGTGATCATCACAGCATCTTACCAGCAGACAATCTCGGCCTACCCACAAGGGGGCGGTGCCTACACAGTGGCCAAAGAAAATCTGGGTGCATCCGCAGGCCTGATTGCGGGAGCCAGCCTACTCATCGACTATGTTTTGACTGTTTCGGTGTCGGTGGCTTCTGGAGTGGAAAATATCGCGTCGGCATTTCCGGATGTCAGTGGCCATAAGGTGTTCATCGATGTCGTGGTGATAGTCTTGATCACCTTGTTCAATCTTCGTGGCGTCAAAGAGTCCGCCAGCGTCTTTGCCTTACCCACCTATTTTTTCATATTCTCTTTTATCATCATGTTTGTTGTCGCTGGTTTTAAAGCCATGAATGGTGATATCCCCGTGGTCACTCCGGTCATTGGTGGTCCGATGACTGCAGTTCCCTTCTTTTTGATTTTGCGGGCTTTTGCCTCCGGTTGCTCGGCCTTGACGGGAGTAGAGGCCATCTCCAATGGCATACCGATCTTCCGATCTCCGTCTCAACGAAATGCTAAAATCACGATGATTTGGATGTCAGTGATTCTGGGATCATTCTTTATTGGCATGACGGTGCTGGCACATCTGTTTTCCATCATTCCTAGCGAGAGTGAAACAGTGGTTTCACTTTTATCACGAAAAGTTTTCGGTGATTCCTTCATGTACTACACCGTGCAAGTGGCGACGGCTCTAATTTTATTGTTGGCAGCAAATACCAGCTACGCGGATTTTCCACGCCTAGCCTCCCTCATGGCCAGAGATCGCTATTTGCCCCGGCAGCTAGCCAGTCTGGGCGATAAACTGGTTTTCTCCAATGGAATATTAGGACTGAGCCTCAGCGCGATTTTGATGATCGTCGTATTCGGCGGTGAAACTCACAATCTGATTCCGTTGTACGCGGTGGGCGTTTTCCTTTCTTTCACGCTGTCGCAATCAGGAATGGTGGTGCATCACTGGAAACTGCGCGAGCCCAAGTGGCAGCGGGGCATGATCATCAATGCCACAGGTGCACTGACGACCTTGACGGTTCTGCTGGTCATCGCTGGCACTAAATTCATTCATGGCGCATGGATGATCGTTTTAGCTATTCCCATGTTCGTGACTTTTTTCTATCAGATTCACAAGCACTATGTCGCAGCGGCAAGGCAGCTCACTTACGCCAATGAAAAAGAAGTGGATTGGCACATTCCAGAGCGGCATGTGGCCATCATTCCTATTTCTGGAGTGCACGCGGGCGTGATCAAGGCGGTGAAGTATGCGAAATCCATTGCCACCGAAGTGCGGGCCTGCACCGTGGATCTAGATCCACGCATGACGGAAAACCTGCGTGAGGTTTGGAAGTACAAAGTTCCCGATGTGGAGCTGATCGTGTTGAGTTCGCCGTATCGCTCTGTGTTCGTACCTTTGGTGGGCTACATAGACCAGGTGAAGAACTCGTGTCCGGATCAGTTCATCACCATTATTATTCCAGAGTTCATCACTCGCCGTTGGTACCATCAATTTTTGCATAATCAGACGGCGTTTTTCCTGTACGCGTACTTAAGAAGAAAGCGTGGCATCGTCGTGACTAGTGTGCGGTATCACCTGCGGTGATGTGTGCGGTATCACCTGCGATAAGGGCGAGGTGGGCTATTTCTCACTTAGATGGCTGCGATTTTCTGACCGGTGAGGTCAGCTTCTTTCGGGCCAAAAGCCTTCTAGATTCGATCTGAGCTTTGAAGTGAATCATTGGATTTAAATCCAATGGCACTTATTTCCTTTAAATCAAGATCTCGGATTTTGCAGTTCACAATTCGAACGTAGCCAAGCGAATCAACTCTCTCCCGGCTTTGCTGGACAATACATCTTTCCGGTAAGCTATAAAAATCTTGTCTTCATAGGTGGGTAAATTCGAATCATAGGGAACTAGGTCAGCACCGTCCGCTTTAGCTACGCGTTCAGGCAGGATTCCAATTCCCTGACCGCTCAAGGTAAGGGTTCGAATCAACTCCAAGCTTGAGGTGCTGATCAAATTCCACCCTTTAAATTCTTTGGAGTGAGTTTTTCCAAGAATTTCTTGCATTTGAATCAAGTTTTTATCGGCAAAGATCCGTTTTGGAAGATTGCCTCCGCTGCGCCTTTTCCAAAAAAGGACTCGGTCATCTCCCAGCTTTTTCAACACTAGATCGGGATGCCGGAACGGATTCACGACAAATCCGATGTCTATATTATAGGAAACCACTCCTTCCGTGATTTTTCGAGAGAAGTCGTGGGCCAATTCGACTTCAATCCCAGGAGCCTGGGCGTGCAGATTATCGAGAAACTTTGGAAGCACGTATGCACCCACACTTTGATGGCAGCCCACTTTAAATCGACCAAATATCTCAGATGTCGAACGATAAATACCCTTTTGAGCCTCGCCCCAGTATTCCAAAAGTGTATGAGACTTGCGATAGAAGAGAGTTCCTTGTTCTGTGGGAACCACTCCTTGCTTAGTCCGGTGAAATAACTTAGTTCCCAGCTTTTCCTCAAGCTTTTGAAGGCTCAACGTCAGAGTGGGTTGAGATACTCCCAGACGGATGGCGGCCTTCGAAACGTGGCGAGTCTGATAGACTTCAACAAAATATTCTATTTCGGTTGATGTTGCCAGCATTAGCTTTTACCTACCTTGCTATCTTAAAAGATACATTAAAAATGGCTATCATACCTTAATATATATCTAATTTTATTAATAATTGAAAGAGCTTTATGTTGCCCCTATGGGAAAGGGAACAAAATGCTAAAGCATACAGAGAGATCAATAAATTATGAGCTGGAGGATTCCGGCCCTTACTCGGTTTTAAGAAATGATTGTTCGCCGGTGGCTCTTCAGCCCTCGGTCATTGCTAAAGACATTTTGGCGGAAGTGATGAAGTACCGCCGATTTTCCGGCCCAAAAACCTCCTGTGCCATCTCCGCCTGTCCAAAGTGCTTTGAGCCGCATCTCCAAAAGGTCATTTCTGCAGTTGCGCTAGACTTGCCAGTGACGTTCGTTTTACCGGCCTTTCCAGGCAAATCACCTAATCCGGCTAAAGTACTTGGGCCATTGCCCGACATGGCCGAAAAACGCGCTCTCGAGTTTCTTCAACAGCTTTGCGATCGGATCAGGCAATATTATCCCCCGGGTGCCCGAATCATATTGTGTGCAGATGGCAGGGTCTTCAGCGATGTTGTCGGGATGCGGGATGAGGACGTGACCGCCTATCAGGACGAGTTGGAAAAAATGATATCGGAATTGGGCCTGACCTCGATCTCTATTTTCAATCTCGATGAGTTGTATGTTGGACAGAGTTTTGATCAAATGCGCGCCCAGCTGATGGAGCAGCACGGAGAGCCTCTCGATGTCATCCAAAACTCAATCCGCCGATGCGGGAAAGATCAAGACTTCTCAGTCGAGGACAAAGAGTCGCGTCGTTTGTATTGTGGCATCACGCGCTTCTTGCTAGAAGATGCGATTTTTCCCGGCCAAAAGAAAAGCCGTACGGCGCTCCAAAAAGAATGTAGGAGCCGAGCCTACGAAGTTATTCAAAGAAGCAAGGCATGGGGCGAACTCGTTGAAATGCAGTTTTCAAATGCTGTTCGGCTGTCCATTCATCCGCAAGCCTGTGGTGCGAAAAAACTTGGCATTCGGCTGATAGAACCCGACAACTGGATGACTCCTTGGCACGGGGTCGCAGTCGATGTCGGTGGACGCTTTATTCTCGTCAAGCGCTCGGAAGCAGAAAAACTAGGCGCCCGTCTCATCCATCAGGCAGGACGCCCCAGCCATTATGTTTTGACTGATGAAAGCGCACTCACTCAACTGAAAGGACCCCAACATGAAGCCTAACACTACGCCCATCAATCCGTTCGGTGTGCTTCTGCAACCCAATCGCCCTGACAGTGATATACGTGATCTCGATGTCGATATGTTGCGCGAGCTTGTTTGGCGCGAGCACCTCATCGTTTTGAGAGGCTTTCGCACGTTTGATGGCGCAGAAGATCTATCGGAATACTGTGCACGCTGGGGTGAAATCAGCGTGTGGCCGTTCGGCAAAGTTCTAGAGCTTGTGGAGCGTAACAATCCGGAAGATCATATTTTCGACAACAACTACGTTCCCTTGCATTGGGATGGAATGTATCGACCTCAAGTTCCGGAGTTTCAGCTATTCCATTGTGTTCGGGCGCCACTTGCTAGCCAAGGAGGGCGAACAACTTTTTCGAATACGGTTCTTGCTTTAGATCACGCTCCCGCTCACCTACGAACGCTTTGGAACAAAGTCACCGGCAGCTATCATCGAAAGATGGAATTTTACGACAGTAAAACGATTTCTCCTATTATCGATTCTCATCCGCAACGAGGTTTTTCCGTCATTCGATATAATGAACCTCCGCGCAAAGGGTATGGACAATTTGTGAACCCTCCAATTCTTGAGTTTAGCGGAGTCAGCGGTGACGAACTGACCGAGTTTCATCGCAGTTTACAGGAAGCGCTCTATTCGCCAGACAATTTCTACGCGCACGAGTGGCATGAAGGAGACCTTGTGGTGGCCGATAATTTTTCGCTTTTGCATGGTCGGGAAGCGTTTGAAACGAAAGCGCCTCGGCACCTTCGACGAGTGCATGTGCTTAGCAACCCCCCTTTGGATAATCCACGCTTGGTTTCCTATAAATGAGTACGCAAGTAGTTGACATCGTTATCGTCGGTGCTGGCCCAGTAGGACTCATGTGTGCCTACCTAGGGCAGCGCTGCGGCTTGAGCACAATCGTTGTCGATACATCGGATGGACCTTTAAAGGTTGGCCGGGCAGATGCTCTGAATGCCCGTACTTTGCAACTTCTTGAGCTGGCCGACTTGTTTGACGAACTTTATCCTTTGGGAAAACCATGCGACACAAGTTCCGTATGGGCCGAGGGAAAATTTATTTCACGTCAATCGACATGGTGGGAAAATCTGGAAGGCTGTTTTCATAAACACTTTCTGATGCTCGGACAGGCTTACGTTGAAAATATTTTGGACGATAAACTTAAGAAAATGCAGTCCCCTGTCAGGCGTTCAACATCCGTCGAAAACATTCAAATCAATGAAAAGGGATGTCTGACGACTCTCTCGAATAGAGAGGATATCCAATCGAGCTACGTGATTGGAGCCGACGGTTCACGCTCTTTCGTCCGCGATCATTTTAAAATCCCTTTTGAAATCGTTCGTCCTCAAATCGTATGGGCCGTTATTGATGGTGTCGTCGAAACCGATTTTCAAAAAGTTCCTGAAATCATTGTCTTTCAGGCCGAGACATCCGACGTGGCGTGGATTCCGAGGGAAGGTAAAATCGATCGATTTTACGTCAGGATGGACACCAAGGATTTTACCTTCGAAGAAGCGATAGAAAAGATCAATCGCGCCATGCGCCCTCACTCTTTAAGATTTAAGGAGATTGAATGGTATTCGCAGTTTTCCGTGAAGGAGTCCGTCGCCGAAAAATTCTTCGTCCAAGACCGTATTTTTCTTGCCGGAGATGCTTGTCATATCCATTCGGTGAACGGAGGGCAGGGTCTCAACACGGGTTTGGCCGATGCTTTCAACCTCATGTGGAAGATGAACATGGTTTTGAAATTCGGTGCTTCCACGGAACTTTTGCAGAGCTATGAAAGCGAGCGCAAACCAGTTGCTCAAAGTGTGATTGAGGCCTCCGGAGAGCTTGTTCGTTCGACGAAGTATTCAGAGACAGGGACTCATGCTCAGGACTACGTAAAAATTGTTCAGAAGCGGGCGGGAAATATCACCGGAATGGGAATTCGCTACGGTGAGCAAGGACTCCCCGGCTCAAGGTTGTTTGACATAGAAATTTATCACGGTACCGCCAAAACTCGGCTTTACTCCCTTTTGGACTATACCCAGTTTACCTTACTCATTTTTGGTGACGGCAAAGTGGAACTAAACCTTCCGGAATTTATAAAAGTAATTCATATCCATCCCAAAAATGAAGGAGAAGGTTATTGGACGGAAAGCTCTTCCTACGTGAACCAAGCGGTTCTGGTAAGACCTGATTCTTACATCGAATCGTCTATGTCGTTGGATCAAATAGAATCTTTCACTTCCCCGCAGCTATTTCGAATTTCAAATGGGGAATATTCGTTATGAAGAGGCCCGTTGTTATCGTCGATCCCTTGTCATCCGGAATCGAACTAGCTCCCACTTTTAAGGCACGGGGTATACCTGCGATTGCGGTCACCCTTAAAAATGAAGAATGGCCCGAATTCGGATCAAAGATGAAAGCTTCTGACTTCCTGGAGGTTATTTCGGACCGGCCGGGCATTGAAAATCTCATTAAAAAATACGATCCCATTGCCATTATTCCGGGGACCGAGGAAGGCATTCCTTTGGCCGAGCACTTGACGGCGATTTTGACGCCAAAGCTTGCCAATGATCCCAAAAAATCGCTTCATCGATCGCATAAATATTTTATGCAAAAAGCCTTGGCAGAGGCCGGAGTTCCTTTCCTTAAGACGCTGCATACGGCCTCTTCCAGCGAAGCGCAAGCGTGGATTGAAGAAAACAATTTGCAGAACGCCCCTCTAATCATCAAGCCTCCGATGTCCTCTGGCAGCGAAATGGTTTTTCACATTGCGGCCTTTGGTGATTGGAACAAAGCGTTCAGTCAAATTTTGACAGAGCCTTCAGTCATTTCTGGGAAGAGAAGCGAAACCGTCGTCATTCAAGAGCAGGCCATCGGAACGGAGTATGCAGTTGGAACTGTCAGTGCCAACGGAAGACATTATTTAGTCCATTTAATCAAATACAATAAAACATCTGCTGGTGAACGGAAGACCGTTTTCGATCATGTTGAGTTTGTTCCCTATGATAAAAATGTTTTAGGCGACTTATTTGAATACACACAAAACACCTTGGATGCCCTGGGAGTTCGCTTCGGCGCCACTCATACCGAAATCATGCTCACGAAAAACGGCCCACGCCTGATTGAATCTAGCGCCAGGATGATTGGAGGCCCTGTTGTCGGATTTGCTCGCGCAGCCACTGGAAGCAGTCAGGCTGATAAATTAGTTGAAATCTATCTTGATGGAGACGTTCAAACGAAGGAGTTTGTGTTCAAGAAAACAGTGGTTCCAGTTTTTTTGAAAGCTGTTCATCAGGGAATCGCTTCTAATCTTGAGGCACTTGATGGCACCTCAGAGCTATCGACCTTACTTTACAAATATGTTTGGATCAAAAATGGTGATCTTGTCCCTCAGACTGTCGACTATCTGACGAGCATTGGGATCATAGCCCTGATTGGAGATCGTGACTCCATTTTTTTAGATTACAAAAAAATCCGAGCCATGGAGTCGAAACTTGTTTTCACTTCCTAAGTTTTTGAAGGTTCAATGAAGCGACTTTTCTTCTTGGCAGCTGGAATGTTCGCGTTAGGTTTCGAAGACTACCTGTTCGCTGGGTTATTGCCAGACATCAGCGTTTCTTTGCACACCAGTGTCGTGGCGGTCGCCCAGGGCTGCGTCACCTTCGGTCTAGCTTATATTCTGTCGGTGCCGCTTTGTGCTTTCTTGGTGTCGAGAAAATCTGTTAGGCACATTCTAATAACGGCGCTCGTTCTTTTTATCATCGGCAATATGATAACGCTTCTGTCGATGGATTTGATGATCTACGTCGTAAGTCGATTCGTGGCGGGGCTTGGCGGCGGTCTGTTTCTGCCGTTGGCGGTGGCAGCAGCAACCCAAGCAGTGGAACCCGGTTTTCGAGGAAGGGCATTGAGCGCGATGTGGAGTTCCAATAGTGCTGGGGCCGTGATCGGCGTACCACTGGGACTTTGGCTGGCCAACCGAATGGGCTGGCGAGCCACGGTTGTCCTGATTTTAATTTTGGCCACTTTTGCTTTGGCGGGGATCGTGATTCACAAACAACCGCTGAGATTGGACGCTCCTCCTCCGTCGCTAAGAGATCAATTTCGTCTTTTAGCCAATCGTAGTCTGCTTGCGGTGATCGGTGTGACTCTTCTAACTGCTACGGGCTGCCTTGGTCTCTACGCTTATATTTCTCAAGTGCTTGTGGGAACGGAAAACTCAGCTGAGGTAGCGTTCTCTCTTTGGAGCGTCGGTGGGTTGATCGGAAGTATGGGGGTAGGATACGTGGTGGATCGCATGGGTAAGCCGCAAGTGGTGATGGCGATAATCCTCTCAGTACTCTTGGTAACGATCACCGCCATTCCCATACTTCGCGGGGTTCCGATTTTGGGACTCTTGCCGTTTTTGGCTTGGGGCGCCATGGGTTGGGCAAGCGTGACGCCTCAGCAGTATAGTTTAATCAAGATTAAGGCCAATCATGAAGCGATTTTCGTGGCATTGAATAGCTCTGCCGTCAGCCTTGGAAGCGTCATCGGCACAGCCATGGGAGGTGTAGCTTTGGCCCGCGGCCTTAGTCCTGAGAAACTGCCTTACGTGACATCTATTTTGGTATTTTGCGCGCTTGCATGTCAGATGTTGTTGATTCAAAAGCAGCAACACAAGCAATCCTCTATGTAATTTGAATACACGGTAACCACTCGGATCTATTCCAAAAGCTGACGCAAAAAGCTCTGACTTAAAAAATCAGAGCTTTTTTATTTTGGCCTAAAATGCGTTGAAAAATTAATCGATTTGCAAGGCCACTAAAACAACGGGATTAGGAATGACCCCTCTGGCTGCGGCCCTTGGCCACTGGTTTGGCCGTCAACGGATCGTCGGGCCAGCTGTGTTTAGGATATCGTGCCCGTAATTCTTTGCGCACTTCATGATAAGCTCCGCGCCAGAAGTTGGCCAGGTCTTGGGTGATCTGCAGTGGTCGATAATTCGGAGCCAATAAATGCAGCGTGATCGGAATTTTTCCATCCAATATCTTGGGAGTTTCATTCCAGCCAAAGACCTCTTGAAGGCGGACCTCCAGCACCGGATTTTTATCCGGGAAATATTTCAGTTTCAGGCGGTTTCCCGTGGGAACCAGCAGTGTGGCTGGACACTCTTCGCGAAAGAATTGGACAATTTTAGGATCCAGGTGATTTTCAAAAAAATAGACCAGATCTTTGTCTTTTAATTCTTGGAGTTTTTTACTGCCGTAGCAAGCTTCCGTCAGGATCTTCAGTTTTACATCCGGAGTTAGTTCTGTAGGTGTTAAGTCTAGCTTTTGCCTGGAAAACCAATCCAGTCTCCGTAGCCAGTTTTGAAGGTCTTCATTCTCGCGAAGCAGCCAATCCCACTGCGCCAGCGCGATTTGGGGCAGGTGCTCTTCCAGCTCATTTTCGTTCAACGGCTTGGCCCGCGAATTTTCCAGGGGCAATTGGCGTAACATCAGCGTTGAAGATTTATTGAGCCTTTGCTGTTTTTCATCGAAAGAAATTTCGGTGACTTCCTTGATCTGGCCTTCGAAATATTTCTGAATCAGAGGCAAGGAAATTTCACTGGCGATATTCACCAAAGCTTCGCCTTCAGTGACACCCTCCATCAGTTGAACCGCGACAAAAAATTCGCTGTGCTTGAGTGAAGAGGAGTCAGATATTTTGACTCCGGAACCATCGATACGAATGGCTTTGGCATCGCCTGGTTTTCGGCGTCGACAGAGCAGGTCCGAGTAAGCCGGCAGCAGAATTTCCTGCAGCAGAGTTTCGGGATTTTTGACATCTTTGCTGTGTTGGAAATGCCGAGCAATGGATTCCGCCAGCCTAAAGTGAGAGTGGAAGCGGTCACTGCGGCGATTTTGGTTCAGGAACTCCCATCGCAGTTGCACATCAGAATTGGAGATCTGATTTTGTTCTCTAGAAGTAAAAAAATCCTTTTCCGAAAGAAGCGCGCAGATTTCTGAGGCGTATTGAACGACATGAAGTTTTTCAGCCTCGATCATCAGTCGGGCTAAGCGTGGATGCAAGGGTAGCTCGGCCATCTTACTTCCGACAGAGGTCAGCGCCCCGCCGGTGTCGATAGCACCCCAGCTTTTCAACTGCTCGACCGCCATTTGTAGACGGCGGGGCGGTGGGTTTTCGTACCAACTAAAACTTTGGGCCTCACGAACTCCAAGGCGCGCGAGTAAAAGTAGGCTTTCCGCCAGATCTTGTTTCAAAATTTCGGCCACCTCAAATTCGGGCATGGAAAGTTCATCCATTTTGTTCCACATTCGATGCACCTGCCCTGGCGCCTGACGGGCCGAGCGACCCGCCCTCTGCGTGGCCGACGCTCGGGAAATACGAGTCACCTGAATTTTCGGCAATGCCGTCGACAGACTCAGTGACACCGTCCGCGCCAATCCACTGTCAATCACACAGGTGACGCCATCAATGGTGAGCGCACTTTCCGCAACGTTGGTGGAAAGAATGATTTTCTTTTGAGGCTGTTTCAGCAACACCTTTTTCTGCTCGGACAACGGCATAGTGCCGTAGAGTTTGACCAAGGAAAATCCTTGCCGGCTGGTCCACTCTTCAAGGTCTCTGGTGACCCGCTCGATTTCGCCGATTCCTGGAAGAAAAACCAGCACGTCGCCGGTGCTCACCGGTGAGGCCGACTTGATTTTGGCCACCATTCTCTCGATGAACTGAGGGCCGGTGTTCAGCAGCTGACTTTCATTTTGCATAGAAATAGTGAGAGGAAAACTTTGCCCTGGCACATCAACAATGGGAGCATCGCCTAGAAATTGAGAGATCTGCCTGGCATTGATGGTCGCTGACATGACGATGATCTTCAAATCTGGCCGGGTCATCTGCTGCAATTCGTACATCATGCCTAAGGCCAAATCCGTGTGCAGTGAGCGTTCGTGGAATTCATCGATGATAACAATCCCCACGTCTTTCAACTCGGGATCCTGAATCAATTTGCGCATCAGTAAGGCTTCGGTGATGAACAACAACTGAGTGTTCGCCTGAGAGCGATTTTCAAAACGCACTTGATACCCGATTTTCTCGCCTAAGGGAGTGTGATTTTCGTCAGCGATTCTTTGGGCGGCAGCCAGAGCAGCCACTCGCCTAGGCTCCAGCACCAGGATCATTTTTTCTGTGAGCTTCATGAGGGCGGGCGGAAGACGGGTGGTTTTTCCGGCGCCCGGAGCAGCCGTGAGCACCAAATTTTTGCCAGCCTTCAGCAAATCTAAGATTTTTTCGATGAACTGATCAATAGGTAAAGGAGAAAGCTTCATGCTGGATAAATCAGCACGATGAACTCGGCCTTTTTGACAGAGATTTTTGTTAACAGATTTTGGCCCAGGCTTTCAACGACCTGTTCGGTCTCTTGAGTAAGATCAAGACCCAGAAGAACCTTTCGCTGCGGAAAAAAGTCCTTCAAATCGGTCAACGTTTTCTGCAGGCGATAGGGAGTATCCATCAAAATAATGGCGCCCGAATTTTTCGCCAATTGTGCGAGTTCCCTTTTTCGCTCTTCGGTTTCGGGGGACAGAAAGCCACGGTACAAAAATGAATCAATCCGCTGTCCACTGAGCGAAAGCAGAGTCATCAGACTTGACGGCCCAGGAGCACTGATGACGGGCACTTGATTCTGTCGGCAGAGTTTCACCAGATCAGCGCCGGGGTCCGCAAATCCCGGAGTTCCACAGTCGGTGATGAGCGCCACGTTCTTACTTTTGCAAATCTCTAGCAGATGCTTCAAGTCGTCAGCGCCACTGTGTTCATTGAGCTGCTCATACGTTTTACCGGTGATGCCATGGGCACGCAGGAAGGCTGCGCATTCCTTTCGCTCCTCGACAATGATCACTTCAGCCGCAGTGAGGATGGCAAGACCGCGTAGACTGATGTCTTGAGGATTTCCAATGGGGGTGGCAACGAGGGTTAAAGACATTCATTCTTCCAAAAGGTAGTGCATAATGGTTGGTAGATCTAGCGGAGCTTGGCTTAAGCCTGAATGGGTGCTGTCGAAAAAAACAACTTCGATGTCAGGGTGTACTTTGCGAACCAAATCAATGTTCACGGGCTCATTCTCAAAAAACCAAATTTTAGAGAATTGCTTTTTCAGTGCCGGCGAAAAATAATCAACTTTGAACTGGGCGTCGTCCATTTCTTTCTGTGGCTTCAGAACGAGCTGTGCTTGCTCTTCACCTACGGGAAATTTCCACTTCTTTAATACACTTAAAGAGCCCGGCCCCATGCGTGGAATATCTCTTCCCGTCAGATAGCTGATGTCAGCGCCTGCAGCTTGCACCGCCTGAACATATTCGCAAGCCCCATCATAGGGCATGTCGTACTCCAAATATTCGTTGGTGAAAAACGTTTTGCTCCAAAAATTTTTCACGGCCAAATGAAAATCGGGATGATGATCGCCTAGGCCTGCGCGGGCCAAGGCATCTTTAAAACCCCAATCCTGTTTCCACATTTCAATGGATTCCAGAATTTGGCAGCTCTCAGGAAATTGGGCGCGGTGAGTTTTATCCTGACTGAAGTCCTGCAAGATTTTTTGAATGCGGGGACTGACATCAAAAAGAGTCGAATCCAGGTCAAAAACCACCAAAGATTTTTGACCCGACTGATGTCGACGGTGGATTTCAGAAAGGATATTTTTCAGATGTGCTGAGGGCTGCGTCACAAGGCCATTCAGCCACGCGACCATAAAAAAGGCAAAGAGATTTCTTGGCCGCCATGGAGGCCTTTGTTAAAGTCGACGCATGAATCGATTCGAAATAAAAATAGTGATCAAAGAGACCCAAATAGATTTGTTCGGCCATGTCAACAACGCCGTCTACTTACAGATTTTCGAAGAAGCCAGATGGGATATGTTGGTCTCTCGGGGATTTGATGTGGCGCAAATTAAAAAATCCAAAACTGGCCCGGTGATCCTGGATGTCACGATAAAATTTCTAAAAGAACTAAAAGCCCGGGACTCAGTGACGGTCACGGCAGAGCCCCATCCCAACGAAAACGGGCCCCACCCAAAAATCTTCAAACTGCGCCAGCAAATGATCACCGAAAAAGGCGAAGTCGCCTGCGAAGCCATTTTTAGC
>JABDFK010000039.1 GCA_013286585.1 Deltaproteobacteria bacterium
CTCAAAAAGAACAATATGATTCAGTGTCTGGAGCTTCTGCACTTCCATATTGGTTCGCAAATCCCCCGCATTCAAAGCATCAAATCCTCACTGAAAGAGGGCGTCCGCTTTTACACGGAACTTCACGGCATGGGAGCCAGCAACTTGAAATTCGTCGACGTCGGCGGCGGTCTTGGCGTGGATTACGACGGCACCGGCAGCTCTGACTCTTCGATCAATTACTCCGAACAAGAATATGCCAACGACATCGTCTCTGCTCTGCAAACTCTCTGCGATGAAAAGGGTGTACAGCATCCTGACATCGTCACTGAATCCGGTCGATTCCTAGTGGCGCATCACTCGGTCTTGGTTTTCAACGTCACTGGTGTGAATGATTTGAATCGCTCTGAACCTCCCCGCCCAGCCGGAAAAGCGGACCATCCGGTCATGCAAGATCTGCAGTACATCTACGACAAGCTCACTCGCGATAGCATCAATGAGTGCTTCAATGATCTTCAGCAAGCTAGAAACGAAGCCAATTCACTTTTCACTTACGGCGTTTTCAGTTTGCTGCAAAGAGCATGGACCGAAAGCATGTATTTCGCCATCGCCACGAAAATGATTAAAATTGCTCAAAGCGTGGAAGACGATGACATCGTGCAAGCTCTTTCGCAGGAGCTTTGCGACACCTATTTCTGCAATTTTTCTGTCTTTCAATCAGTTCCGGATTCGTGGGCCGTGGGCCAGCTGTTCCCAGTTATGCCAGTGCATCGCTTGAAAGAAAAACCCATCCGCGAAGCCACACTGGCGGATCTGACCTGTGATTCTGACGGTAAATTGGAAAAATTCATTGATACTGAAACTGGCAAAACCAAAAAAACTTTGCAAGTGCACCCGTTCACCAGCGGACAAAACTATTTCCTGGGAGTTTTTCTGACTGGCGCTTATCAAGAAATTTTGGGAGATTTACACAATCTTTTCGGTGACACCGATGCGGTTCACGTATCGATCACAGAAAATTCGTACACTTTAGACCACTACATTCCTGGCGACACCGTAACGGAAGTTCTGTCTTACGTGCAATATCGGCACTACAACATGGTCGACAGCATTCGTAGCGCCGCAGAGGACGCCATTCAAAAAGGCAACCTCACCAAGCAAGAAGCGAAGTTGCTCATCAAGCACTACGAAGAAGGTTTGTCGGGATACACTTATCTCGAAGACGGGGAATGAGCTTCAGTCCTGTGTCCTCGGTCCGCAGCCGACAGGCCCGGTCCAGTGGACCGAGGACACAGGACTGAAATTACGCCCCGGCATCAAAAGCATCTCGAATCGCCAGCCCTATACTGATCAACGCGATCATCGTCAGTAACAGCGCAATGGACGGAAACCAAACCAACCACACTGCCGTACTAAAATGCGATTGGGCCTGCGCCATCAATTCACCCCAACTGGGCGTCGGAGCCGCAATTCCCAATCCCAGATAATCAAGCAACGCCAAGCCAGAAATATTCGCTGCAATAGCAAACGGAGAAAAAGTCACCAGTGGTGTGAGCGCATTCGGCAGAATATGCCGCAAGACGATTCGCCCGTGGCTAGCACCGATGGCCTTCGCGGCCTCTACATAATCCCGTTTCCGCAATTGTAAAAATTGACTGCGCATTTGGTGGTAAATGTCCGTCCACCCGAAAATCACAGTGAGAATCACCAACAAACTCATTCCCGCGCCGAAAATTTGAATCATGGTGATCAGCAATAACAGCCAGGGCATCATTTCAATGATCTCGACAAAACGCGAACCCAAGAGGTCCACCTTCCCACCCAGATAGCCATTGATGGCGCCAATCAAAGTGCCTAGCAGATAAGATAAGATCCAAACGCTGAACGCATAGGCGATGGAATAGCGATATCCATAAAGCAAGCGCGCCAGCACATCCCGGCCACGATCGTCGGTCCCCATCCAGTTGCTTGAAGACGGCGCCGAAGGATAAGCTTCCACATCTTTGTTGGATTCGTAAGCATCCCAGCGAACCAATGGCCACAGGGCCCAATCATCGCCGTCAAATTTCATCGAACGATAGTCCATCACCATGATGTCGTCGCGACCAAATAAACTGGGATGATAATCCTTAGCCAACGGAGCGTAATATTCCCCGTGCCATTTCATCACCAAAGGTTTTGAATCCGCCCAGAATCCAGCAGTGAAACTAAGACCCGTAAACCCAATCAATAGCCAGCACCACGCCATGGCGATGCGGTTGCGCTTGAACCGACGCCATCTTCGAAGAGTCAAATCATTGCGGATGAAATATTTTTCAATCATTCAAAGTCGATCCGGGGATCAATACTCACATAAATAATATCCGAAACAAGACGCCCCAGCATGAGTGTCACGGCCGACAGAAAGATGATTCCCATGATCACGTTGTAGTCCCGGTCCAGTGCAGAGGTATAACTCAGCAGGCCAATCCCGTCCAAATTAAAAACGGCTTCAACAACGATCGAGCCCGCTAGAAACACACGAAAAAATCCACCCAGACCCGTGGTCACCGGGATCAAAGCATTACGAAGCGCATGTTTATAAAGAACGACTCTTTCGGACAAACCTTTGGCCCGCGCTGTGCGCACGTAATCCTGTTTCACCACATCCAGCATGGAATTTCGCGTGAGCATAGTTAGCTCTGTAAAACCGCCGATCATGTAGGTCAAAAGTGGCAAAATAAAATGATGGATTCGATCCCAGATCTTCGCACCCAACGCCAGAGTGTCGTAGTTATCCGACTTGATCATTCCAATCGGAAACCAGTTGAAATAGCTGCCACCGCCGAAAAGAGTGATCAGAAAAATCCCCAGCACCAAGGGTGGAATCGCATAGGCCACATACAGCAGTAAACCTGTGATCATATCAAAATTCGATCCCGCACGAATGGCCTTGGCCACGCCTAACGGAATACAGATAAGATAACTCAGAATCAAAGAAGCGATTCCGAATTGAAGTGAAACCGGAAATTTGCTGACAATGACATCAATCGCGGGCTCGCCATATTTGAAGCTGTCACCGAAATCCAGGTGCACGATGTTTTTAAGCCAAATCCAGTAGCGTTCGTAAACGGGTTTGTCGAATCCGTATTGCTTCTTCAGAGCCTCAAGCACTTCTTCGCTGACGCCAGTGGGACCGCTAGCAGCGCGGCCCTGCTTGCCAAAGCGAAGCTGTTGTATCTTTTGTTCGATGGGTCCGCCGGGTGCCGCATTGATGACCAAAAACGAAATCAAAGTGATTCCAAGAAAGGTCGGCACTAGCAACATCAATCGCCTGCAAATGTATAAAAACAACAATAACTCCAGCTAAAACCTTATGGCTTTGCCCACCAGATGTCGCTACCGACATCGTACTTCATAGTCACACCAGGCTTGACCATTTTGCTGGAATTGGCAAACAAGTAGTACTTGTCATTGAACATTTCGATGTAAGGCACATCATAGGCGATCAATTCATACACCTTGTGAAGCATCGTCACGCGTTTGCCGCGGTCAATTTCGTTGCGAGCTTTATCAATCAGTTTGTCCACCTCGGGATTCTTGTAAGCGATGAAATTCGAGCCCCCGGGAACTGCGCTCGAAGAATGCCAAATCTGCTTAGGATCCCAGTCCACTGTTCCCGACCAACCCATGGACATGGCATCGAAGTTTCCTTCATCGGTTAATTTAATAAAGGAGTTCCACTCTAACAGACGAATTTCCATATCGATGCCGACTTTTTTCAAGTCTTCACGGAACATCGTCCAATATTTCTCGCGGTCTTTGGAGGCATGAATAAGGGTGAAGCGGAACTCCACCACTTTGCCGTTGATGGTTTTTTGTAGGATGCCTTTTTTCTCTGGATCTTTCCAGCCAGCCTTGCTCAGTAGCTCGACGGCCTTAGCCGGATCATAGAGAATCGGCTTCACCGCCTGGGAGGCATAATCGCTTTTCAGATACTCAGGGCCCGTCGCCAGATCTGACATCTCGTAGCGAAACTTCCTGTTCATCTCTTCGCGATTCATCAAGTGGGCTAGAGCCAGGCGCACATTTCGGTCTTTGAACAGATCTTTGCGAAAGTTAAAGCCCACAAAGAAAGACGATTTAGGGAAAGAGTTTTCCACTTTGTTGGCGAAAACCGTTTGTCCCCAAGGAGGCCCGACGGTCCTTTGCACAAAAATCTCTGGCTGTTGAAATTCCATGAAATCGAAATCGCCTTTTTTAGTCATTTCAAGAGCCACATTGTCTTCTTTAACAAAGCGATAAACTCTTTGATCGAAATTGTAGTAACCCCTCCATGCATCGGTTTTAAATCCATACCAAGATGCAAATCGTTTCAAAACCAACTTCTGTCCTTTTTCGAATTTGTCCAAGACGTAAGGACCAGAGCCCACCAAAGTTCGAGTCATCTTCTGTGATTTGTCGACATCGCCGTAAATATGCTTCGGCAAAATATATAACAAGGAAGAGAACATCGTGAAATTCTGGAAGTAAGTGTCTTTGGTGGTCACCCTCACCGTATAAGGATCAAGAATTTCTACCTTATCAATTCCTTCAAAATAAGGACGCAGTTGGGCCGCTCTGTACTTGGGTTCAAAAATCGCATCAAAACTGAATTTCACGTCCTCGGCGGTGACGGGGTGTCCATCGTGGAAGGTCGCATCCTTGCGCAAATGATAAGTGAAAACTTTTTTGTCTTTAGAAATTTCCCATTTTTCCGCCAGTCTTGGACTCCACTCGAAGGTGTTCAAGTCATTTGTCAGCAGCGTGTCCATCACGTAGCCCTTCACCTGATCTGAATACAAATCTTGAGACATGATCGGATGCAGAGTCGGAGGCTCTTCAGACATATGTAAAACAATCGAACCACCCACCGGAGCCGAGGGGTTTGGTTGTGCCCAAGGAGATGGCACAGGACTCAACTTAGAGATTTCCGCAGCGTGAAGCGCCGACGCCACTAGAATGGACGCCAAGCTAAGCCCCACTAAGGCCACTCGAAAAAATCCACTGCGCTGAATATTTTGATTCCGTCGCGCCCGCTGGTGTCTAGTCATTCATATCCCCCATTTTGTAGACACAAGATGCGAAAAGAGGGATCAATAATCAAGGGACGGTTGGCCACTGTCCTTATGCGCAAAAAAGAAATGCGCCAGGTCTCCCCAGCGCATTTAAAAATTGAAATGAAGCGAAACGCCGATACGGCTTGCGGGCTTTACCGAGCGAAGCGTTTGTTGACGGATTCGCGGATTTCGGCGCCTTCGATGCTGAGGCGGGTCCAAGGGATCGCACGAAGTCTTTCGGCCTCGATGGTCTCTTCGGTCTCTTCGCAGATACCGTAAGTTCCGTTTTGGATGCGGCCCAGCGCGCTTTCGATCTCCAGCAGTTGGGTTCTTAGACGCTCATTTTGTGAGAGCATCTCGGCCTCGGCCAAAACTCGCACGGTTTGATCGGCTTCGTCGCCACCTTTGTCATCGTTAGTGAATTCGCTGCGTGCTTCCTTCACTCGATTCAGAAGATCAGCCTTAGCCTGTAACAGCTTCGACTTGCATTCCTTCACTAGCACTTCAGAGATTTGTGCCATGTTTCCCCCTCCTTAGATGAACCACTAGAGTTTTTAACCAAGTGGCTCCATTTTGGAACTGACCCATTAAAAAGACTCTGTTAATAAATTGCAACAAAATTCTTAAACGAACTTAAACCGCGTCAAATCCATGATTAGCTTTTAAATTTCCTAATCAAGTTCAACGATTTTTGAATCCCCTGAGCATAGATGCAATTCAGATTAGAGACAGGATTCAACGGTCACTCTGTTATTCTATCATTCTCTTAAATATGTTCGCCAGAAACAGGACCTTTTTCGGACCAACGTATTATGTTTCAGTGGCCTTCGAAGCTGATGCGCATTTTACTTTTGGCTTTCCAAACATGATCGATGTTCATCCAGAAAGTCTCCCCTGATTTGTCTTTCACCTGAGTCCAACCATCTTCACCACCCAAATCCACGTAGGCCTGATGCTTCTGCGCAAAGCGAGTTTTCGCCGGAGCAAAATTCTTCCCAGGCCCACTGCGCAGACTGGTGCGCCCGACATTCACCACCAGACAATTCCATTTGGTGGTGAGATTGGATTTTTGCACCCAGAATTTCTGCGCGTCCGCATCGATCACTTCTGCCCACATCTCGCCATGAGTTTCGCGGCGATTTCCAGTTCCCAGCAGTGGGGTGTAGATCGGAGCTTTGGTCGGAGGTTTAGAGTTGTCCTCTAAGGCCGGAAATAATTTGGCCATATCATTTTTCACGCAATAGCTCTGCGCCTGAACAAAGTCAGAAAACAAGATCAGGGAGATCAAAATTTGAAAAATAGAAGGTCTTAACATCAAAGAGCTTATCGGCTGAGTGCCGCCGGAATTGAAGGATTTGCCGCCGTCCGAACACCGAATCTAGTGGCTCTTCATCTAGACTTTACCGCACGCACAACGCTTGTATAAAGCTTGCAAAAACAAGGGGCGATCTCACGACCGCCCCAAAAAGACGACTCCTGAACCTTACAAAAGAAAGGAGGTCTTATGCCTAACCAGCATAGGTATGATCGGTTATTTGGCGTAAAAGTTAAGAGGAGACTAGAACTTTATTTTCTTATCATCCAGATCTTTTACGCTGTTTATCTGCGTCTCAGTTTGATCCGGGCTTAAGTATTTCGCGGTCTGTGTGGTCGGCGCGGTTGTGAGGTCACTTACTGATGCAGATTCTGAGCCGTTGCTGTGCTGCTAGGCAAACACCGAACAGTTTGCGCGATCAATTCCAAAGATTTTTGCTGAAATTTTTCGATCAAGGCCAATTCACGCTCGCTGTGACCACGGAAAGCCTCGGCTGAATTGTGCAGGTTCACCACGTCAGCGCGACTGGGTTTTTGCTCATGAGATTTCAAGTCCTCGGCAAAATGATCTAAGGTGTTCGCCAAGGAATCATTTTTCTTAACCATGGATTCCAGCAAAATGCCCTGAGCTTTTTGCATCTCTTGAAGCTGAATTTGCAGTTGCGCACAGTCCGGAGCCGACCAGGCCACCGAGGACCCCAGCATCAAACCCACCAACATAGAAATCATAAAACCCCCAAACCCACTCACAGATCTTATCACCCACTGACAAAACCTTCGACAGCTTTGCAATTTCTACAGAGAGAATCGCCCCATCCCCGCCCATTTGCAGCTGTTCGCTGTTTGTCGTCTTGGCGAAGAATCATTGCGATTCCCGTGCCAAAATTTGTCTGTCAGGAATGCAAATTCTACATAGAATTGGTGAATGAGCCTCCAGCTCGCCGGATTCTGATCCGTATTTTGAACTAGGCCTGTGGCCAAACCCAAATAAATATTCCGCCATGAGGCTACGCCCTTTGCAGCATCAGCGCTCAAAACGCCATTTGATTATGCATATAAAATATGTATAAAATAGGAGAATGAGAAAATGGCTCCGACTGTTTTTCATATTTGGAATCTGAGGGTGGCTATTTATCCAATAGATCATCAGCCACCACATTTTCATATTATCGGGCCAGAGGCCGAAGCTAAGTTTGATCTTAGGACTTTCGAATGCATGGAGAGTTATGGCTTTACAGAAAATTCATTACGACGAATTTGTGACTATTTGAAAGAGCGCGAAGAAACTCTTTGGAAGGCTTGGAATGAGTACCAAAAATAAAAAAATTTCTTATGGAAAAGTCGAAATTCCCCCTGATGCTTTTGATGCGAAAAATATCAAGGAGCGTATTACTATTATGCTGGATCAAGATATCTTGGATACCTATCGCCGGCGAGCCAAGCAAACCGGCGACAAATACCAATCCTTGATCAACAGGGCTCTCAGAGAGTCTCTTGCAAAACCAAATCTTGAAAAGCGCATTGAAATCCTTGAGCAACAGGTAAAAAAGTTGGGTTAGGTTTGAAATGCCACCGACTTTCTGGTCGGTGGGCGGTCGTTACACCAGTGGTTACTAATCAGTTTTCGGGTCTCGGGTCTCGGCTCACCGCTACTATGAGGTGCTAGTTTAAACACTGACGCCGCCAATTCATCCCCAAGTGTCCGAGCATTCTCGGATGGTTTGGCATTCCCGAATTGAACCCATCGCCATTCGATAGAACCGACGGCGGTCGGCGTCTGTTACCCGCTCACCTCCCTCCGCAAGGTTCAGAGCGATCGACGAGCTGGCTCGTAGGAGCTGATCTTGAAGGTGTTTGGGAGCCTTCAATTTTTCACATAACTTATAAAATTTCACAGCCAGTTGATACGATCTAAAATTCTTGAGCATGCCTGGCTCTTATTCAAAGGCTGCGCCAGGTTCAATCTGCACCTGGGAGCAGAGAGCCGAGACCCGTGAGCGGAAGACTTCCCCTCACAAGGAATTCAGATAGGCGTGCAGAGCCGGAATTTCGTTCTGCAAATGTGGCAGAGCCACCATGGTGTGCGATGTGCGCTTGGGTTTATAATCGTCGGGATATTGAGTTCGCATGACTCTGGCTTCGATCAATTCTTTCGAGCTGCCGGCAATGGATGGTCCCACTGGGCCGTCCACTTTAGGATCGGCTCCGTGGCAGGCCACGCAGTTGAGTTGATAAACTGTTTTTCCATGCACGGCCAACTGGTCAGGTGTCAAAACGGTATTTTCAGCGGTCTCCTTTTTCGTGCAAGAGACCACTAGAAAAAAAGACAAGAATACGGCGCAAAAACGAAACATTCTCGACCAATCAAACAGCAGCGAACATTAAGCCGATGATAATGATGGTCAGTAGAATTCCGAAGTGAACCACTTGTGGAATGGTGGTCATTATTTTTCGTGTCTGTCCCTTGAGAGCGTTCCATTCCAAGGCAGCAACGATCAACAAGAATGGGATCCAGAAAATGCAATAGTTTGTTCGTTCGCTCACTGGCAGTGGAAAATGGCTGGCGGCGCCCATCAAGTACAAGAGTGGGATCGAAAATAATGTGTTGGTTCTTGAGGCCACGTTGGCTCGAGCTCCGGCGGCCGCAGCATCGGGATTCGCCGGTTGACTTTTTGCCAGTCCTTCAGCGTTTTTAATCACGATCTGCTGTTTAGGCCAGATCACAAACCAAACGTTGTACCACATGATCAGACCCAGAATCATTCCCGAGGTGATCGTCCAGCCATAGCTGGATTGCAAGAACACGTTGAATCCGGCGCCGGAAGTGTGAGCTTTGTAGCTCCAGTACAGCACACCCGTGACCACCGTCCACATCGCTCCCCAACGGAAATAGTAAAGAGCTGCCGGTAAAAGCTTTCGACGAAGATCTGTCTTTGAACCCGCCGCGATTTCAGCGTCATTCAAGAAAGTTCCCTGAGTGAAATTGAAGTAGTAAAGATGGCCGATCCACATCACTCCGAAAAAGAAGTGAAGAAAACGAAGCAGCATTTCAATGAAGTTGCCCATTGCGATTCCCATAAACATAGTGACCATCCTTTGTGTTTAGACACTTCGATGGAAACACGAATCTCAGAACTAAGTCAATAATGAGGTGTCAGAGAGCACAAAGGCTTCAAAGTCTTTGCGCATGTCGGGTTTTGTCCACGGCATAAGTAGCCAAGAGACATATTTTTTCCCCGTAATCATGTGCTGCTTGGCCGGAAGTCGTTCAGCACTTTCAAAGAATTGTAAAAAGTTAGAGGCCGTCGCCAACAAAATCGTGGCCATAAATTCAATTTCGTTCTGGCTGTGAATTGGTAGCATCCAGCCTTCGCGCAGCCACCTTTTATAGACCACCACCATCATTCTTTGGATTTTCACTAAGTGGGCCTTCCACATTTTATTCAAAATCGTGTCGCGACGGCGCAGAAAATACATCTCGCGATGGAAGAATCTATACTTCCAAAAGAGTTCGTAATTCTTTTCGATCAAATCCAAGGGATGAATGACCTTCTGTCCTTTTTTGACTCGCCAAACCTGATAAGTCTCTTTGCACATGAGGCGAAAAATTTGGCGAATAATCTCTTCTTTATTGCGGAAGTGAAAGTAGAGATTTCCTGGACTAATGCTTAGCTCTTTAGCGATGTGATTGGTCGTAACCGCGACCACTCCGCTCTTGTTGAAGAGCTCAATGGAGGTCATGACGATTTTGTCTTTCGTTTTCATCACTTTACGGGCCTTTGTCTGAGTGCAGCGAATTCTTACTTCTGATACAATAAAATGACAAGGACTTCGGGCCTTTTTTCTTGCTCTCGCCAAATAAAGACCTGAAACTGGTTTCCCTATGCTGAATCGAAAACAAAAAATTCATCTGGCCATCCTTTTGCCACTCTTGGTGGCTTTTGGCGTTTTTTGGATGATGGGTTCTAAAGATAGGGCTGTTCGCCAGGTTCTGGTGGATGAGCAGAACCGTGTCGAAGGCATTCAATCTGTGCGGCAAAAAATTTCTCAGGTTCTGGGCCCCTATTTGACCCATAATCAGAGGATTCCCGAGGCCGAAATCGCCCTCGATGGTAGGCCGCAAACACTTAAAATCACTTACACTATTGACGATGATCTACAGACCGAGGCCGAACACTTACTGAAGGCCTACAAACCCGATTACGGCGCTCTTGTGATCATGGATGCCAACACCGGGGCGGTGCGTGCCATGGTCAGCTACGAGAAGGGCCAACCCTCGACCGAAAATCTGGCTCTGCGAGGCACTTATCCCGCGGCTTCGATCTTCAAAATCGTGACCGCCACGGCAGCTTTAGACCGCTACAAGCTGTCCCCGGACACCTTGGTGATGTACAACGGCGCCAATCACACGCTCTACCGGCAGAATGTGCTCTACACTAAGATGAATCGCTGGACCCGCGGGGTCACCATTCGCGATGCTTTCGCCAGATCCATCAACACTGTTTTTGGCCGGCTAGCTTTCGAACACATGGAGCCTAAAGACATCGAAGAGTACGCCATTCGCTTCGGCTTCAATAAACCCATCGCATCAGATCTGCCTTTCGACACGGGCTTCACTGAAATCCCTCAGGAAAAAAGCTTTCACCTGGCAGAGATGGTTTCTGGTTACAACAAAATCACGCGCATGAGCCCTGTCCAAGGTGCCATGATCGCAAGTTCCGTGGCCGCTATTGGAGTGATGCGAGTTCCGTACATCGTTGAATCGCTGAAAGACTCTGAGGGTAAAGTGGTTTGGAAACCTGAACCGGTGACAGCCGCAGTGACTATGACCGGCGAAGGCGCAGAGCGATTGAAAGAATTGATGGAGGCCACCATCACTCAAGGGACTTCGCGAAAATCATTTCGTGCCTTGGTTCATGACAAAAAGCTTCAAGAGCTGGAGCTGGGTGGGAAAACTGGATCGCTTCACGGAGACAATCCCAAAGGCAAAGTCGATTGGTTCGTGGGTTACGCCATCGGCGGCGATGACGACCGCTTAGCGATCGGCGCGATCACTGTGAATAAAGAATATTGGACCGTGAAATCTTCATTTTTGGCGCAGTCGTTATTCAAGAAACATTTCAAGGATCAGTTCTCGGAGAAAAATCAGAAATTTTTCAATGCCAGCCTAGATCGCGGGCAAGGTCAGTAATCAGTTATCACTTTCATCAATCATAGCCATGAAACCAATCCATTTCCTATTGGTTACCGAGCGCTGTAAGTATTTAGATACTTTTAACCTGGAGGATCTGAATGAGACCAAGCCATATAGTTGCTGCGGCATTTTGCGTGTTACTTGGCCACGTCGCAATTGCCGGTATAAAAAATCCAATTTGCCTGACGCTCAATCAGCCGGGTAAATGGGGGGCCGGGCTCGTTCTAAAAATCGTTGGTGAAACCGATGGAACAGAAACCGCTTATTTGCAAACTGCAAACATGTTTTTTGGTTCTCCAACATCCAACTGGATTGTGCTGGACACCATTTCCCAAGTGACGAAGAGTGATGCGACAGAGGGTGCAGTGACCTATAGCCGAGGTTCTGAATTCAACGCCACTATTGGTTTGCCCGATGAGGGAGGGTCTATGAAAACTTCGATTCACATTCAGCTGGGAGACTTAAATATAAGTGCTGAGAGCGCATCATTCACCCATTTTAGAGATGGCCAAAAGTGCGACTGAGATCAGTGACGGTCACTCGTTCTTGTCTTGATGTTCGATTGACTTGGGTTTGATCTCTACTACATCTCTGGCTTCCGGACGGTTTTCTGCGCGAAAACCTTTCGCCGCAAATCCGCCCAGGTTGCCAGCCGCGAAAACATGAAAACTTCCTTTAGCAATTTTTCCGGCGATGAAAATTTTTAGATAAATCACTAGAACATGTCGCGTCCCCGGAAGAATCAGCAGCGTGCCTAACACTTTGCTGATCAGACCTGGAACCGCCAATAGCATTCCGCCGAAAATAATAGCCCCTCTGTGCAGAAGGTTTCCCTCTGGCATTTCTCCCTGCGCCAACGCATTTTGTACAGACATGATCGTGGCTCGACCATGAATGGTCATTACGAAAAATCCCAGGGCTCCTGTGGTGATTACTAACAACAGTGCGTCCACGAAGCTGTAGCGGTCGATAAAGAGGTACCAAGCGTAAATCTCTGCAAAGGGGAACAAGACAATCAGCATTGGCATTTCAAAACTCCAACTCTGCCACCACTGGGCAATGATCAGAGCCTTCCACCGCATCTAAAACATCTGCGGACTTCAGATTTTTTAAAAGATTTTTCGAAATACAGACGTAGTCAATCCGCCAGCCACGATTGCCGACGCGGGCAAGCTCCCGGTATGACCACCAGGAATAGCGGTCCTTGGTAGTCTCGTGAAAATGTCGAAAGGTGTCGATGAACCCCAGGTTCAGAAACTGATCCATCCACTCGCGCTCTTCCGGCAGGAAACCGCTCTCCGTGGAAAGTTCCACGGGATCGTAAACATCAATCTCTTTGTGAGCGACGTTGTAGTCCCCCACGACGATGATTTTTTTTCCTTTGGCTAGCTCTGACTTCAAGTGCTTGAGCAGATCTTTCAAGAAGCTCTGTTTGAAATTATGTCTTTCCTCGCCGGAACCGCCGTTGGGAAAATAGATATTGTAGAGATCAAAGTCCTTGTGTTCAGTGATCACAAATCGACCTTCGCTGTCGTACTCCTTTGTCCCGGTGCCCAGATGATGCTGATTGAGTGGGTCATTGAAGAAAGTCGCAACACCCGAATAGCCTTTGCGCACAGCGGATGACCAAATACTTTGGGCATAACCCAATTTTCGAGTCGCTTCTTCCACTTGTTCTAAATGCGCTTTGGTCTCTTGCAGGCAGAGGATATCTGGTTTGTGCTCTTGAACGAATTGCACCAGATTTTTCTTATAACAAGCCCTAATACCATTGACGTTCCAAGACACGATTTTCATGGGTAGTTTCTTGCTTATTTCTGCTGCCATGGCAACAATATTCCTAAGAGGCCCCTTTTGAATCCAAGTCAACTCAGAGCCAAATTCATTGAGCAAATTTCTAAGACCTTTCCGGGACTGTCGCCTCAACAAATTTCGCCATTGGTATCAGAACAGTTGCTGTCGCCTTTCGTCGTCGAACTGCCCCTCGCGGTGCTGCAACAGGCCCAAGACTTCGTTACGCATATTTTTAAGGAACGACAAACGTCCGCTTATAAAGCCGCACTTCAGCCAGAACTTTCCCGTCGAAATCTGAAGACGCCGGGTAACTATTCAATTGCGATGAGCTATGACTTTCATTTGGACGACACCCAAAATCTGCAGCTGATTGAAGTCAACACCAATGCCTCTTTCTTGGCGTTGGGTGATCTGATGTACAAAGCCCATGGCTTGCCGGCGCCAGTGAAAGGCTTTTCGTTGGAAGAGCTTAAGGAAAATATTTTATTGGAATTGCAACTCAATGGCAGCCCAGCCTCGAAAAATCCCAGGGTGGCGATCATTGACGACCAACCTGAACAGCAAAAGCTCTATCTAGAGTTCTTGGTTTTTTCGGAACTGTTTAGGTCTTGGGGTTGGGACACGAAAATCTGTGACTATCGTCAGCTTTCTGACAGCTTTGATTTTATTTATAATCGCTACACTGACTTTTTTCTTGGCGATAGTTCTTCGCAACGGCTTTTGCAATGGTTCAATTCTAGAAAAATGACTTTTTCCCCTAACCCCGCCGAATATCTGTTCTTGGCAGACAAGACGCGAATGATTGAATGGTCACAGAAATCAATCCCACATGTACCAAAGGCTCAGTTATTGACGTCCGCCAATGCCGAAGAAGTTTGGACCAACAGAAAAAATTTATTTTTTAAACCGCGCCAATCGTTTGGAGCAAAGCAGACCTACAAAGGCGCAAAAATTTCCCACCGCCTCTTCCAAGAACTAATCGGACAGGACATTTTAGCGCAGGAATATATAGAGCCTTCAGAGGTATCGGTTCCTACCGATACGGGACCTCAGGACTTCAGATATGATTTGAGATTTTATGCCTACCAAGATCGCGTGCAATCTGTGGTGGCGCGATTGTATCAGGGACAGCTGACCAATTTGAAAACACCGTACGGTGGGTTTGCTTGCGTTCGCTTTACGGCTGAACAGCATCAAAAATAATGACCGCTGCGTCCGTTTGATCCTGACTTTTCCATTTAATGATCAATTCGTACTCGTCATGATTGATCTGCGAAAACAAGATCTGCTGATTGGCAGAAAACGTCAGCAAATCGCTCAGTTTAAAGGAATTCGAAAGCAAGTGACTGAACTGATTCCATATTCCGATTTGGTGAGCATCGACAATCAAGTTGAATAGCCAAACACTATTGCCGGCGGATTTCGGCGCGGAAAAATCCAGCAGACTGGGGACGTTCAAACTGACTTTCACCCCGGCCTTCGAGGAGCCCGAAAAACATTCAATCTGTGAATGGGGATTTAAAAAATCTTGCTTGGCCTGCAGTGTGAGCTCCGAAGTCTCTACGTAAATCTTTGCTTCGCGGGCCAATAAATAGATGTTGGACAGTTCGCTCAGAGCCAACGGCAGTCCCGCTGAACCCAGATCAGCGATAGCCACGCCTTGGCAGGCGGGCAGTTGGTCTGCCGCTCTGGCGGCGGAAGAAACAGTCAACGCTACGATTAAAAGAAACGTGGTTTTTGAAATCATTACTTCTGCATCGGACGATGGTCCAGGAAACTGGACTAGATCTTGGTCTAGTTTTTATTGTTTCATTCAAGGACGTAGTACAATTACCGAAGAGAGATTGAAGAGAAATTAGTGGAGGATTCTGCAGAGATGGGTGTACGACAACACAAGAAAAACCAACCGCAAAATGCTTTTTCAAATTCGGATTATCACAAGTTCGACAGTTTGGACGGAGATCATCCGTGGATGCAGGAAATGCCGGAAGGCTTTGTCGCCTACCGAGTGCGCGAACTTGGACATGGCGAAATT
>JABDFK010000040.1:0-1752 GCA_013286585.1 Deltaproteobacteria bacterium
TCCGTGGTGAGTACACCTATCGCTGGGCCAGCGTTCCCTAATTATGCCGGTGCCGGTGGAGTGACTCCTCCCGGTGGAAATAAGGGGGATCCGGGATCCGTTGTGGCCGGATGGAATCCAGATTTGGTGAAAGATGAAAGCATTGTTACGTTCGGGATGATGATTCGTTACTAGTTGATCGGAGGATTTATGGATTTTATTTTTGCCGGCCTGATCGGCACCGCAGTTTTGGTCTACTTGGTTTACGCGCTTTTCAATCCAGAGAAATTTTGAGGTGAGTATGCAAATCAATGATTATCTGCAGTTTCTCATCTATGTCGCCGCTTTGATTTTGGTTACGCCGCCGCTCGGTCGTTTTATGGCCAAGGTCTTTCAAGGCGAAAAGACTTCGTTGCATAAAATTTTTGGTTGGTTAGAAAGTTTAACTTATAAAGTTTCTGGAATTAATTCCAGCGAAGAGATGACCTGGAAGGGTTATGCCATGGCCTTCATGGTGTTTCATCTGGTCGGGTTTGTTTTTCTGATGCTACTGCAAATGACACAAGTGTGGTTGCCGCTCAATCCGCAAAATCTGCCGAATGTGCCTTGGCACTCGGCCTTGAATACGGCGATCAGCTTTGTCACTAACACCAATTGGCAGAGCTACACTCCAGAGACAACGATGAGCTACCTCACACAGATGTCGGGGCTGGCGGTGCAAAACTTTCTAAGCGCGGCTTGTGGTATAGTGATTGCGATCGCGCTCACTCGAGGAATTGCTCGTAGGTCGACTTCCACCATCGGAAATTTTTGGGTGGATACCACGAGAGCCACTATTTACATCTTGTTGCCCCTTTGCGTCCTTTACACATTGTTCTTGGTGAGCCAGGGAATAGTGCAGACATTTTCTGCCTACGTGGATGTCACCACGTTGGAAGGATTGAAGCAGACCATTGCATTGGGACCCGTGGCCTCGCAGGTAGCGATCAAAATGTTAGGAACTAATGGAGGTGGATTTTTCAATGCCAATGCGGCCCATCCCTTCGAGAATCCGACAGCGCTATCTAACTTTGTTCAAATGTTTTCCATTTTCGCGATCTCGGCTGGACTGACTTACACTTACGGAATTATGACCAAGTCTAGGAAACATGGCTGGGTTATTTTTGCGACCATGCTGGCGCTGTTCGTCGGCTTGACGGCCATTTCACTGGCCTCTGAATATTCAATGAACCCGGTTTTTCATCAGGCCGGAGTGATGGAAGGTAAAGAGACTCGCTTCGGAGTTTTCAGCAGCGTGTTTTTTTCTACGATCACTACCGCAGCTTCTTGTGGTGCGGTCAATGCCATGCACGCATCGCTGTCACCACTTTCTGGTGGTGTGGCGATGGTGAATATGATGTTGGGTGAAATTATTTTCGGCGGGGTCGGTGCGGGTCTCTATGGCATGCTGCTGTTTGTATTGATGACCGTTTTTATTGCGGGATTAATGGTGGGTCGAACGCCGGAATACATGGGTAAAAAAATTGAAGCCAAAGAGATAATGATGGTCATTCTGGCGATTCTGGCGCCGTGTGCAGTCATTTTGATTGGCACTGGGATTTCAGCGATCAGTCCAGTGGCGTTGTCCAGCCTTGGTAACAAAGGGCCCCATGGTTTTTCAGAACTTCTCTATGCCTTCACTTCGGCAGCCGCCAACAATGGAAGTGCTTTTGCTGGTTTGAGTGCCAACACGGTTTTCTTCAACGTGATGTTGGCCATTGCTATGTTCATTGG
>JABDFK010000040.1:1762-13526 GCA_013286585.1 Deltaproteobacteria bacterium
GTTCATTGGTCGCTTTGCGATCATCGTTCCCATTTTGGCGGTGGCGGGAAGTTTGGCGCAGAAGAAATATTCGCCTCCTTCAGCTGGGACTTTTGAAACTGACACTGGTCTTTTTGCAATTCTGCTGGTCGGGGTCATTCTGATCGTGGGTGCCTTAACTTTTCTTCCTGGTCTATCGCTCGGACCGATTGTTGAGCATTTGATGATGATCCAAGGTCAAACTTTTTAGAGGTGGTGAATATGTCGGAAAATAATTCAAGCTCACTTTTTGATCCTAAACTTGTTGGTCCAGCCATCAAAGATTCATTTTTAAAATTGCATCCAAGGGTGCAGATGAAAAATCCGGTGATGTTTGTCACTTTGATTGGCGCAGTTCTTACCACGGTGTATGTGGTTTTTGGAATTGGCCATGGTTCAAAAATTTTCGAATTGCAGATCGCTCTGTGGTTGTGGTTTACGGTGTTATTTGCGAACTTTGCAGAGGCCATCGCCGAGGGGCGGGGCAAGGCTCAGGCGGAAAGTCTGAAAAAGACAAGGACCCAAACCATTGCGCGACAGCTCATCGGAAAAAATGAATCGAAAGTCAGTGCGGCTTCGCTGAAAAAAGGCAATGTCGTTATCTGTGAAACCGGGGACATCATTCCCGGCGACGGAGAAGTCATCGAGGGTATCGCCAGTGTTGATGAGTCCGCCATCACCGGTGAGTCCGCACCGGTGATCCGCGAGTCCGGAGGAGATCGAAGCGCAGTCACCGGCGGCACGCGAGTGATCAGCGACCGAATTTTAATTCGCATCACCTCAGAACCTGGAAATAGTTTTTTGGATCGAATGATCGCTTTGGTCGAGGGGGCGAAGCGCCAAAAAACTCCCAATGAAATTGCTTTGAGTATCGTGCTTTCGGGACTGACCATTATTTTTGTTCTGGCAGTGATGAGTTTGAAGCCCTTTGCGGACTACAGTGCCACGGCAGCTCAGCAGAATTTGTCAGAGATCGTCACAGTCCCGGTGCTGATTGCGCTACTGGTGTGTCTGATCCCCACCACCATCGGAGGACTTTTGAGTGCCATCGGTATCAGTGGCATGGATCGGTTGATTCGAAGAAATGTGATCGCCACCAGCGGCCGCGCGGTCGAGGCCGCAGGCGATATTGATGTGTTGTTGCTAGACAAGACAGGAACGATCACTCTAGGCAATCGCATGGCGACGGCATTTTTACCGGTGAAGGGTGTGACCTCTGAAAGGCTGGCTCAGGCGGCGCAGTTGGCTTCTTTGGCTGATGAAACTCCAGAGGGGCGGTCCATTGTGGTTCTGGCCAAAGAAAAATTTTCTTTGCGAGCAGAAAGTATTTCCCCGCACCAGGCCCAGTTTGTACCATTTTCAGCACACACGCGCATGAGTGGAATCGATTTTCAAAATAAAAGCATTCGTAAAGGAGCAGCAGACTCTATTAAGGAATATATAAAAAGCGTCGGAGGCAGTGTTCCGGCGGATTTAGATTCCATCGCTGATGACATTTCAAAAAAAGGTGGAACTCCACTAGTGGTGTCTGAGGACAAGGAAATTCTAGGTGTTATTCAGTTGAGGGATGTGGTCAAAGGTGGAATTAAGGAACGCTTTGCGGAACTTCGCAAGATGGGTATTCGCACGGTCATGATCACCGGTGATAATCCGCTGACAGCGGCAGCCATCGCTGCCGAAGCTGGTGTCGATGACTTTATGGCGCAAGCCACTCCCGAGCATAAACTGAAAAGAATTCGTGAAGAGCAAGCCACGGGACATCTTGTGGCTATGACCGGTGATGGAACCAACGATGCTCCGGCCTTAGCACAAGCCGATGTGGGTGTGGCCATGAACACAGGAACCCAGGCGGCGCGCGAAGCTGGAAATATGGTGGATCTGGACAGCAATCCCACCAAACTCATTGAGATCGTCGAGATTGGAAAACAACTTTTGATGACTCGCGGGTCATTGACCACATTCAGTATTGCCAATGATGTGGCCAAATACTTTGCGATTTTACCGGCGTTATTTAGCACGCTCTATCTTATTCAAGGCGCTAAGGAGGGACCTTTGTCCGTTTTGAATGTGATGAAGTTGGTTTCCCCGCAGAGTGCTATTTTGAGTGCGGTTATCTTCAATGCCTTAGTGATCGTGGCACTCATTCCACTGGCATTAAAAGGAGTGGCTTATCGTGCTGAAAGATCGTCTTTGATTTTGAGGCGAAATCTGCTCATTTACGGTGTCGGTGGGCTTATCGTTCCGTTCGTTGGGATTAAGTTGATTGATGTGATGATCACGTCCATAGGACTCGTCTAAATACCGGAGGTTGTCCGGGACAACCTCCAATAACCGGAAGGAGCATTTGTGAAAAATTTAATGCCAGCCATACGCTTCAAATTATTTATGACCCTGGTCCTTGGACTGATTTATCCATTGATGATGACCGGAGTGTCTCAGGTTTTATTTCCACTTCAGGCGAGCGGTGATTTTCAGTCGCGAGGTGGACAGCTGGTGGGCTCACACCTTATTTCGCAGAAATTTGAAAGTTTGAAATACTTTTGGTCCAGACCCTCCGCGGTGGATTACAATCCGCTAGCCTCTGGAGGATCCAATCTAGGGTTGACCAGCCAAGATTTAAAAAAGGCCGTGGATGAAAGGCGTCAGAAATTGAAAGCCGCTCACGCGGACAGTGCGGGTGAGCCTCCGCAAGACTTGCTCTTTGCCTCGGGCAGTGGTTTGGATCCCCATATCAGCTTAGACGCCGCTCAATATCAATTAACACGAGTGGCGAAGGTTAGGTTCATGAGCGTGGAGCAAGTGCAGAAATTCATTGGAGAGGCATCAGAAGGCCGCGGTTGGGGAATTTTAGGTGAGCCCACAGTCAATGTTCTGGCTTTGAATCTAGCTCTTGATCAAAGCCAGGGGATTTACTCAGCTCCAGTTCTGCTGCCGGCGCCTAAGTCGGCAGAAAATGCTGGCGCTCCGGCCGCGAGCGAAGCAAAATAGCTCAAGGAGTTTTTGTGGGCTATGATCAGCGTCCCGATCCAGATGCGCTGTTGAGTGTGCTGGATGAACAAGAGATGAATGAGTCTAAGGGACAGCTGCGCATTTTTCTAGGAATGTCAGCGGGGGTGGGAAAAACCTACGCTATGCTTCGTGCGGCTCATCAAAAATTGCAAGAGGGCGTGGATGTCATCGTTGGCATCGTTGAAACTCACGGTCGCGCAGAAACGGTGGCGCTCACCCAGGGACTGCCGATGATCGCCAGAAAGAAGTTAGATTATCGCGGCACCGCCCTAGAAGAAATGGATTTAGAAGAAATCCTTCGTCGAAAACCAGAACTGGTATTGGTGGACGAGTTAGCCCACACCAACGTGCCGGGCTCTCGACATGAAAAAAGATATCAGGATGTTCTAGAAATTCTTGATGCGGGAATAGATGTCTACACCGCATTCAACGTACAGCATCTCGAGAGCCGTAAGGATTCAGTAGAGGCCATCACCGGCATCCCGATTCGTGAAACTGTTCCTGACAGTATTTTAGAGCGAGCGACACTGGTCGAATTGGTGGACATTGCTCCTTCAGAGCTACTCAAGCGCCTGAAGGAAGGAAAAGTTTATCTTGGCGACAAAGCCGAGCGCGCCGTACAGAATTTCTTCAAAGAAGACAAACTGACAGCACTTCGCGAAATTGCACTGCGAATGACAGCGGAAAGAGTGGACCAAGATCTACAGAAATTGGGACGCGTGCGCACGGAGGGTTCGCCTTGGCAGACCAATGAAAGGCTTCTGGTCGCCGTCAGCCACAGTCCGTACTCAGAGAAGCTCATTCGTGCCACCCGCCGTTTGGCCTATAATCTAGAGGCACCTTGGATCGCTTTGCATGTGGACACCGGAATCAGTCTGAATGACGCCGATCAAACACAGTTGATGAAAAACTTAAACCTAGCCCGAGAGCTGAAGGCTGAGGTCATCAACACCATAGAAATCGATGTGCCTTCAGCCGTGCGCCGGGTGTGTCGATTGAAAAATGTCACCCAAGTCGTGGTGGGGCGACCCACCCGTCGTTGGTTTCGCGACCTGATTGAACGCGGGAATCTTTTAGGTCGACTGGTTCGCGAAAGTCTTGAGGTCGACGTCCACATCATTCGTCAAGAGGGTATGTCACTGCAGCGGCCAAGTTTGATGGATGAAGTTTCCTACTATCGCTCAAAAACCGGTTTCTCTAAATATTGGTATACGTTCTGCTTGATCACGGCTGTGGGAGTGGTGGGCGAGCTTTCTGTTAAATTTATCGGTTACCGCGCCGTGGGTTTTCTATTTTTATTGGCGGTGATCGTCAATGGCACCTTTGGCTCTATCGGAGCGGTGGTGTTGTCCGCCGCGATGAGTACCTTGGTATGGGATTATTTTTTCATTCCACCGAAGATGACCTTCGCGATTACTAACAGCGAAGATTTCTTGATGTGCATCGCCTTTTTCGTTGTGGCTCTGATCACTGGATTTCTGACCAATCGGATCCGCTTTCATGAGATGGTCATTCGCGAACGCGAAGAGCGCACGAATGTTCTTTACGAAGTCTTACAGGATATTGCGAACGCCACAGAGAAGTCAGATTTTCTACGCAAAGTCACAGTCAGAGTGGGTTCTTTGCTCAGTGCCAAATGCGGAGTGATTTTGAAATCGGCGCAGGGCCAGCTAGATTTTTCCGAACAAAAGGATTATTCGGTCACACTGAGCGAAAAAGATCAGGCGGTGGCCCAATGGTGTTTTAGCAATAGAAAACGGGCGGGATGGTCCACGGATACGTTGTCCCAGTCTTCGTCATTATTTATACCTCTGGGTGGGATTTCTGAAACCGTGGGTGTTTTTATTTTTCAACCGCTGAAAGTCTCTAGAAAACTGGGTTTAGAAAAAGATAGTCTGCTGTCCTCCATTGTTCGGCAGTTGGGTGCCGCCATCGAACGACATTTTTTAGCTAAGCGTTTAACTGAAACACAAAGATTGAAAGACTCAGAGGATTTACATCAAACATTGCTCAATTCGATCTCCCATGAAATGCGTACGCCACTGACGGCGATTCTTGGGGCGGCATCGGCCTTAGAGAACGATCAGCTCACGGGCGGTGCTCAATATGTTAAGGATGTGGCCTTCGGCTTGCATGAGGCCGGTGATCGTTTGAACCGAGTGGTAGAAAATCTTTTGGATATGAGTCGTCTGAATTCGGGAGTGATGTCCTTGAAATTGGAATGGCACGACTTCAATGATTTATTGAGTGTGGCTGTGAAGAAATTAGAAAAATCTCTGCATCATCATCGGCTAAAGATCGATTTCATGGAAGGGGCTCCGCTGATCAAAATGGATTACCGACTGATGGAGCACGCCATATCCAATTTGATTCTCAATGCAACGATGTACGCTCCGGCGTCCACCGAAATTAAAATTTCTCTAAAAAAAGATGATCGATATCTGACAGTGTCCGTGGAAGATCAGGGGCCAGGAATTCCTGCCGAATCCATTCCCAAAATATTTGATAAATTCTTTCGGGTTCCGGGAAGTCCCACCGGTGGGACAGGGTTAGGACTGTCGATTGTTAAAAGTATAGTGGAGCTACACAAAGGCATTATTAGCATGCACAACAATTCGCCTCACGGTGCCTGTTTCGTGATGGAGCTACCCTGCTTAGAGCAGCCATCCCGGCCGATGGAGAAGGACTCATGAGCAATGAAGTTCGCATCTTGATCATCGATGACGAGACCACTATTCGAAACACACTGAGGATGAGTCTTCAGCCATTCGGGTATCAAATTAGTGAAGCTGTCGACGGAAAGTCCGGGCTACTACAGATCTCTGAGTTTCATCCCAATCTCGTGGTGCTAGATTTAGGTCTACCAGACATGAGTGGCCTAGAAGTGCTAAAGGAATTTAGAAAATGGACCCGGGTCCCCACCGTTGTGTTAACCGCCACGGACGACGAGGCCACGAAAGTGCGATTGCTCGATGCGGGTGCCGATGACTATTTAACAAAACCATTTGGAACCAAAGAATTTTTAGCGAGAGTTCGGGTAGCTCTCAGAAATGTGGGGATGATTGAAGCAACTCCTGTATTTAGATCCGATGATTTAGAGGTGGATCTATCGCAGAAGAAAATCACCGTTGCAGGCAAAGACATCAAATTGACTGCAACCGAGTACGAAGTCTTATCTCGACTAGTAAGGGATCATGGAAAAGTCATCCCGCAAGCTCAACTGCTCCGCCAAGTATGGGGAAGTACTTCCGAAGATCAGAGTCACTACTTAAGGATATATATCAACCAGTTGCGAAAGAAAATTGAAGCCAATCCTTCAGAGCCCAAGCACATCCTAACGGAACCAGGTGTCGGTTACCGCATCATCTAAAATCCAAACAAGAGGGGGCCAGCCCATCCAAATACTTCAGACATACGGTGCTCGGATCCCTTCGGGCTCCTGCGCTCCGAACTCGCATTTGGATGGGCTGGCCCCCTCTTGTTTGCGTTCTGAAGATATGGTCTGATTGGGGTCACAGGAGTTCACCTTGAGCAATAGTAAATCTATCATCGGACCGCAAAAGACAAAGGAAAAAAAATCGATGAAGAAAGTTATTTTTTCTTTAGTTATTTATATGATTTTAATCATTGGCGTTTTGGTGTTGGCTTATAAATACGTGAATCCGGCGCCGCCGAATAAAATCGTTCTTATGACTGGCAATGGAGAAGGTGATTATCTTCAGTTTGCTCAGGCTTATCAGAAATTGATCAAGCACGAAGGTATTACTGTCGAAATTCGTAAATCCAATGGCACTATGGATAACCTTAAGACTTTGCAGGATCCGAATTCTGATGCGGATGTGGGTTTTGTTATCGATGGTCTGGCTTCATCCGATGAGGATCCTGATCTGGTGTCTTTGGGCAGTTTGTATTACGAGCCCATTTGGATTTTTTATCGTGGCAACAAAGAGCTTAAGCGACTCAATGATTTGAAAGGCCTGCGCATCGCCATTGGACAGATGGGCGGAGGCACCGAGGCTTTGTCCACCCGGGTGCTCGAATCCAGTGGTGTCACTAAAGAAACAGCTCAATTCAAAAGTTTGGGTTGGGAAGAGTCGGTGGAGGCTCTAAAAACACAAAAGGTCGACGTGGTTTTTTTAGTAGCAACGCCGGAAGATCCCGATGTTGAGTCTTTGATGGATGATCCTTCGGTACACCTGATGTCATTAGATCAGGCAGAGGCCATCACTAAGCATCTTCCTTATTTGCATCATTTGACGCTGCCTGAAGGCGCGATGAATTTGACGAAAAATCTTCCTAGCCGGAATATTGAACTGGTCGCAGCAACCACCACACTGGTAGCGAAAGAGGATTTTCATCCAGCCCTGGTCTATTTACTATTGAAAGCCGCCACCGAAGTGCACCGAGAACCCGGAATTTTTGAAGCGAAAAATGAATTTCCCACGGAAAAAGATTACGAATTGCCACTGGATCCCGCGGCGAAACAGTTTTATAAATCAGGCGCTCCATTCTGGCAGCGCTATTTGCCATTTTGGTTGGCGACTTTGGTGGAAAGATTTTTGATCGTGGTGTTTCCGCTGTTGGTCTTTATCTATCCAATGGCCAAGTCTATCCCGCGGTTTCTAGAGCGACGAACGAAAAATAAAATTCTAAAGCGCTACGGGGAATTGAAATATCTGGAAACGCTGCTCGAGCAAGAGAAAACCCACGAAAAATATCAGCTGCATTTAAGTCAATTGGACGAAATTGAAAATCGAGTGAATGCGATGAAGATCCCTTTGGATTTCGCGGAGCACGTTTACGTCCTTCGCGAACACATTGATTTCGTCCGTCGAAACCTGAGAAGAGGCATCGACGAATTTCAAAAAAAGGGCTGAACTTACTTATTGTCCTGCACGATATCGCAGTTATATTCCGCGCCGGGCGCAAACTCATTTTTGGCTGTGCAATTGACGCTGACGGCGGCGACACCGCAGGTTCCAGCTCCGCAATCCCATTCAAGGCCCACATCAGATGACAGAGTGTTCGCCAACGCTTTAGAGCTAGCATGATTCAGTCGAATGCGGCGAGCAGGTGCGGTCTCGTCATTGGCCAGGGTGGAATTAAACTCACAATTGTAAGTGCGGTGATTAACGGCGTTGCCCTTCATAATGCACTCTAGATGAGTGGCTTGAATGCTCAGCGTATCGCCTTGGCCAGAAATGCTGGAATTGGATTTCTCCAGCGCCTTATATAGGTCCTTGGCTGAGTCGCCAGAGGAAGTGACTCCTGCAAAGGCAGCGGTGGAAAGAGACAGAGCGATAAAGAGCAAAATATTTTTCATGAAACCCCCGGGTTTGAGCGCTGGTCTTAAATACCACGGAATATTCTGTCGCTAGGTACAAAACTCCGTGATTGAATTGTTTTCTGAGAGTGTCAACTTTATGGACACCTCAATTTGAAGGAAGTGCCAGTTAGAATAGTAACAGATGAAATGGAATACGCATTCTGCGATATTGAGCATCGATAACGAAGGAATTTGGCTGTCGCGCGACAGGCTGATCGAGAAGAGAAACGGAGCATTTTCATGAAATTAGGAGTTATTGCAGTTCAGACTGTACTATTGTTTTCAGTCTCTGGATTTGCCGATGAAACTGAATTTTACAAATATTTCCCCGAGGCTATTGATAAAGTTATTTGCGAGGTGGCGGGAGCGGGAACAGTTTTGAGTGAAAAAGTAGACTCAAATACAACAGCCGCAACCGTACTTGCCGATATTTATAAAAGCGGTTACCGAGACACGGCAACATTTCTATTGCCGGATGGCAGCACCTTCGATCTCAAGCTATCAAATATAACCTGCACCATTGACGCGTGCTGGGCGAAGATTATGGCCATAGGTTCGTCAAAGGTTGGATCTGCTGATTCAAGTTTCCAAAGCAATATTTTGGTTTTATCCAGAGATAGGCACGACAAAAAGGCTTCTTCAGTTGAGAAGAAGATGAGCGCCAATGGCTTCGCTATTTCTGTCAACTGCCAGGAAATTTAAAGATGAAAAGCCGCAACTATCTGCTCGCGGTAGTCCTTCTGATGGGAACTCTTGTTCATCAATCTGCTGAAGCTGAACAGTCGGTCGTTTCTCAGGTTTTTAGCCGTGAGGGGGCGCTGAACGCCCGTGATTTCACAGATCTTCAAACAACAGGCGCGCAAACTTGGTCTGGGATTGGGGCGACCTGTAAGAAGCAAGAAAAATCTAAAAAAACCAATCTGCCTGACGTGTTCGGAGATTCCAATTTTGAGAAGCGCTTCGCTGACGATCCTGTTTTTCAGAAAATCAGTTTTATTTTATACTTCAATGAGGCGGCAAGCGTGGTTCCAGATGAGTTGCTCCCTCAGTTTAAACAGTACGCAAAGGCATTCTATGTTCTCTATCAAGCAGGTTCAGTCCGCTCTCCAGACGTTAGTCATTTAGATCTGGATCACGCCGGCGATCTCAGTAGTTTTGCTTTGGAGGGTCAGCCGATAATTTTTGAGACCCCTAAGTCAAAAGAGGAGCGCCAGGCGTATGATATTGTTCAGGCAGGAAACCTAAAGTTTAAGTATACGGCAGATGCACTTGGCCCAGATTCATTTTCAGCTGCGATGATTGAAATCATGGCCGACATTTCGAGGTTTCAGGGAATCTGCAAGATGGATACCGCCGAAATAACAGCTTTGGGCATTTACATAGGAATGGGTTTTCGCAAGATCAATCCCTATCTGCGTGAACACAAAAGTGATGATCCTCGAATGAATTTATTGGAAGTTTTGATTAATCACGCACTGGATAAGTTAGCTAACTCAGAAAGTTTGGTTTTCAGAACAACTACATTCTATCATCAAGCAGACATGCCTGAGGCAGTATATCATCAACACACTATGGGTTCAAAAATCGTCTACGATGCATTCACAAGCACAACGTCGGCAGGTATATCTAGTGCCAACTTCCTGATTTACTCTCGAACTGGGAAAGCTCTTGGCCCTCTTTCGATTGAAAGTGAAATTCTTTTCAAATCACACACATCGTTCAAGGTCAGATACAATTCATGTGAGGACGAGCATCTGAAAGTCTGGCAAGGTTGCAAGGTCATCTTAGAAGAGGCTCAATAATACAAACCGTAGGCTACCTACAGCGAATCCAAGCTTCGCATCCAGCCAAAAGTGTCAGGTTTAGTCCCCATCTGAATACCGTTCAGATTTTCCAGAAGCTGCTGGCTGAGTTCATGTTGTCCGCCCAGCTTCATGGTTTTATCCTGCCACTGCAATTCACCGATGTGTGAAATGGTCGCCGCGGTTCCAGTTCCGAAGGCTTCGACCAGTTCTTGTTTTCCATGACGTTCGTAGATTTCAGAAATGGTGATTCTGCGTTCGACGACGGGCTTGTTCCAATGCTTCAGTAGTTGAATGGTAGAATCCCGAACTCCTCCGGGTAAGATGCTGCCGTTCAAAGCTGGAGTGACAATTTCATTTTTAAAAACGAAGAAGACGTTCATAGTGCCCACTTCTTCGATGCCTTGCCGGTCAACATTCAGCCAAAGAACTTGTGCGTAGCCCTTTTTCTTGGCGTGAAGAGCGGCCTGAAGACTGGCTGCATAGTTAGCACCAGCTTTGACTGCACCAAGGCCACCGGCGGCAGCTCTCAAGGCACTGTACTCAACCCAAATTTTCACTGGGGCAGCACCTTCGGAATAGTAAGATCCCACCGGAGACAAAATAACGAAAAACTGCTGCTCGCGAGACGGGCGTACACCCAGGAATCCTTCGCTGCCGATCAATGTGGGGCGAATATAGAGTGCACAGCCGGGCTCTTTAGGAACCCAGCGAGAGTCCGCGCGCACGACGGCACCGATGCCCTTAAGAAACAATTCCGTGGGAACTGTGTGCAGACAAAGTCTTTCGGCACCGTCATTGAAACGACGGGCATTGAAATCTGGACGAAACAGCCAAATGCTACCATCCGCCCGACGAAATGCTTTCATGCCTTCGAACAATGCCTGGCCATAATGAAAAACTGCGGCTGCGGGATCTAGAGATAAATTTTGATAAGGTTCAACTTTGGCGTCGGTCCAACCCTTAGTCTCAGAAAAATGGGACGTGAACCAGTGGTCCGAAAAGAAATTTCCAAAGCCCAATTTTTCAGCCGGTGGAAGAGTCTTCCACTGTTTCGGGTCTTTGAGCTGAACTTGGATCACTGGAGTTTCCATGCCCGACAGTTTTTGTCCCCGGGCACAAAAAAGTCAAGGCGTGATTCAGGTTTGAATGCGTGTCTTGTTGAGCGCCGGCACGAATACGTACACGGAGCCCACGATCAACAGAGTCATAATCCCACCGAAGATCACCGAGGGCACAAGTCCCATCCATTGGGCGGCAACGCCGGATTCGAAGGCGCCGATTTCATTGGAGGAAGTGATGAAAACATTTCCCAGTGAAGAGACCCGACCACGCATGTGGTCTGGCGTGAGCAACTGCGTGAGGGTTCCGCGAATCACCATATTGACTCCGTCAAATATTCCACTGAGGGTCAGAAATATGAGCGCCAAATAAAAATGGGTGGTGAAGCCAAAAGCAATCATGCACACTCCGAATCCGGCAATGACAAAGAGCAATCGACCACCGGAAATCACTTTCATCGGATTGAGCCCAAGATAGGCTGAAATGATCACCGAGCCCACGGCAGGAGCCGCCCGCAAAATCCCTAGACCGGAAGCTCCGATGTGAA
>JABDFK010000041.1 GCA_013286585.1 Deltaproteobacteria bacterium
TCGCGTCCCAAAGTGTGCCATCCAAATCAAAAATAAGAGAGTCATAACCACCGGTCATTTCATGACCTACATGATGTATTTGTGATTTTTGTTCATGAGCTCGGGACCGGAAATCTGATTCTGCGCCTGATGTTGCATTTCGCTAGAGAGCACTCGCGACTTCGCGATATAAGCCCTTGATGCAAACATCGGTATATTGAAGTGCAAGCAGAAGCTCATGGCTTCGTCCGCCCGAACTTTAATGAACTTCAAATCTGGATGCCCGTTGATGTTGAGCCGCACGTACTGGTGCGCACCCTTGATCTCTATGAACAAACAGGATTCAAAATTCAAATTCAAACCCTGCATCAGAACCTGGGTCACTTTGTGCGGTGTCACTGGGGCAATGGATTTATTGGACTGGGTCAGCGTCACGCCGGCCTCGAGCGGATTCAGTGCCACTGGCAATGTGAGTTCGCCTTTTTCGTCCTTCAGCAACAGAATTGGCCGACTGCCGTCGGGTGAAATCTGAATTCCGAAAGGGACCAGCTTAATCAAATCGCTGTCGTTCAAATGAGCGTCTTCAAAGCCTTCGCCCAAAAAGAAAAATTCCGGCGCACTGGAAACAAAAGTTTTAATCACTGCAATTCTCCTCGCATGGTGGCCGAAAATGCCTTGGTGATTTTCACCGGAACCATTTTTCCTATGAGAGACTTGTCACCGTTGAAAAAAACGTTTTTATTCTGCGAGGATCGTCCGTGAAGATTTCCACGATCTTCGTCATGACCCTCAACTAAAATATCCAACGTTTGCCCATCATATTTTTTCGCCAATTCCTTGCCGACGATGTCGTGGGCCGCGAACAGCCGCGCCAGACGATCGTCCTTCACTGACTCTTCCACTTGGTCGGTGAACTGAGCGGCTTTGGTGAATGGGCGGGGTGAATATTTGAATGCAAAGATGGTCTCTGGACCGACCTCTTGCACGAGCCTGACTGTGTCCAGAAAATCTTCTTCCGTTTCGCCGGGAAAACCGACAATGATGTCGGTCGACAAAACCACGTTGGGAATGGCTGCCTTGATCATACTAATTTTTTCCAGGTACTCTTCGCGCGTGTAGCCGCGGTTCATGCGCTCCAAAATTCGCGTGCTGCCGCTTTGAAATGGCAAATGAATGTACTCGCAAATCTTTGGTTGATTTCTGGCCATGACGTCGATCAGTTTTTGATTGAAATCCTTGGGATGCGAGGTCGTGTAGCGAATGCGTTGAACATCAGTTTCGCGCGCAATTTTTTCCAAAAGGTCAGCGAAGTCCGCACCACAGTCAGATTCATAGGAGTTCACATTTTGGCCCAGCAGAGTCACTTCTTTGGTGCCACGGGCGACGAGCTTGTGGACATCGTCCATCACGTGTTGCAAGGGCCTGCTCTTTTCACGTCCACGAGTATAGGGAACCACACAGAACGTGCAAAAATTATCGCAGCCCTTCGTGATATTTACAAAAGTCGCGACGCCTGGGTTTCGCACCAGAGTTTCAACATGGTAAGGTTCGCGGTGATGAAATTTAGCCTCGACGACCTTGCCACCAACGCCGGACTGCTCGCTGCGCGCGATGATCGATGGTAACAGATCAATATTGTCCGTACCAAAAACGAAGTCGATCAGCGGACTGGACTTGATCAAATTTTCTTTTTCCTGCTGTCCCACACAGCCGCCGACACCGATGCGTAAGTGCGGATTTCGGTCTTTCAATTTTCGATATTTGCCGACCTCAGAGTAAACTTTGTGCACTGGTTTTTCGCGGATGCTGCAGGAGTTGATGATGATCAGATCCGCCTGATCCGGAGTAGTCACCGGCGAGTAGTTGGCCATTTCGAGCAAACTGTACATCCGCTCGGTGTCGTTGACATTCATCTGGCAACCGTAAGTTGAAATGTAGACTCGCTTGTTGGCGTCTAACAACGATTTTTCCTTGTTGTGAGCAAGGAGTTGTTCTATAGAGCTAGACATTGGGAGTCAAGAGCATGAAACCAAGACTAATTACATCGAAAAAATGGACTCCGTTTCCTAAGGATTACGTGAGCCAAATCGAGCAGGCTTTTAGCGATGCGTTTCCCGGCCAATTCAAAGACTCTAAACTCATCATCGAAGGCCGCATCTATCCAGAGGAAATATTGCTGCGCGTCGGACACCTGGAAAAGGGCCGCCTGGTGCAAAACAACTTCGAAGTCTCTGCCAATTATTCACAAAAAAAACAAGACGCCGTCACCTGCATCTACCAGTGCATCGATGCGGCGGCCTCTCTGATGAATGAGTTTATTGAGAGTCAGGGTGAAGTTGAATTCCCAAGATCATGGAAGGACTACGATTTCGACGGCACCATGATTTGGGTGCAATATACAACCGAGAACACGCATTTGGAAAGTGAAGCTAATCGCCTTCTGGGTGTCGAAGAGGCGGCCTTAGTCCACGAAGAAGACAGCGAGGACGCTTTGGCCTTAAGCGAAGAAGTTCTACCCCGACCCGAGTCCGAAGACGGCGACGAAACCGAAGAAGCTTTTGAGACTGAAGATGACAATGAAGAGGACGACGTTGACCTCAGTAAACCCAGCCTATTTTCCGGCAAGAAAAAACAAAAAAAAGAAGACATGCATTGAGGTCAAATAGCACCTCTGAAAGTTGCATACCTGCAGGTATGCAACTTTCAGAGGTGGAAAAATACCCCTGTCATCTCTTTTGACAGGTAATTTTTTTAGGATCTAGGTATCTAACAGCACTCTTGAATTTTCATTGGGCTGAAAATCCACCCGTGTTCGGGAAATCTCAGAGCAACTTACGTCTGATTTAGTTATCATCGGGCGGGTTCAGAGTTTGTGAGGGGGATTTTATGTCGGGTTTTTGGGGATTTCGTTCCGTGGCACAATTGGGATTTTCGCTGCTTTGTCTGGCAACGTTGTCAGCCTGTCATTCTCCTTCGGGCAATTCTCCTACGCCAGTTCCCCTGGGCTCAGAAATCACCAAAGACAACTATCTTTCTGGAACCGCTTTTTGTCAGACTTACGCGTCCGTGACTGGCTTAGAGTACGGCCGATATATAACGGTGCCGAAGGATTATTCGCATCCAGAAAATGGATCGCTACAGATCTATGTTTACACTCTGCGAGCCTTCGATCCCCACCAGGCCAGTTACATCTTCGTCGACGGGGGACCTGGGCAGAACACTCATGGCATCATGCCCGAATTTCTTCATGGCACCATGAACGAAATGCGTTTCGATCAGCGCGGACTGGGATGCTCGGCTCCGGCCACTTGGGAAGAGTACAAAGACACCTCGCTTTACTCTTCGGCCAACAATGTTCGAGATATGGAAGAAATCCGCAAAGCTTTCGGGATTCAGAAATGGTCGGTCTATGGCGTGAGCTATGGCACCGTTCCCAGCACGATGTATGGACATGATTACGCCAAGAATTTATCGGCGCTGGTGCTGGAAGGCACCGTCAGCAGTATCAAGTATCTTCAGGCCGACGCTGCCTACTCTGAAAAAAGTAAATTCAATCGAATATTAGACGGCCTGAACTCAGCCCAACGCAGTCAGTTCGGAAATCTATGGAACAGCAATGAGCAGAACCAAAAAGTTTTACACACCATTTTGGAGTCGATTGGCGATTACCATGATGATGGCGAAAATTTAGCTTTGTCCTATTTGCAACAGATCCTTAACTTTGATGGCTCGGTCAATAAGGATAATCTTAGCGATCTGACCCAGCGGGTGAATCAACTCGGTGCCGGGTCACTTCATCCACAAAAGCCAGGTGCTATTGATGTGAACATCCTGAATATCATCTACTGCAAAAATTTAGGGGCCATGCAAAATGGCTTACCGGGACTGGGATTTAATCAATACAATTCTTTCACCGTCATCATGGACGCCGAATACGGATCATTGAGCTGCGGGAGCGCCGGTGTTCAGCAGACCGATGTGGACAATTACGAACCACAGAACTTCCCGGTGGACAGCCCAGTCTATTACTTCCAAGGTGAAGACGACGGAGCCACCCTAGAGCCAGGTGCCGTTCATCACTGGCAAACTGTTCCGCAAAATCAGAAATATTTTTTGTTGGCCAAAAAAGGCGGACACAATCCCAACTTAACGCGGATCGCGGCCAAATCGCAAAGTTCTGATGAGCTCACGCTTTTTTCTTTGGCTGTGAATGCTCAGCCCATTTCGACTGAAGCCGTGGCTGCCGAAAATTCGAAAGCACCTACGGCGGAACCATGGAAGCTCTATTTGGCCAAAGACACTCCACCGGCTGTTCACGCCGAGGATTTGCCGTGATTAAAATTCTTCGTCGTCAGAGATCGTGGTTTCGGTGACTCCGCGAACTTCGTCGATGAAATTTTGACTTTCATCTTCGAAGTCGTTGTCCACAGCACTTTCATCGATTTCGAGTTCAGCGATGGAAACTAAGAAATCTTTTTCCGAACGAAGATCCTTGCGGATCATTTCTAAGAATTTATCAGGGTAACGACTGGTCAATTCATCCACGTAGCGTTCGAGCTTGCCATCGGCCAGGATTTTTCGACGGACTTGGATGCGTTTCCAGTTTTGCAAATAGTGAAACCGACAATAGCTTTCCACAATGGCCGCTTGATCACATTCACGCACTCGGCAGAGTCTGCGGCCTTCAGCATCAGTGAGGATAATCTCTTCGTCATCGCCATTGGCTCGAGCGGTTTCTGCATCCACCCCGCCTTCGTCGGAGGCCTCTTCGCCGTCATCACTGTCGGCTTCAACTTCAACTTCCTCTTCTTCTTCAAAGTCCGTCAGATCCGGAATTTCTTCCGTGGCCTCGACTTCATCCGTCAAAATACCTTCATCAAGCTCCGCATCATTCTGCTTTTTTGAGCCTTTGGACTTCTTAGCAGAGCCTGATTTGGCCTTTTTGGCGACCATTTCCGGAGCCTTTGGCTTTCCATCTTGCTTCGCATTAAGCTTTGGTTTTAATTTGTCTTTATCAGCATCCTTGGAAGGCGCTTGAGCTTTAGAAGAGGTCTTTTTAGAAGTGGTTTTTGCCATAGGGGCTCATCGTTGAACGAAATTCAAATTTCTGTCAAGCACTTGTTTTATCTGACTGTGATGACGCCCTCTTGAGATCGCACGAAAATCGAGCCTTTTTGTGACTCTCCTTTTAAGCGTCCGCGCAAACTTCGCACCGAACCGTCACGACTGACTTTCAAATACGCTGGCACAATGACATCACCTTCGGCCGATGAAAGGTTCAGTAAGGCTCCGGAATTCGCGGTCGTGGAAACACTCACTTTTCCCGTTTGGCTTTTAATGTTCACATCGGGATCTTTTCCGGCTTGAATGGCGACACTTCCCTCTTGCGATTGGCCTTCCACCCGTCCGTCGAATTGGGTGCTCTGCAGATTGGCCTTTTGCAATTCAAATTGCAACGAACCACTGCCACCCACGACTTTCACAGAGCCTTGGTTGGCATTGATCGCGCCAGAGCCACTGAATTTCTCCAGTGTTAAATCTCCCATGAAACTCTGAGCTTCCAAATCACCCTTGAGTTCTTTGATCATGGCGCTGGCCTGCAAACTATCGATCAGCAACTTTCCTTGATGATCGGTGACCGCGATCTCTCCTTTTTGCATGTGCAAAACCAAGGAATTGGAATTTTCCTTGGCGATGATTTTTCCTTTTTGCACATGAGCATAAACTTCCTTCTGCCATTTTTGCAGAGTCACTTGGCCTTCGCGAAGGTGAATCTCTGCCGGCAGTGAACGTCCGGAAATTTCGATTCTTACATGGTTTTTGGAGTCGTCGTGTTTACCGGTCTGTTTCATTTTCGGGCGCGAGGCTTTGTCGCGAATTTGGAAATAGTCGCTGTTACCGTCATTGCTGGAGGCGAACTCGACCAATGATTCGCCCACGGGATCCAGCACGATCTTGAGTTTCGCCTGCGGTCCGCCCACCAGGGTCACTGTGGCCTCTTCACAGGAAATCAAAAGATGTGAGCCTTCCTTAACATCTATTTCCTGTTGGGACGCTAGAGCATTTAATCCACAAAATATCAGACTGAAAATAATAGGATGTTTCATTCGACCCCTTTGCATGTAAGGGCGTACTTATATTTGGGTGAGCTACTGCGAAAGTCTATTTTATGCGATCTCTGCGTTGCTCGTCGGCATCGTAGCTCTACTACGATTTCTCCTCGCGCCTTGATCTCGCATAAAATAGACTTTCTCGTGACGCTCACCCAAATATAAGTACGCCCTATTTGAAAATACGGGGAAACTCTGCTTTGATTCAACTTCTTTCATCAATGACGAGGAGTATTTATGGAAAATGTGATCATCGTTTCTGCTCAGCGAACTGCGGTTGCTGCATTTCAAGGCGCCTTGGCGCAAGTTCCGGCACCTAAATTGGGTGCCGCCGTCATCGCGGCCGCCGTCAAAGAGGCCGGAATTTCTGCCAGTGACGTGCAAGAATGCATCATGGGCGAAGTGCTCACCGCGGGTGTGGGACAGGCGCCAGCGCGACAGTCCGCCATTTATGCGGGACTGAAAGACTCCACCGTTTGTATGACCATCAATAAAGTTTGTGGTTCGGGACTTAAAGCCGTGATGTTAGCCGCGGACTCCATTCAGTTGGGAAATATTAAAATCGCAGTGGCCGGTGGTCAGGAAAATATGTCCCTGGCACCGCACTTGTTAGAAAATTCGCGTTCTGGATTTCGCATGGGCAATGCCAATGTCACGGACTCTATGGTCAAAGATGGCCTGTGGGATCCTTACAACAATTGGCACATGGGCAGTGCTGCAGAACTTTGCGTGAAAGAAAAACATTTCTCTCGTGAGGATCAGGATACTTTTGCTAAGAATTCCTACACGAAAGCTGCGGAAGCTCAGGCTAAGGGCTATTTCAAAAAAGAGATCACTCCAGTGGAAGTTCAAGATCGCAAGGGTACGATTCAATTTTCCGTCGACGAGGAACCCGGCAAAGCTAATTTCGAGAAAATGCTGACCCTGAAGCCGGCCTTTGATAAAGCCGGAACAATCACTGCCGCCAATGCTTCGAAACTGAACGACGGTGCGGCGGCACTCGTATTGATGAGTGAAAGCGAAGCTAAAAAACGTGGCACAAAAGGTCTAGCAAAAATCGTGGCATCTGCGACCTTCGCCCAAGATCCGAAATGGTTCACCACTGCCCCTGTGGGCGCGATCAAAGCAGCACTGGGCAAAGCCGGCCTGAAAATTTCTGATATCGACTTATGGGAGATCAACGAAGCTTTCAGCGTCGTCACTCAAGTGGCCATGAAAGAACTCGAGATTCCTGCAGAGCGAGTGAACCCTCATGGTGGGGCCGTTGCTATAGGACACCCTATCGGCGCGTCTGGAGCACGAATTTTGACGACTCTGGTGCACGCCCTTCATACGCACGGCAAGCGCTATGGTCTAGCCACGCTTTGCATCGGTGGCGGCGAAGCCGTCGCCATGATCGTTGAAAAAACTTAACAGGCTTCCAGCCTAGACCTCCCCGGTCGGTATTAGACTTCACCCGTCAGCGGACGCTATAATGAGCGCTGATGTCTGGATCTAAAAAAATTCCTCAGGGCCAATACCTTTTTCGGGAGGGAGATCCTCCCGATGCGATGTATGTTCTTAAATCGGGTAAATTGGCGGTCACTAAGACCAAACAAACTTCGGAAATTATTTTGGCCGAAATCGGACCTGGCGCCATGGTCGGAGAAATGGCTTTCTTCGATAACAAAGCCCGCAGCGCCAGCGTCAAGGCACTGAAAGACACCGAGGTCATAGCACTTCCATACAAAGCGCTGCATGCACAGTTTGCCCAGTTCCCTGAGTGGGCCAAGGCCATCATGCGCACGGTGAATGATCATCTGCGTGCCGCCAACGCCCGCATCAAATCCATGGAAAAAGGCGGCGACGAGGACGTGGTCTTCCCTCCCCACACCATGACCAAACTTATGGCCATCTTGGGTTTCGTGGCTTTTCGCTATGGCGAAAAAATTTCCGAAAACGAAATCATCGTCCCCAGCGGAACACTCAGGAACTACACCATTCAAGTTTTCTTTGAGGCCACCAACAAGATGCAAAAACTGATGAACATATTGGTGGAGCAAGGCTACCTAAAGATCGAAGATCTTGGCGAAGGCAAACAAAAGCTCACTGTTTTAAATTTGAAATTTATTTTCCAATTCACGGAATGGTACAACGAATGGCTGTTCAAAAAAGAAACTGACCAGATCACCATCAAAGAAGAGCAAGTTCCCATCCTGGACGGCGTGTTGCATTTTGCCAAAAAATCCACGCGCAATGACAAGGGGCAGGTCAAACTAAACCTGACGCAAATTCAAGCGGACTCTGCCGCAGAAGTCGGCCTAGCGATCAAATCCACTGATTTAGAAGCCCTGGTGTCTCTGGGATTTTTGAGCGAAAAGGTTATGGATGGAAGCAACGTCACTTCCATCGCGCAAGTGGAAGAGCTAGAAAAAATCATGCCCTGCTGGAAATTGATTTACGCTTTGAAAAAAGTCCCCAAAGACTAAGTGGGTGGCTTGGGGGACTTTTCCAATCTTTCCCAGTTCGGCAAATTAAGACTCTTTTTCAGTTTCTTTCGATTTGAAATCAAACAGGGGTGCAGGAGAGGTCAATTTTGCCGAACTGGGAAAGATTGGAAATATGTGAGTGCGCCGTTCTAGAATTCGACTTCACTTCGGCAGCGAAGCGGGATTTTGTCTTCCACGAGCCGAGTTAATTTCTCCCCGCCTAGAGTAAAAATAAAGAGCGTGTTGGTTTTCGCCGCATCCAAAATAGGTTGACCTAACGTGAGCACAATCTTATCACCCGTTTTGGCCAGCCCGTATTGAATCAGACGCTCTTCCACCTGACTGACCACATCTTCGATCTTTTTATACGGATTGATCAGCAGTGTCTGTAAGCCCCAGAGAATTTCCAGGCGGTTCAACGTGGTGAAATTATCCGTCACTGCAATGATTCTAGCTTTCGGACGAAAACCAGAAATAATGTTCGCGGTTTTTCCCGATGTTGTTAAGCAAACGATCACTTTTGCATCTAGCTTTAGAGCACTTAAAGAGGCACTAGCGCCCACCGCACCAGCGACACCTAAGAATTCGTTGTCGAGAGAAATCTTGTAATAGCGCTCGTTACTTTGCTCCACCTCGCGAATGATTTCGTGCATGGTGCGGATGCATTTGAACGGATACTTGCCACTGGCGGACTCTGCAGAAAGCATCAGGGCATCGGAACCGTCTAACACGGCATTTGCCACGTCGGTGATTTCTGCCCGCGTGGGTCGTGGATTTTCCACCATGGAATCTAACATCTGAGTCGCGGTGATCACTGGCTTATTCAATTGGTTCGCCAGAGCAATGATTTGTTTTTGCACGCCCGGCAACCGACTTTGACCAATTTCCACAGCTAGATCGCCTCGGGCCACCATGACAGCGTCGGACAGACGCACGATCTCCTCTAAGTTTTCAATGGCCTCGACCATTTCGATTTTGGCGCAGATTCGAGTGTTGGGATTTTTCGCGTCAATGAGTTCGCGCAGACGACGAATGTCTTTTCCATAACGCACAAAACTAAGGGCCACGTAATCCACACCGTTTTGCAAACCAAACTCTAAATCTTCCAGATCTTTTTTCGTTAGAGCATCCACTTGCAGCGTCACGCCCGGGCAATTCATGCCTTTGCGATCTTTAAGAATGCCTCCGTAGATCACTTCGCATTCCAGTTCGTCTGGACGCACTTGCACGACCTTGAGTTCTAGAAGGCCATCGTCCAACAGAATCTTGGCGCCAGCATGCACACTCTTTGCAAGCTCGGGAAAATCGCTGGGAATTAATCCGGGCTTGCCCATCACCGATTTCATCGTGATAACCACGTGCTCGCCTTCTTTAAGAACTATGGAGCCATTTTCAAATTTTCCCACTCGAATTTTTGGCCCCTGAAGATCCTGCAAAATGGTGACCGGAGCCTGCATTTCTTGTGACAGGCGACGCACAGACTTAAGAACCTGCAGATGATCTTCGTGGGTTCCATGGCTGAAATTCAACCGAGCCACGTTCATTCCGGCTTGAATGGCTTTGATCAAGGACTTTTCGTCCCTAGTGGCTGGTCCAATGGTGGCGACTATTTTTACGCGTCGGTCGACTAGCATCAGCCGAGAGTTTTCTTATTTTGAGCAGCAGCAGCGGCCCTTTGTGCCACGGCTTGCAGTTGCTCTTGATGACGTTTTTCCATGCGGTTCATTTCCTTTTGGTGTACGTCATCTTGAGTGGCCATTTTTTGCTCGTATTTTTGTGTCAGAGTGTCTTCTTCCATCTTAATGCCTTTTTCCCGCTGATTGGATCTGGCTTCAAAGTTCTGCGCCATGCGCTGAGCTTCTTTTTTTCGATCTGCATCTAGGGCCTCAAGCTTCGTCTCGTAATACTCGACTGTATCATCATGCTTCTGCATGAAGTGAGTTTCTAGATCTCGTAACTTTTGATCCATTCGCGCATAGATATTTTTCATCGATTCCAGTTGAGCTTCGCGCTGGTTTTGTACCTTGTCTTGATAACTGTGCTTCAAATTATCCAAGCTGTCTTCATGTTGCTTGATTTGGTTCTGTTGGGCCACCGTGGTGGCGCGCATAACACCGCGAATGCGCTGATCGGCGCGGTTGTTGGTGTGCTGAATTTGATCCTTAGACGCGACTTCTTGCTGCGACAAAGCTTCAGAATCTCGCATGGCTTGGATGTTCTGCTCCATGCGGTTTTTGCGATTATTTTCATTCATGATTTTATTATCGCGATCGACCACCATGTCGATGCGCTTATGGGCCACATCATTGACCTTCTCAAAAACCTCGTCGCGCTGGCGAAGCAAATCATCTTCGCGCGCCTGATAGGCGCCGACCAAATGCTTGTGGTCAAGGTCGCGCAGTCGTCGATTGGTGATGGCCTCTAGAGCCGAGTCATTTTTCGCTCGCGAAACTTCGGCCCGTGCTTCACGCACCATATTTCCGGTGCGACTGTCCATTTGCTCGGCGTATTGCTTGCGTAAATTTTCCATTTTTTGATCATTGTTTTGGATGCGCTCACCCATTTTCTCGCCCATTTGGTGACGGGCCTCCGCCAACACAGCATCGCGGTTGGCAATGAGCTCGGCATTGGTGTGCTCCTGATTGCGGTAAATAGTATCGAAGGCCGTGGTTCTGCGATCGGTATCAGCGCGATTCTTCCGCTCTTCGGTGGCCAGGCGATCGGCATAGATCGATTTCATTTCATCCGCCGTATGATGCAGCTCTCCCACTCGACGGTCACGATCTTCGACAATGCTCTTCATCTCTTCCTCATGCTTTTTATTGAGATGATCGGTGCGTTCTTCCAGTCCTTTTTGCAAAGAAACTTCGGCTCGCTGGGAATGGTCCGTGTAAACGCGATCACGCTCCTCCAATGAGGACCTAAAACCCCGCTCGTTGACTTCTTTTTGCTGAGCTGAAATTTCTTTTTCTTTTTTCAAATCGTTTTCGTAAGAAGACTTGAAAGCCTCGCGTTCGCGGCTTTCATCGATGGATTTTTTGCGCAAAGAATCGACATAGAGTTCACGCATTTTTGCGATATCTTCATTGTGGCGCTTATCTTTTTCTTCAACGGCTTCGCCATTTTTGGATCTCATGGCCTCTAGCTGGGAATCGTATTGATCTTTGATCTTTGTCAGCTCTTGTTCTTGCTTTTCATTCATCGAGCGAAGCTCTTTGTTTTTTTTCTTGGCCTCTTCGGCTTCTTTCTGTTCATATTCATCGCGAATCCGACGAATTTCGTCGGTCTGACTACTGCGATCTGAAGCTGCGATTGAAGACATCCTGTCCTCCCTGTGTAAACCTATATGAAAAGGTTATCACAGACCGAGGAAAGTTCTGTATCAGTGTTCGGAGAAAGGAATTGTTTCACGACCTAAGCAGGGCATGGGACCTGGACTGGCGACTAGCGACTTTCAGTCCTGCGTCCTCGGTCCTCTGTCCTGGCAACCGTTGGCGCTACTGGGCCAGAGGACCGAGGACGCAGGACTGAACTGTTATCGGTCTTCCAGACGATTTTGATACATCTGCCGGATCTTGCGTTTCTCGGCCTCTCGCGCCTGTTCCCGCTGGATTCGCGCGAACTCTTGCTCTTGGTCAGAGGCTATTTGCCGTTTTACGACTTCTTGGTAGAGCGCTGCCGTTTTCTCGACATTGCCAAACCAAATCTTTTGATAGTTTTTGATCGCGGCGCGGGCTTGAGCTTTCGGCCAATGCACCAGTTGATTCCACTGCGGCAAAAAACTTTTGGCTTCAATGGCGGTCACCATTCCCTGCTCTAGCTGCCCCTTGGAATTGATCACTGAATACCAATTTTCAAAACCCGCAGGCAGCACTTGTTGCATGGCCAAGAGTGGACTTTGAATTTTTAGGTCCGCGTCCATATTGCTGACAAATATTTTTTCAACTTTTTCGTTAGAGACTCGATTGAACCAGACATCGCCAGTGAAGTTGGCCGTGATAAATCCTGTACTGATTTCAACTGGACTAGGACTGCGAATCCAGGCTTTCCCTTCTAAAAAACGCCACTGCTTTGGTTGGATCAAAAGAACAGAAGTGCCTTTGTCTAACCGCAAGTCGACGTCCTTGACCAATACTTTTTG
>JABDFK010000042.1:0-9187 GCA_013286585.1 Deltaproteobacteria bacterium
TCCCCTTGGTCTTAAGATCGTCATTGATAGCGGATATCATACTCACGAAATATCTCTTGATTGATCATGTGGATCCTTTCAATTGAACCGATGCTGATAAGTCCACGAACCAAATCAATTCACCCCCGAGTGGCTGAATCCATCCAGCTGGCAGGGACGGATCCGGTTCTTTCGCAGTTAGGACTCGGTTCAGTATTTCTGATTTTTTTTCTCCGCTCACTAGAAATACCGCCATTTCAGTGCGATTGAGAATTTCTGTGGTCAACGTTATTCGCGCCGGACCCTCAGGTCCCCGTTGACCCACAGTCACCCAGCGCTCTTTTTCCAAAAGACCGGCCGAGCCTGGAAAAAGCGAAGCCGTATGTCCATCATCTCCCAAACCAAGATACACCAAATCAAACTGTGCTGGCCCGTTACCGAAATATTTCCGCAGCATGGATTCATACTCGGTGGCCGCAGCCTCGGGATTCTGTGCGCCAATGATGGGAAATATCTGCGTTTCTGGGATGCCCACATAAGACAGCAGGACTCGCTGAACCATCCCGTAGTTGCTGCGTTCATCCGCCGGCGGCACACACCGCTCGTCGCTCCAGAAAATATGCACTCGTGACCAATCCACCTGGTTTCTAAAAGTCCCAGCTGCCAAAAGGTGATATGTCAGCACTGGTGTATTACCGCCCGACAAAACCACTCGAAATTTTCCGGAGCGCTCGATCGAGCGCTGAGACTGCTCTACAAATAATCTAGCGGAAGCCTGCGCCAAACCCTCTGCGTCCGAGAATATTTTAACCATGAGACCATCTCCTTCCGTCCTTTTCAAGCAGTTGATCAGCGGCTGGTGGCCCCCAAGTTCCGGCAGAATAGTTGGGAAAATTGGTGGGTTTATTCACCGTCCATTCTTCCAGCACTGGGGAAATAGCTAACCACGCGGCCTTTTCCAAATCAGCACGTACAAATGAAGTGGCGTCACCTTCAAAAATATCTAGCAAAAGAGTTTCGTAGGCTTCCGGACTCTGTCTTGAAAAAAGAGTCCTTATAAGAGAATTTCATCTGAACAGGTTTTAATTCAAACGAAGTACCGGGCTCTTTGGCCTGAAACTGCAATGTGATCTCTTCGTCGGGCTGTATACGAATACGCAGAAGATTCGGCAGGCAGGTGTCTGTTGTTGATGGCGGAAAAGATCTATGTGGAACCGATTTGAATTGAATAGAAATTTCAGCCATTCTTTGCGCCATTCGTTTCCCAGTGCGCAGATAAAACGGAACACCTTGCCAGCGCCAGTTGTCGACAAATAGTTTTAGCGCCGCAAATGTTTCGGTTCCCGATTGTGGATGAACATCCAACTCATGCCGGTAGTCGCTGTATTGTCCGCGCACCGCGACCTCTGCAACCTGATCCCTCGGAATGGAACGAATCGCATGGAGAACGTCCACTTTTTTATTCCGAATTTCATCCTGATCAAAGGAGGTCGGAGGCTCCATGGCAACCATTCCCAGCAGCTGAAAAAGATGATTTTCCAACATGTCCCGAAGAGCCCCAGCATGGTCATAATATGCGCCCCGCTGCTCGATTCCGATTTGCTCGGCCACTGTGATTTGGATGTGATCGATGTAGGTGCGATTCCACAGAGGCTCAAATAGACTGTTGGCAAAGCGAAGGGCTAAGATATTCTGCACAGTCTCTTTACCTAAAAAATGATCAATTCGAAAGATCTGAGATTCATCCGCCACCCGGCTCAACGTTTCGTTGAGGTGAATCGCCGATTTTAAATCACGGCCGAAGGGTTTTTCGATCACAATTCGGTTCCGACCGTGGTCGGACAAAAGCCTTGTCTCTGCCAAATGATTCAAAATTGGCTCAATGAATGTCGGGGCCACCGCCAGATAAAAAATGTGATCCGCCGGCTCATTCCAGATTTCCTCTTGGGTTTTAATGAACTCGGCCATCTGGGAGTAAGAGTTAGCTTCAGTGAAATCAAGAGCTTTATACTTGATCAGTCTAGCGAAATGGTCCCAACGGGCCTCTTCCACTTTTCCACGGCGGGAAAATTCATTGACGCCCTCCAGAAGCGAATTGTGAAATTGCTCTTCCTTCATACTTTTTCTGTCCAAGGCTAGAATGGCAAGCTTTTCTGGCAGGCGCTGATCCAAAAATAAATTGTAAAGTGCTGGTAAAAGCTTGCGATGGGTCAGGTCGCCAGCTGATCCCAAAATAATCAAAATTGCGGGTTTGCTGGGGGTCATGAATTCCCCCAATCCGAGTGAAAAGTACCGCTGACATCAGTGCGTTCGTATCTGTGGGCTCCGAAATAATCCCGCTGGGCTTGAATGAGGTTCGCCGGCGACCAAGCACTTCGATAACCATCATAGTAAGCAAGCCCCGCCATCATCACTGGAACTGGAATTCCGCCTTCTGCGGCTCTTTGAATCACTGTGCGAAGATCCGACTGTCTCTGATTCATGGCCCTGGCGAAGTAAGCATCCAGCAGCAGATTGGAAAGTGTCGGCGCTTGGCGATAGGCATTCGCAATAGGCTCAAGCAAAGCGGTGCGTATAATACATCCACCCCGCCACACCCGAGCGATTTGTTCCAAATTCAAAGAATAGCCATAGGTCACGGAGGCCTTCTGCAGAAGCACCAGACTCTGGGCAAAAATTAGAATCGAGCTTGCGTGGTAGGCATTGCGCAATTGATTTACAAAGGCCTCGCGGTCAGCGACATCGATGACTGCAGGACTTTCTAGTAGGGTGCTGGCCTGGGTTCGCTCGGCCTTAAACACCGAAAGATCCCGTGCGGTCACCGCAGCATCGATGCTAGGAACAGGAATTTGATTTTTAAGAGCATCCTGACTGGTCCAGATACCCGTGCCATTTTGCTTGGCCACGTCCAGAACCGAATCCAGCAGCCAGCCGTCCGATTTCGTATCATCTCTTTTTTGAAACAGCTGCGCCGTGATTTCAAGCAAATAAGAACTCAGTTCAGAGCCATTCCATGCGCTAAAAACACTGTGACACTCGTCATTCGAACTGCGAAGCACGAGCTTCATCAGTGCGTAAATTTCTGCAATCAGCTGCATGAGACCGTATTCAATTCCATTGTGAACCATTTTTACATAGTGTCCGCAGGACCCGGGCCCAAGATAGCCCACACAAGGTTCTCCGTTCACCTGAGCCGCGATAGCTTCAAGCATTGGGCGCACGCGTTCGTAAGATTCTTTTTTTCCACCCGGCATTATGCTTGGACCATTTCTGGCTCCGGCTTCGCCGCCAGAAACTCCCATTCCAAAGAATTCAATGCCCTTTTCAGCCAAAAATTTTTCGCGCAGATTGGTCTCTGTAAAATGAGAGTTACCGGCGTCAATCACAAGATCCCCAGGGCTTAACAATGGAACCAGTTCACTAAGAACGGAATCCACTGGGGCACCCGCAGGAATCAGCAATAGTATGACCCGCGGCTGCTGCAATTGGTTCAAAAAAACAGTCACTTCTTCTGTGGCATCCATTTCTGTGGATTTTTGCTCTTCACTCTTGACCAAAGAAACCTTGGCATTGTCCTTATCGAGACCGATGCCACGATGACCATGATCGCGCAGATTCAGAAGTAAATTCCGCCCCATGGCACCCAGACCTACAATCCCAATTTCAAAATTATTTTTCATCATTGATCAGATCACGGTGCAATATCTGTGCTTCATTCCGGCGTTCAACGCAGTGGCATGATCTGTGCTGAACACCGGAGTTGAGATCAACTAAAACAATCGGCGTTCGAGTTTATTTTCACCCAGAGAATAATTTCCGCGTTGATGTGGATTTTTTCCCCAGGAACGGCTTATGATGGAACAATCAATTCGGGGCGAAATTTACAGCGTTGAACGCCTTGAAGAGTACGCGGCCTATCTGGCGGCCGAACTCAAGGTCAGCCATGAACCCATACATTCCCAACCGCTTTTACCAAGAATGCGCGACAACGGTGTCCAACTGCTGGCTGCCTATCGCACGCTCATGGCGGCAGTGAATCGAAAAGACACACTTCCTCCTGCGGGCGAATGGCTTGTGGACAACTTTCACATCGTCGAAGATCAGCTTCGTGAAATCCAGGAAGACCTGCCTCCATCATTCTATAAAGAGCTGCCAAAAATTTCTTTGGGTGAGCTCTCGGGATATCCCCGAGTCTACGCTCTGGCTCTTGCGCTCATCGCTCATACAGACAGTCAACTGGACCCCGAAACCATTCGCAGATTTGTGCACTCCTACCAACTGACTTCGGCTTTGAATATTGGCGAGCTGTGGGCCTTGGCCATCACCCTGAGGCTCGTTTTGGTAGAAAACCTTAGACGTGTGGCTTTACAAATAGTAGCGGACCACGAGAAGCGGATTCAGGCCAACATTTTTGCCGATCAACTTTTTGAGTTTGCCTCTGACAAGGAAAAGTTTCACGCCCTGATCCCAAAGATTTCCCAGTCCTCCCAATACGACCAAGCTTACATCGCCCAGCTGGCCAAACGCCTCAGAGACCAAGAGCCTGAGATTTGGCCAGCGTTAGAACATTTAGAAAACCTGGTCACGAAAGAAAAAACTTCGACCGAAGAGATCGTGCATCAGTCCCATCAGTTGCAGGCCTCTAATCAAATCACTGTGGCCAACATCATTACCAGCATGCGCCTGATTTCTAGTCTAAATTGGCAAGATTTTTTCGAAAGCTTGAGTCTTATCGACCGCGTACTGGAGGCCGATCCAGTTTACAGACAAATGGATTTCGCCACCCGAGATCGATACCGACATGTGATCGAAAAAATAAGTCGAAGAACGGAAACCTCAGAGCTAAAGGTGGCAGAAAAAGCCATTCAATTGGCCCAAGCCGCAAAGGCCTCCCCTAGCGAGCCACTCAATACCAGAAAATCTCACGTGGGTTATTATCTTATTTCTAAAGGAGTGGTCCACTTAGAAAAACAATTTAACTATAAGACCAGCACTCGAATATTAAATTTCGGCCTTGCCCGTCCGAATCTTATTTACTTCAGTCATGTTGGATTTCTTTTAGCTCTCATTGCTGCTGTTCCACTGTACTACGCTGAGACCCAGGGGGCTTCGCTGGCTTTCTTATTGCTCATCGGCTGCGCCATTTTAATTCCATGCAGCGAGCTTGCCATTGGCCTGACCAATATTTACCTAACGCATGTCATTCGACCCAACGTCTTACCAAAAATGGATTTGTCGTATGGAGTTCCAGCGAATGCAAAAACCATGGTGGTTATCCCCTGCATGCTTTCCAGCACAAAGGTCATCGAAGATCTTCTAGGAAAATTGGAGATTCACTATCTGGGAAATTCCGACCCGAATCTGTTTTTTGCTTTGCTGACCGATTTCACAGATGCCCCCACAGAGTCTTTACCAGAGGACACCGGTTATCTCACGCAAGTGAGGGAGGGGGTCACTCGGCTGAATGAAAAGTATGGCAATGGATCTGGCGAGATCTTTTTTCATTTCCATCGTCGTCGCCGATGGAACGTGGCTGAAAATACATGGATGGGATGGGAACGAAAGCGCGGTAAACTTCATGAATTCAATCGGCTGTTACGAAATGACCGCAACACCAGCTTTGTGTCAGCAAACGACAGGGCCGCCTTTTTGGCTTCCATACGCTTTGTCATCACGCTGGATGCGGACACGCAATTACCTAGAGATTCTGCACGTAAAATGATCGGGACCATTCTGCATCCTCTGAATCATGCCTATTATGATATCCAGATGGGACGGGTCACCGAAGGCTACGCCGTCCTTCAACCTAGAATCGGAATTTCCCTAGAAAGCTCTGCCAGGTCGTTCTTCGCTAAGGTATTTTCAGGATATACAGGAATAGATCCTTACACCACAGCTGTGTCAGAGGTTTATCAAGATCTTTTTCATGAAGGCAATTACACCGGAAAAGGTCTCTACGATGTCGATGCCTTTGAGGCCGCCCTCAAAAACCGAGTTCCGGAAAACGCAATTCTAAGCCATGATTTATTTGAAGGTCTTTATGCCCGCGCGGGCTTGGTGACAGATCTGGAATTATTGGATGACTATCCTCAGACATATCAATCCGCTTTCACCAGACAACATCGGTGGATTCGTGGGGATTGGCAAATTGGTGGCTGGCTTCTGCCCTTCGTAAGAAATGCGAAAATGCAATGGACCAGAAATCAGCTTCCATTCATTTCGCGATGGAAAATCTTCGACAACTTACGACGCAGCCTTGTGGCGCCCTTGACCTTTCTGTGGCTGTGCTTGGCTTGGACTCTGTTTCCAGGTTCGCCCTCTTTCTGGGTGAGCTATGCGCTCTTTATCATCGTTTTTCCAAACATCGCTCAGACAGTGGTGGGATATATTGCCTTCCATCTTGGAAATACTTCCGCTCGACGGCTGAGCGCAAATCTGAAAGTAGAGATCAGTGCTCTGCAAACCGTGTTTTATGCGTTATTTCTAGCCCATCATTCTTACATCAATCTGGATGCCATTGCCCGGGTGTTCTATCGAAGTTTTATATCGAAAACAAAATTACTAGAATGGACAACAGCAGATCAGGCAGAAAAGGAAAAACTAAATACCAAGTTACCATTGTGGAAAAGCTGTTGGCCCACCGAATTTTTGTTAGCCTTGGTCGCAGCACTATTGGTGCGCGAAAGATCTCTTCACGTGTCGGCTGTGTTGATCGCCCTATGGATGTGCTATCCATTGGTGGCGCATTTGATCAGCCGCCGACTGACACCAAAAAAACCGACCTTATCCGCGGATGATCAACGGTTACTGCGTCAAATCGCACGTCGAACTTGGCACTACTTTGAAACCTTTGTTAGCCCAGAAGATCACTGGCTTCCGCCCGACAATCACCAAGAGCTTCCTCAGGCTTTGACCGCGCATCGAACCTCGCCGACCAACATGGGCCTTTATCTTCTTTCGCTCTCTAGTGCGCACGACTTTGGCTATCTGACAACGAGCGAGTTCGCTGATCGACTTAAGTCCACGTTGTCAACGATGCAGCGACTAGAACAGTATGAAGGGCATTTTTTAAATTGGTATGATACCCAGACTCTGTTGCCGCTGAATCCCAAGTATATTTCCACTGTGGATAGCGGCAATCTTGCGGGCTATTTGTTAGCTGCAAAGCAAGCCTGCCTTGAAATTCCAAATGTCATGGCGAACCCTGACCGTACTTATGCTGGCCTCAAGGACACGCTGGCCATTATAGAGTCTGAACTACTGGCAGCCAGAACTTCAAAGAACGATGGAATGGCAGAACTTCAAAACTGTGGTCGCTTGCTTGAGGCCTCTTTCACCCAAGATTCCCTTCTGCTGAAATCATTCGAGAACCTGAAGAACGAGGTTTCGTCGCTACAACTGAACCAACAATTAGCACCCTGGATCGACGCTTGTATTCTCCGAATTCAGGCGGCTCAAAACAGCAAAACGAACCTGGCACCCTGGACCACAGAGCCATTTCTGCGGCTCAGTTCTAGGCTAGAGCAACATTCTGTGCCTTTATCCAAAAAATGGAATTTGTTTCTAAAATTATTTCCTCGAGATATTTCTTTCGGCGCATTCCTGGCGATCTCTTCCCAGGCGACGGCGCAAGTGCAGGAAATTTTATCCGCAGTCGGCAATGATACGTCTCTGTTCGAAGAGTTATCGAATTGGGCCGATTCGCTCAACGTCGCTAGGCAAAACGTGGAACGCTTACTGGAGAGCGCTGATGCAGCTTCGCAGCTCTTAGATCAAATGTTCAAATCCATGAATTTCTCTTTCTTAATCAATAAAGATCGGGGAATATTCTCTATCGGCTATAGCATCAGTGATGGAAAATTCGATGCAGGACTCTATGACCTATTGGGCTCGGAATCTCGTTTGGCCAGTTTTGTAGCTATCGCCAAGGGCGATGTGCTGCAGAAACATTGGTTTCGCTTGGGGCGCCAATTAGTTCCGATTTCTGGTGGTCGCGCACTGATTTCTTGGACGGCCTCCATGTTTGAATATCTGATGCCCCTCTTGGTGATGCGGGACTACGAGAACACCTTGCTGGATGAAACGACTCACACGATCGTGGCCAGACAGATCTCTTACGGTCGCGAGCGTCAGGTGCCATGGGGAATTTCGGAAGCTGGCTACAACGCCAGAGATCTGCAGATGAATTATCAGTACGGTCCGTTCGGAGTGCCGGGCCTAGGCCTTAAGCGTGGCTTAAGCCATGATTTGGTGGTCTCTCCATATTCCACAGTTCTGGCCGCGATGGTGAATCCAGTGGCGTCCATTAAAAACTTGAAAGCTCTCATCGAACTTCAGCTTCTTACCACCTATGGATTCTATGAGTCCGTGGACTACACACCCGAACGGCTTCCAGAGACTCAAAAATTCGCCGTGATCAAATCTTTTATGGCTCATCATCAGGGTATGAGTTTGACGGCACTCAACAACGTGCTCAATGACAATATCATGCAAAATCGATTTCATCGCGATCCGATCGTGCTGGCCACCCGCCTGCTTTTGCAAGAGCGAGTTCCGCAAGGAGTCATCCCCATTCTGCCGAAGGCCGCCGAAATTGAACTTGAAGCAGAAACCATGACGTCGGCCAATCCTCTGATACGCCACTACACCAATCCGAATAGCTCGGCCCCGCATCTGCAGCTTCTTTCCAACCGAACCTATTCCCTGATGATCTCGACAGCCGGTGGCGGATACTCCAAATGTGGCGACACCGCGATCTCTCGATGGAAAGAAGACTCAACCCGTGATAACTGGGGCAGCTTTATATTTATTCGAGAGCCCGCTCGCAAAACCACTTGGTCCACGACCTACCAGCCCCTCACAGAGCCGCCGTCGTCTTACCAAGTCACTTTTGCGGAAGAAAAAGTTCAATTCCATCGCCGCGAACAGGACATTTCGACCCTCACACAAATCATCGTAGCTCCTGAAGACAATGTTGAAATTCGTCACGTGACACTGACCAATCACTCCGATCAACCGCGGACATTAGAGTTGACCAGCTATCTTGAACCTGTGCTCAGTCCCTTGTCGGCAGACTTAGATCACCTGACCTTCAGCAAGCTATTTATTCAAACGGAATTTCTACCTTCAAAAAATGCACTTTTGGCCAACGTCGCTAGGCAAAACGTGGAACGCTTACTGGAGAGCGCTGATGCAGCTTCGCAGCTCT
>JABDFK010000042.1:9197-12586 GCA_013286585.1 Deltaproteobacteria bacterium
AAAAGAGAACTGGGGCCTGCATGTCGTGGTCAGCGACAGTGAAATTCTGTCGGATGTTCAGTACGAAACAGATCGCTCGAAATTCATCGGTCGCGGTCGGGATATTCGAAATCCAGAATGCATCTTCGATGGAAAGGATCTTTCCAATACCGCCGGAATTACCCTGGATCCAATTCTATCTTTGAGAGTCACCGTTCAGGTTCCTGCGAATGGTAACACTCAAATTGCCTTCACCACGGGCTTTGCTTCGTCCCGCGAAGAAGCCTTAAATCTTGCCGATCGCTATCACGATATTCATGCTTTCGATCGCGAGAGTCAAATCGCATGGACCAAGGCTCAAGTGGACATGAGACATCTGGATATCAGTTCAGATGTCTCCTATATTTATCAACGACTGGCCGAGCGTATTTTGTACTCACAGGCGTCACCCCGACCACCGGCCCACCAGCGTGCTGCCAATACCAACACTCAGTCCAGCCTGTGGCCCAATGGAATCAGCGGAGATTTGCCCATTGTGGTTATGCGCATCGACGAACTGAAGGGCCTATCGACGGTCCGAAAGCTTTTACGTTGTCATGAATACTTGCGACTCAAAGGACTGATCTACGATTTTGTTATTCTTAACGAACATGAGACCACCTATTTTCAGGGACTGCAGGATGAACTGCAACAACAGATTCGCAGCACGGGTTCCCAAGCTTGGCTCAATAAACCAGGCGGCATCTTTGTCTTACGTCGGAATCTTATGTCCGACAAAGACATTGCACACATTTTGGCCGTGGCTAGGATCACGCTCACAGCCGATGAGCCGCTCAAGGATCAGGTCCACCGGAAAGCCGCCGAAGATTTTTCATCCGTACCATTCGCACCCAAAATTTCCACAGAGAAAGATAAAACCAAGTCCTTCGCAACACCCACATCCACAGAACTTGATTTCTTCAATGGCCTGGGTGGATTCGACAAGAACGGTGAAGAATACGTGGTGATTCTTCAACCAGGACAGTGGACCCCAGCCCCTTGGATCAATGTCGTCGGGAACAGCCATGACTTTGGCTTCCAGATCAGCGAGTCCGGCGCTGGCTTCACCTGGTCCATGAACAGTCAGACCAATCGACTCACACCGTGGTCCAATGATCCGGTCAGCGATCCTCCCGGAGAAATTATTTACCTCAGAGACGATGACACCGGGGAATTTTGGACGCCAACTCCCTTACCCATTCGCGGGGACTCGCCTTATGCGGTTAGACATGGTCAAGGCTTTACCACTTTCGAGCACACCAGCCATGGCATCGCCCACACCTTGACTGTTTTTGTTCCGAAGGCTGATACGATCAAAGTTTCACTTCTGGAATTAAAAAATCTGAGCGGCCGGAAGCGCCGCCTATCGGTCACCAGCTATAGCGAATGGGTCCTCGGATCACAGCGAGAGAAAACCTCTTCTTATCTAATTTCCAACGTGGATCCAACGAGCGGAGCCATTTTTGCTCGCAATCCCTATGACAACGAGTTCTCTCAAAGGGTGGCTTTCGCCGACATCAGCAGTGAAACCAGGACCTTCACCTGCAGTCGCAAAGAATTCCTAGGGCGCAATGGAAACTACGCCTCCCCGGCGGCACTGAAGCGCATAGCTCTTTCTCAAAAGGTAGGTACCGGGCAAGATCCTTGTGCCGTCCTACAGACTTCTTTCAGTTTAGATCCCGGTGCACAATATAAGATGTCCGCCTTACTAGGACAATGTGAAAATGCCGAAGCTGCTCGCGCACTCACCCTCCGTTACAGAGATTTGAACGTCGCTCAAGCTGCGCTGAAGGAAGTCTCTGAAGACTGGAAAAGGCTCACTGACGTCGTGCAGGTGAGGACTCCTGAGCCTTCGATGAATTTTTTGCTCAATCACTGGCTCCTGTATCAGACATTGTCTTGTCGATACTGGTCTAGAACGGCCTTCTATCAGTCGGGCGGTGCCTATGGATTTCGCGATCAACTTCAGGACTGCATGGCCTTTGTATATGCAGCCCCACAGTTGACCAGAGAACACATCTTGCGTGCTTCCGCACATCAATTCAAAGAAGGCGACGTTCAACACTGGTGGCACCCACCCACTGGCCGCGGAATTCGGACGCGCATGACGGATGATCTGCTGTGGTTGCCGTTCGTGATCAGTCACTACATCCGAGTGACCGGCGATGATAAAATTTTATCAGAGGTAACACCTTTCCTAGAGGCACCCCTACTCACCGCCGAAGAAGATGACTCTTACACTCTTCCCAAAATTTCCAATGAGTCCGCCACTATTTTTGAGCACGCCATTCGAGCTATCAACCATTCATTAAAACTTGGACAGCATCAACTGCCATTGATCGGCACCGGAGACTGGAACGACGGCATGAACCGAGCCGGCATCCACGGTCAAGGCGAAAGCATTTGGCTAGGATGGTTCCTCTATCGGGTGCTCACCACCTTTCTGCCCTATTGTCAGTCGCCAGAGCAAAATTCCAACCGTGAAAATTACGAAGGGATCCTTTTGCGGCTGAAGGATTCCCTAGAAAAAAATGGCTGGGATGGCGACTGGTACAAGAGGGCATATTTTGATAGTGGCACGCCTCTGGGGTCTGCCATCAATGAAGAGTGCAAGATCGACTCTTTGGCTCAGTCTTGGGCGGTGCTATCCAAAGCCGGCGATCCCGAGCGCGCTCAAAAATCGATGAACAAAGTCGATGAGCTTCTTATCCGGAAAAACTCTCAGCTGGTTTTGCTGTTCACACCTCCGTTTGACAAGAGTCCTGAAGACCCCGGTTACATCAAAGGATACGTTCCTGGCGTGAGAGAAAACGGCGGACAGTACACTCATGCTGCCGTTTGGGTGTTGATGGCTTACGCCGAATTAGGAAATGGCAACAAGGCCCTGGAATTATTCAATATGCTAAATCCGATTCTGCACTCGCAGAGTCAGGTTCAAACCAGCAAGTACAAAATTGAACCCTATGTACTTGCAGGTGATCTGTATTCAGGAGGCTCCCTGGAAGGTCAGGGTGGGTGGAGTTGGTACACGGGCTCGGCTGCGTGGTATTACCGAGCAGGCCTGGAATCGATCTTGGGGTTTCAATTGAATGGAAATAGTCTAACCATCAAGCCGTGCATTTCTGCGACTTGGAAGACCTACGAAATCGACTATATGCATGGAACATCGAAATACTTAATCACCGTTCTGAATCCCTCAGGTATCAGTACGGGAAAAGTACAAATCGAAGTTGATGGAGTCGCTTCGGACAAAGAGCATTTACAGCTGGTCAGCGATGGAAATACTTACAAAGTCTCCGTGACGTTAATTCCTAGATAGATTTCGTGAGCTAAATATTTCGACTGGATTGAACCATGGCGTCCAACTTGTA
>JABDFK010000043.1 GCA_013286585.1 Deltaproteobacteria bacterium
TGTTTACGACGTTATTAACTCGTTAAAAATCGGCGAAGTTCGTGGCCTGGTAGAGGTTCCCTACGGATATCAGATCTTGAAAGTGACTGGCCGCAGATCTTTTGAAAATGCCAATAAGCGGGCTTTGCGCGCAGCCGTGTTCGACGAAAAACGAAAAGATATCTTCAACAGTTATTTCGACAAAGTTAAGAAATCCTATTCGATCAAGTCCTTCCCCAGCCTAATTGAGTAATGGACTCTTTCGACAATAGTGCTATAAGAAACCCCGTGAAACCGGGGTTTTTTTTATACCATTTTTGCGACCTGTCTTTGGGCTTTGCTATTGGCAGGCTGCTTCGCCTCCAGTCGCGTGATGAATGCCGTCATCGTTCAGGTGAATGATCACAAGATGACCACCAAAGATATGGCAGATCTGCTGGCCCGCCAGTTAAAAAGCCTGGACGCGCTAGCTGCGAAGGACCCCGTCAACCTCAACCGAGCCAAAGATGAAATTGTGCGAACTTTCATCATCAACTGCATCAGCATTGATTTTGCAAAAAGCAATGGTCTGAATGTCAGCGATTCCGAACTGGACGGCGAAGTGAACTCCACCCGTGCCACGTACCCTGATGATCTTTCCTTCCGCCGTGAACTTTCTCAAGAAGGTCTGTCACTGAGCCAGTGGCGCGATGAAGTCAAAATATCCCTGTTGTCGAAAAAAGTGTTTCAGAAAGTGGGCGAAAAAATTCAACGGCCCACCGACGCCGAAATTCGCGCTTACTTCGAAAAAAATAAAGAGCACTTTCGCCGCAAGGATCGAATTTATCTGCGCCAAATCGTTCTTGATGATCTCACTAAGGCAGAGGCCGTCCGGGAAGAGGTCGTTAAGAAAAAGGACTTTGCCGAACTGGCAAAAAAGTATTCGGTTTCTCCTGAGGGTAAGCAGGGCGGAGTGGTCGGATGGATCGAAAAGGGCTCTGTGGATATCTTTGACAAGGCCTTTCAACTGCCGCTGGGTGGCACCAGCCAAGTTTTAGAGAGCGCCTATGGGTTTCACATCTTTAAGGCCGAGCGTCGTGCGGCTGCCGGCGTGGCGTCTGTGGATGAAGTGCGTCCTCAGATCATTGAGTTGTTGCAAGCGCAGAAGGAACAAATAGAATTTATGGGCTGGTTGGACAAACAGCTGCGCAGTGCGAAGGTTCTTAAGAATCCGGAAATCATTGCCGCTATCAGTGTAGAAACCAAAGGGGAAAATAATAATGAAGTTAAAAAGTAGCGTGTTTATTTTTTCTCTGTTCTTCGGACTTTTGACCCAAGCTGAAGTCGTCGAACGCGTGGTGGCCATCGTCAACAACGACATCATCACACTTTCAGACACCTCCGCTTTCACTAAAAAGTTGGATCGAAATAATTTCCTGGATGATCTTTTGCTTTTTGGCAAGCCGCCCGCTGAAATTAAAAAAGATGCGTCCGAGCAGTTGGACTACATGATCAATGAGCGTCTGATGGATTCCGAGGTGAAGCGCCTCAACCTCAGCGTCACGATCGAGCGGGTCGAGCAAGAAATTCGCGAGATCGCTAAGCGCAATGGCATGAATCGAAGCGAGCTTATGACCGCCGTATCTGGCCAAGGCATCACCGTTTCAGAATATCAAAGTTTCATTAAATCCAAGGTCGAACGGCAGTCTTTGATTGAAGCCGAAGTCACCTCTAAAATTCGCGTTTCTGACGAGGACATCCTGGCCCAGTACTCCAGAGAATATCCGTCGGCTTCGGCGGGTATCTATGAGTACTCCATCGCCCACATTCTTTTTAATTCCAAAAAGGGCGGTGCCGATGCTGCCCGCGAACGTGCCGAGTCCGTCGTAAAAAAGCTGCGCAGCGGAGAATCCTTCGAAGTTCTAGCCGAACAACACAGCGAGGACGCTAATTTCACAACGGGTGGAATTTTGGGAAGCTTCAAAGCAGGAGAGTTTGCCAAGGAGATGGAAGTGGCCGTCGCCAAGCTAAACCCCGGAGAGACCACCGACGTGGTTCGCCTGAAGGGCAACTACCACGTGCTGAAACTGCTCAACAAAACGCTGGTGTCCGATCCGCGCTTCGACAAAGAGAAAGAAAAAATTCGTAGCCAACTCTTTGAGAAGGCCTTTCAAAAGCACTTTCGCCTTTGGCTAGAGTCCAAGCGCGAAGAATCGTTCATTCGCATCAACAAAGCCTGAGTATGGCGTCTGAAGTTAGTACGGTTTGCATCACCTCTGGGGACTCTGACGGAATTGGTCTTGAGGTCTCTGTGAAGGCTCTGCTGAAGGTTGGGCCGAAGAAAAAAATTCGTTTCGCTTTATTTTTATCGAACGGAAAACTCTCCAAGTGTGACACCGCCTTATTGCGACGACTGCAGTCCAAGTTTAAAATTTCAAATATCTCTGTGGAAGAATTTCAGGCCTCCGCGAAAGAGTCTTCGTCCAATTTACTGCTGATTCGAAGCTCTCTGGCGCCGGCCCGCTGGGTAGAAATTTCGGCGCAAGCCTGTATGGATGGCAAGGCCGCGGCGCTCTGTACAGCGCCGCTGTCGAAGCCAGGAATACGTGCTGCCGGCCTCAAGGATTTGGGTCACACGGAAATCCTTCAAAGAGTTTGTGGAGTGTCCCAAGCGAACATGTGTTTTCTGGGTGATAAGTTCAATGTCGTTTTAGCCACGGCACATTTACCCTTGGCGGACGTGCCGTCAGCGCTGAATCAAACCCTTCTTCGAAAAACATTGATCAATATTTCAGAGGTGCTGACGCATCTTCCTTCCACGCAAAGAAAAAAGCCTTTGGGCATTCTGGGACTAAACCCTCACGCGAGCGATGACTCCCTGATTGGCGACTTTGAGAAGTCCGTTTTGCGACCGCTGATCGAAGCCCAGCAGAAAGCCGGATTGGCCATTCAGGGGCCACTGATTCCTGACGTTGCCTTTCAGCCATCTCAGTGGAAGCGCTTTTCGTTTTACGTGGCGCTCTACCATGATCAGGGGCTTATTCCGTTTAAGATGGTCCATGGCTTTGACTCTGGTGTTCACTTGACTTTGGGGCTGCCTATTTGCAGAACATCGGTGGACCACGGTACGGCCAAGGACATCTATGGTCGTGGAATCGCCGATGCAGGCTCTATGAAAGACGCTCTCTTGTGGGCCACGAAAGTGGCGCTCGGCGGAGGATGGAAAGGAAATCGACATGTTTGATCCAGTGATTTTTCGTGAGTACGACATTCGCGGCGTGTACGGCCAGCAATTTGATAAAGATTTTGGCTACCTTTTGGGTCGAGGCTTTGTGCAATACATGCAGGCCAAAACCGGTAAGAAGAAGTTGAAGATTTCCCTGGGCAACGATGCACGCTTGTCTGGGCCAGAAATTAAAGCCGCGGTTTCGCAAGGCTTAAGAGATTCCGGGGCCGACGTTCTTTATGTGGGTCTAGTGACTTCGCCCATTTCTTATTTCACCACGTTTGATGTGCCTGGGGTTGATGGCGCACTGATGATCACCGGCAGTCACAATCCTCCGGAGTACAATGGCTTCAAAGTCAGCTGCGGTAAGCAGACTATTTTCGGCGAGGAAATTCAAACTCTTAAAGGAATTGTCGAGCGCGCCGACTTTCCGAAGGGTGAGGGCCAAGAGCAGGCCTACGATATTTTCCCCCAATACCTCGAGCGATATAAAAAAGAGTTTGGCCAGATGAAGCCCATCAAGGTGGTTTTGGATTGTGGAAATGGTGCCGCCGGCTGCATCGTTCGTAAACTCTATGAAAACACCGGATTAAAACCGACAATTCTTTTTGAGCAGCCAGATGGCCGTTTTCCAAATCATCATCCCGACCCAACAGTGGAAAAAAATCTGACGGCACTTGTGGCGGAAGTTAAAAAACAGGGGGCTGTGGTCGGCATCGGTTTCGATGGCGATGCGGATCGCATTGGTCTGGTCGATCACACCGGAAGAATGATCTACGGCGATGAGCTGATGGTCTTGGTCAGCCGCGTGGTTCTTGCGACCTCCAAGGGTGGCAAAATCATCGGTGACGTCAAGTGCTCCGATCGCATGTACGACGACATCAAAAGACATGGCGGTGTGCCGATCATGTGGAAAACAGGCCACTCCCTCATCAAAGAAAAAATCAAGGTTGAGCACGCTCCCTTTGGTGGCGAAATGAGCGGTCACATTTTCTTCGCCGATCGAAACTACGGTTATGATGACGCGCTTTACGCAGGTCTTCGAATTTGTGAAATCCTGTCCCAGACAGGAAAAAATATTCAGCAACTGCTTGAGGGCTTGCCTCCGGCGTACAACACTCCGGAACTTCGTGTGGATACCACCGAAGAAAAGAAGGTTCTGATTGTAGAAAAATTGCGCGCGGCTTTTCCTAAGTCGACGGAGGAGTATCAGGTCAACCTATTGGATGGCATTCGCGTGTCTTACAAGGACGGCTGGGCCTTGGCGCGGGCGTCGAACACTCAGCCGGTGTTGGTGTTGCGCTATGAAAGCACTACACAGGCGGGCCTTGATCGTATTCGCTCTCAGTTTGAAGCCATCGTAAATAAATATTTATAAAGGAGTTTCCTATGAAAATATTTTTTAGCCTTTTGATAATGTCCATTTCTTCTTGGGCTAACGCCGAAACTGTGACGATCAACACCAACGTTGGATTTCTCTACTGCCCGCAGTCCTCTTTGTGTCAGACCGACTTGGGTCTTCCGCATTTCGTGGAAGTGGACGTATTAAATGGTCATGGCAAAGCCAACTTCACCGTTACAGAGAAGGGCTTTCAATACACGATCTACGCTGAAGTCATGAAGGCCGTCATCCATAACTACGCCATTCGCTTTTCTTATGAAACCAAGCATGATGGTATTGCAGAAGGTTTGAAATACTTCGGAACTGTTGGAGTGGACTCTCTGGATGAGGTCGTTCGCGTTGGATGGAATGGTGTTCCCACACAAAATGCTCATGGCGAAACGATGTCGCCGCTTTTGACTTTAGATCTTGGAAAATAAAACGGCCTAAAGAGTTTTTCTTTGGCCGTTTTTTTCAAAAAAATTAAATGTGGCCGTTCAAGAAGAACGCAATAACGAATGCATAGATCACCAAGGACTCAATCAGAGCCAAGCCGATGATCATCGGAGTGAAGATTTTTCCTTGAGCTGCAGGATTACGAGCGATGCCGTCCAAAGCAGACGCTGCTGTTTTGCCTTGTCCCAGGGCTCCCCCAAGAGCGGCAACACCGATAGCGATGCCGGCGCCAATAGCGATCATGCCTTTGTCTCCGCTACCAGCTGCGTGAGCAGCCTCTTGTGCCATTGCGGCCTGTGCAAAGAAGGTTGATGCCAACGCTGCGAAGACTTTTGCTGTTTTTTTCATTAAGAGTTTCTCCTTTTTCTTTTTTAAACAACTTCGTTACAAAAATAATTTAATGGTCGTGGGCCGTAGCCAGGGCAATGTACACCATCGATAACAGGGTGAACACCATTGCTTGAACAAAACAGAAGAATATTCCAAGTAGATAAAACGGGATCGGCAGCACCAGCGGCACTAGATCCGTAAAAATTCCGATCACCAAGTGATCCCCAGTCATAACCTTAGAAAGACGAAGACCCAGGCTGAGTGGACGCACAATGTGCGAAATCAGCTCGATCACCACCATCAATGGAGCCAGCCAAAGCAAGGGTCCCAAAAAGTGTTTCAGATAAGCGATGCCATTTTCTTTAATGCCCAGATAGTTATAGACCAGGAACATAAATGAGCCCATCGCCAAAGTCGTGTTGATTTGCTCTGTGGCGGGCGACAGTCCCGGAATCAAGCCAAAAAGATTGTTGGCAAAAATTAGAATGAAAATTGAAGCAAACATCGGAATGTATTTGCGTCCATGATGACCGATCACCATGTCGACCAACCCTTGAATAAATTCGGTGACCATTTCAAAAATTCCCCGGGGGGAAAGTTTTCCATCGGGAATGACGGCTTCGGAGCCCTTTTGTTTCATCGATATTTTAGAGACCATGCCAGCGGTAATAACTCCCGCCGCGACGATTCCATAGGTTGCCACGTGTTCGTATTCTTCTCCGACTCCTGGAAGCAGTGACAATAAGTTGATGGACATAATCCCTCTCTAGTGGTGCGGCCCTAAACATTCTTCTTAACTAACTTTCTTAGCTGCCTTCAAACAAGCGTAACTAAGAACTGTGATCATTAAAGTACTTAGACCCACACCAAACCACAGTTTGTCGGTCCCTGGATAGATGAGAATCTGATATATAATCACGGCAAAAATCGCGTATTTAAATACAATGGTAGAGACCGCCAGGGCAACGAGTTTTTTGCTCAGAATTTTTGACCAGGCCCAGGTCAGCAGGCCCAGGTTCAAAAGCACCAATCCTGCGCCCGCCGCGTAGGAGATAGCCCCTTGCGTTGACGCTGAAAGTTTAAGCACCCCTGTGCCGATGACCAAGAAGAAAAGCTGAAGCAAGAAAACGGCTTTCATGAGTCGCTGTTTTTATCCATATTCTTTACCAGCTGTACGATGTGCACCAGCCATCCCACAAGTCCCAGCACCATCATCGATACGATCCCCAGGCCCTTCAGCTCAAACTTGGTATCCAGGTATTGCCCTACATAAACAGAGGCCAACACCAGGCCCACAAGCTCGAACCCCATCCCAATAAAAACTAGGTATTTGCTGTCTTTCATTTACGATGAACTCCCTTCGCGCCAGGTTGGTTTTTTTGATCGGCCATGAGCTTGTTGATACGGACATCGATGTATTCAGGCATGGCATGATATTTCTTCATTTGCTCTAGCACAGCGATGGCACTTTTGTAATCTTTGAGCTCTTCATACGCAACCACTAGAGTCATTGCTGCATTTTCTTTCACCGCTCTTTCTGGATTCAACTTCAGAACGGACTTGAAGGCCTCGATGGATTTGGTCTGATCTTTTTTGGCCAGATAAATGTTTCCCTTAAGAACCATCATCTGAAAAGCAGAGTCTTCGTCCTTTTCACCTTTCAGAAAATCGTTCACTTCGCTTTCTGCCTGAAGAAAGTTGTTGGTGAAGAAATAGGCCTTGGCCAGCTTGATTCTAAACTTCGAGCGCTCCTGGGGCTCCATCGTCGTCGCAAGCAGTTTATTGAGCTCCTCAATCGCGCGAGGATAGTCGGCCAACTGATCAAAATAAACGGAGGCCAGCTGCTTCTGTGCAGTGATTCTTTCGCTAACATCATCGGATTGGACCACAATCATTTCGAAAAATTCGGCGGCTTTTTTAAAGTCTTTTAGTTCCAAGAGTGCCACCCGCGCGCCCTCTTTGGCGCTGGCCATGGCTGCGGGGCTCTGGGGGTTTCTAAGAATCGCGCGGTTGAAGGAGTTAATGGCTGCCTTAAAATCTTTGTTCTTTTCCGCAGTAAGGCCGCGCTCGAACTCTCGGTCCTCTGGAGAGCCGCAGCCGCTAAGAAAAATGGCGGCTGCGCTCATCAAAATAATTCTTCTTCGGTGAAGCTTAATGAGTGCCCTCTGGTCCACCTGGGTCTCCGAGCACTTCGGCGACCTGATCCTCAATCACAGCAAAGCCTGTGACTAGCTCGTCTTTACCTTCCAGATTGATCAAGCGAACGCCCTGAGTATTTCTTCCCAACACCGAAATATCGGAAACTTTCATGCGGATGTTCTGACCGTTGTCGGTAGTTATGATCAAATCCAGCTTGTCATTGACCTTACGGGCGCCAATCACCAGTCCCACCTTATCAGTGGTTTTTTGAGTGATGATTCCGACACCGCCGCGGCCTTGCACACGATATTCGTCCACATCCGAGCGCTTTCCGTAGCCGCCCTCTGTGACGATCAGGATCGTATCCTTGCTGTCTTTTTGAATCACTTCCATGCCGATCACGATATCGTCTTTTGATAGAGTGATGCCCTTAACTCCGCGAGCCGTTCGTCCCATGGCGCGAACGTCATCCTCGTTAAAGCGAATCGACATGCCCTCTTTCGTAGCAATGAAGATATCGCTTTGCCCATCGGACATTTTAGCAGAGATCACATTGTCGTCCAGATCCGTGGTCAGAGCAATAATTCCTGCCTGGCGCTGATTCGAGAACGCGTCCAACGAAGTCTTTTTGATAATTCCTTTTTTAGTGAGCATGACAACGAATTTGCTTTCTACGAACTCTTCCACTGGAAGTACGGCCATCACTTTTTCACCGGCGCCCAAGTTCAAAACATTGGCAATGGCTTTGCCTTTCGACGTTCGGCTGCCTTGTGGAAGTCGGTGCACCTTTGTCCAATAAACTTTTCCCTTGTCCGTGAACACCAGCAGCGTGGTTTTCGTTGAGGCGGGGAAAATATCTGTGACGTAGTCTTCTTCGCGAGTCTCCATGCCTTTCAGGCCTTTGCCTCCGCGACGCTGCAGTCGATATTCGTCTGTAGAGATGCGCTTAATATAGCCTGTGTTGGTGATCGTCACGATCATATCTTCGTCCGCAATCAGATCTTCGTCTTCGATGTCGGTCATGTCGCCAGTGATCTGTGTTCGACGGGCGTCGCCGAAACGTTTTTTTATGTCACCTAGCTCTTCCACGATAATCTTAAAAACTTCACGGGTGTCAGCCAAAACAAATTTCAGCCAGTCGATCGTTTTCTTAAGCTCTGCCAATTCGTTTTCAATTTTTTCGCGCTCAAGGCCGGTCAGGCGCTGTAAGCGCATTTCCAAAATCGCCACAGCTTGTTTTTCTGAAAAACTAAACTGCGTCATCAGAGCTTCCTGCGCCACCTTGGCCTCTTTAGAGGCGCGGATGGTTTTAATCACAGCGTCGATCTGGTCGAGGGCCTTTTTCAAACCATCTAAAATATGGGCTCTTTCCTGAGCTTTTTTTAGTTCGAAAATACATCGCTTGGTGACGACATCACGACGATGGTCGACGAACGCCTGCAGCATGCCCTTCAAATCAAAAGTGATCGGTTGGTTTTTTGCATCCAACGCCAGCATGATAATACCAAAGCTGACCTGAAGCTGAGTGTATTTGTACAGGCGATTCAAAATCACGCTCGCGTTCTCGCCTTTTTTAATCAAGATCACGATGCGCATGCCTTCGCGCGAGGACTCGTCACGAATATCGCTGATGCCCTCGATCTGTTTGTCACGCACAAGGTCTGCCATGCTCTCAATCAAGCGAGCCTTATTTACTTGATATGGAATCTGATGAACGATGATTTCTTCGCGGCCATCTTTTTTGGTTTCAATTTCGGCGACCGCCTTCAGCGTGATAATGCCTTTGCCTTTTTTATAGGCCTGATGAATGCCTTGGGTTCCGGCAATCACGCCCGAAGATGGAAAGTCTGGGCCCGGAATAAACTTGATCAAATCGTCAATAGAACAATCAGGGTTTGCGATCAGGTGAATACATCCATCGATCACTTCCGTTAAATTGTGCGGAGGAATATTCGTCGCCATACCAACGGCGATTCCGGCGCTTCCGTTCACCAACAAGTTCGGATATTTCGCCGGCAGCACCAGTGGAATTTCTAAAGAGTCGTCGTAGTTCGGCCCAAAAGGAACAGTCTCTTTTTCAATATCAAACAACAGCTCTTGGGCTAGCTTCGTCATTCTGATTTCGGTGTAACGCATGGCCGCTGCTGAATCGCCATCGATGGATCCAAAGTTTCCCTGACCGTCTTCTAGCGTGTAGCGCATGGAAAAATCTTGAGCCAAGCGCACGATAGTATCATAAACCGCCACGTCTCCATGGGGATGGTATTTACCGATGACATCCCCGACCACGCGAGCTGATTTCAGGTAAGGCTTTCCGGGATAATTTCCCATTTCGTTCTGTGCAAACAAAACTCGACGATGAACAGGCTTGAGTCCATCGCGCACATCTGGAAGGGCGCGACCGACGATGACGCTCATAGAGTATTGAAGATAGGCGTCGCGCATCTCTTTGTTGATATCTACGTTTTTAATACCTTTGACAGCGTTTTCCATCTAAAAATCCTTTTGCAAAATTAAACGTCGAGCTCGCGCGCCATGAGCGCGTTGTCTTGAATGAACTTTCGGCGAGGCTCTACCAGTTCGCCCATCAAAAGCGAAAAGGTTTCGTCCGCGGCCAAAGCATCGTCCACAGTGACTTTCAGCAAAGTTCGAACCTCTGGGTTGAGCGTGGTTTCCCACAACTGTTCCGGATTCATCTCTCCTAGTCCCTTGTATCGTTGGATGTAGTAGCCCTTTTTGGAGCCCTCCATCACATGCTCATAAAATTCTTTGTAGTTTTCGTAGTTTTGAACTTGGCCATCGATCACTGCGGAAATCGGCAATTTCGAAATCTGCTGGATCTGATTCCAAAGGTTCGTGAGTTCAATCCACTCGGAAGCACGCAAAGTCGCAGAGCTGATTTTAGTCGTGATCTTGTCGGCGTAACGAACCGTGCTCACTTGCCCTAGAGATTTACCTTCCTCGGTGCTGACTTTGAACTTGTGCTCGGTGATTCCCAATGAAGGATTGGCGATGATCCAGTCATTCAACTCTTTGAACATGGCCTCCATTTTGGACTCAGAAGCAAAAATTTCCTCGTGCTTAATCACTTTTGAAATCAAGAAATAAAGAACATCCACATCGTATTTGGCTGAAGAGGCCTTCAGCAAATTATGGAATTTCTGAATCGCTACCACCAATTTTCTGAACTCAGCCTCATCTAAGTTTTTATTTCCCGACTGAACCTTGATGTCTTTAAGGCCCGAGGTTAATAAAAACTCCGTCAGTGCCGCATCGTCTTTCAGATAAGTTTCCGAAGCGCCTTTTTTAGCTCGGTACAATGGCGGTTGAGCAATATACACATAGCCATTTTCAATCGCCAATGGCATCTGCCGATAGAAGAACGTCAGGAGCAGCGTACGAATATGAGATCCATCCACGTCCGCATCGGTCATGATAATAATTTTATGGTAGCGAATTTTACTGACGTCGACGTTGTCTTTTCCAATCCCAGTGCCTAGCGCTGAAATCATCATCTTGATCTCTTCATTGGAAAGCATTTTATCGAAGCGCGCCTTCTCAACATTCAAGATTTTACCCTTGAGTGGTAAAACGGCCTGGGTGCGTCGATCCCGAGCCTGCTTCGC
>JABDFK010000044.1 GCA_013286585.1 Deltaproteobacteria bacterium
GGGCACGAGGGAAGTTTTGCCACTCTTCATGCGAGTGATCCGGCGCAGGCGTTGCTAAGATTGGAAATGTTGATTCAGTTGGGGGCACCCTATTGGTCCTTGGACGCCATTCGCAATTTGATTTTTTTATCGCTGCAAAAAATAGTCGTGCTAGGAAGAACTTCTTCCGGCGGTCGTGAACTCAAGGGTATTTACAGCCTGTCCTCACGAGAGGAATCAGGCATACTTATCGAGCGGACGATTTGATTCGACGGCTTTTGTGGATCGCGCTGGATCCACAAAGAAGCTGGGTTTTGGCGGAGCCTGGGGCTGCTTCGGTGCCGCCGGCATCGTCACACCCTGCTCGGCCATGTGTTCGCCTGACATTTCGTCGATGAAAGATTTCATCGGCATTGGTGAACCTTTCGGAGCTTCCAATTCTGTAGCATCATTTCCAGCCGCAAGTTTTCCCTGCTCACTGAATGACATGCTGTCTAAGGCTTTTTCGGCGGCCTTCTGCTCGGCCAAGTGATTGCGAAGTTGTTCTCTGCCGTTGGCGGTCGTTCCCACTGGGCGGCCGTAGCTTTCAACTCCTGGTCGAACCGGGTGACTGTCGTCGATGTCGACAGACTTCACTCGATGATTCGACGGGAGAATACTGCTGATCTTGTCCATTGGTTCACCTCCATGTGCCTCGGACTCAGAGTCATCCTAACTCTGCTTCTTCGCTCTCTCTTTCGGCGAAAAATGGAAAAGCTTTATACAGGACTGGGCCTCGCGGCGAAAAACTGGTCCATTGACGAGGCGCTTCGCAGGGCCTGGAGTTTTTATCGCTTTACACATTTGCGGAGTGAGTGAATAGTTTTGTTATTGGAGGACACCACTATGAGAATCTGGACTGCTGGAATTTTGGCCTTACTAATGTTGAACACCGCCTGTAACAACGACAGCACCCCGCCGCCGTCCAAACCCCCGTCCAAAGTCACTACTGCTTTTGACTCCTTTGTGTTTAAACCCGTGGGTCAGAGTTTTCGTTATCTTTCATCGTCGACGCCGACCATTTTGAGTGATGATGTCGATGGTTTCAAAATTTACCTCGAGCCCGCTCTTTACATTTACTCCAGCGGCAACTATCAAATGGTGTATCAAGAAACCTTGGGCTGCATGAGCCAGGGCCATATCGTCAGCTACTTGATCGGTATCAACTGGTTGCGTGGTCAGTGGACTGTGGATTCCCAGGTACAAATGTTGAAACTAAGTGACTGGGGCATTGGATTTAAAACCAGCGGCGATGATGGAATCACCTTTGTCTTTAGTCACGAACCTGGCCGCGCGGGAACAAAGGGCAAACAGATTAAGTTGGATCAAATCAACGGACCTATCGGTGTCGATGAGGGAACCACTTATGGCGTGGCGGCTTATACCTATGACATGGCTAAAGAACTATTGCACAAGTATGGTCACTGCGACGGGAACTAAGACCCTTCGCTTCGCAGGGCCTGGAGTAATTTCACAAATTGAGGCTTTATGAAATTTTCAGTTTTTTCTTTTCTACTTTTTGTAGGTTTATCAGCAAATGCTGAAACCAAAGATCTAAAAAAAATCATTACCAAGGCAACAGCAGTTGAATCCGAAGATCTTGGAAGGCTACTGAATCAAGTGACATTGGTTCCTGCAAAAGATCCACAGACAGGTAAGACTGTTTTCAAAGTCACCAAAATAGAAAAGGGCTCTGTTTACGAACGTGAAGGCCTAAAAGTAGGAGACTTAGTTACTCAATAACCGCTTGTGCTTTTACTTATTTGCCAATGCCACTTTCGCTTTTTCGATTTGTTGAGTCACTGACCTCGGCGAAGTTCCGCCCTCGGTAATTCTGGCGGACATCACCGCCTCGTGTGCCAGACAATCCACAGACATCTGATCAAATTGTGGATGGAAGACCTGCAGTTCTTTTAGACTCATCTCTTCGAGGATCAGCTTATTTTTAATGCAATGATTGACGATCTTCCCGATCACTTCGTGCGCTTGGCGAAAAGTAATCCCCTTGCGAACCAAATCATCGGCCAAATCAGTGGCATTGGAGAAATCACCGCGCAGAGATTTTTTCATGGACTCGGAATTCCATGTCGCATTTTTCAACATCACCAACATCAAGCGCAAGGAGGAGCGAACCGTATCGAGTCCGGTGAAAATATATTCTTTATCTTCTTGTAAGTCGCGGTTGTAAGACAATGGCAAACCTTTGAGCAGTACCAACGAACCCGTCAGCGCAGCCACGAGTTTTGCCGATTTGCCACGAATCAGTTCCGCCACATCGGGATTTTTCTTCTGTGGCATGATGGAACTTCCGGTAGTGACTCGGTCATTCAGCTCAACGAATTTGAATTCCGGCGTGGACCAGATGATCAGCTCTTCGCACAGTCGCGAAAGATGGACCATGATCAGCGAACCTGCGGAAAGAAATTCGACGACGAAATCCCTGTCAGAGACCGCGTCCAGGGAATTTTCGCTGACTTTGGAAAAATTTAGTTCTTGCGCCACCATTTGACGATCCAACGGAAAGCTGGTGCCCGCCAGGGCCGCAGATCCCAGAGGTAAAACGCTGATTCTTTTGGCCGTGTCCTTGAGTCGATCCGCATCCCGCTGCAACATCCAGAAATAGGCCATCAGATGATGAGCCAAACTCACCGGTTGGGCGTGCTGCATGTGCGTGAATCCGGGAAGCACTGTGTGCAGATGTTTTTCTGCGGTCTCTACAAGATATTTCTGTAAGGCGACGATTTCTTGCAACAGCGATTCTACTTCCAGTTTCATATATAGACGCAGATCAGTTGCTACTTGATCATTGCGGCTTCGAGCTGTGTGAAGCTTTCCAGCTAAAGCGCCGATTTTTTCGGTGAGCTTGGTTTCGATGTCCGAGTGCACATCTTCGGCCGCTGCATTGAGTTCCAGTTTTCCGGATTTGATTTCCGAGAGCAAGGCCTTAAGTCCCACGATCATTTGCTCGGTTTCAGCGGGATTCAAAACCCCGACTTTGCCGAGCATTCGGGCATGGGCGATGGATGCGAGAATATCGACCTCCCAAAGACGGTGGTCGACATTCATAGAGGCCGAGAAAATCTCGACTTCCGAATCCGTTCCTTGCTCAAAACGACCACCCCACAACTTCATATTACATTTCCTTTTGGTATTTTTCTTTCAAATGAAAGAACATTCGCGATTGCATCCCGAAGTTTTTGACCGCTCCGGTGCTTTCACGTTGGTCAAAAGTAGTGGAATCAAAACTGGCTAAATCTTCTGAATACAAAGCCCACTGCGATTGACGTCCCAGTACAGAGATCTGTCCTTTATACAGTTTCAGACGCACTTCCCCGTTCACCCGGGTTTGTGTGCCATTGATGAAAGACTCCAAGTTGGACTTGAATGGATCCCACCACAAGCCCTCGTACGCGAGCTTGCTCCACTCCTGGTCCACGGTTTGTTTGAAACGGATTTCATCGCGCGTGAGAACCAAATTTTCCAAAGCTTTGTGCGCCTTGAGCAAAACGGTGGCTCCTGGGCATTCGTAATTTTCGCGGACTTTCAGTCCCATCATTCGGTCCTCCATGATGTCGATGCGACCGATGCCGTTTTCGCCGGCGATGGTATTCAATTTCAGAACCATTTTTGCTGGTGAAAGTTTTTCACCGTTCAGGCTGACCGGATTTCCCTTAGCGAATTGCAAAGTGATTTCGGTGGCCTTGTTCGGAGTTTGATCCACGCTCTTGGTCCATTGAAAGATTTCTTCGGGCGGAGTGAAGTCGGGCTCTTCCAAGCGCCCGCCTTCGATGGAGCGGCCCCAGAGATTTTCATCGATGCTCCAGATTTTTTCCAAGCTCTGTTGGATGGGCACGTTGTTTTTCTTGGCGTATTCGATCTCCCAGGTGCGGGTCATATTGCGCTCGCGCACAGGAGCGTGAATGATGGAATCTGGCATCAGCGTGCGAATGCCGAATTCGATGCGGAATTGATCGTTGCCTTTTCCCGTGCAACCGTGGGCGAAGGCTTTGACTCCCAATTTTTTGGCGACTTCCACGGCTTTGGCTGCAATCAGCGGGCGAGCAATGGACGTCGACATCGGATAACCTTGATAGTCTCCGTTAGCGCGAATCGCGGCGAAGCAGAAGTCTTGAGCAAACTCTTCTTTGGCGTCGACAGTATAATGTTCGGTGCCCAAAATTTTAGCTTTTTCAGCGGCCAGCTGGATGTCCGCAGGCTCTTGACCGACGTCGACCGTCACCGTGATGACTTTTTTATAACCATATTCTTGGCGCATGAGTGGTATGCAAATCGAGGTGTCCAATCCACCCGAGTAAACCAACAGGACCTTATCCATTCAAAACTCCTTCGTTAGGATTCAAACAAGGATCAATCAACATTAGATTATTTATGCAGTCAAATACATTTTAATCAAAAATAGCATTGACAAACCAGGCGAATATTCATAAATATGCATTAATGCTGCATAATTATACAGCGTCAATTGTGGGTGCCCGGGGCTATTCCGGCTTAGAATTGGCGAAAATTTTATTGAATCATCCGCAGGTCCAGCTCACGCATGGATTTGCGACTTCAGCGTTTTCGCTCTCTGACTATATATCTCATCCCAAAGCAAAGACAGTTAGCTGTCTGTCAGAGTCTGATTTGGATTTGCACAAAACTGATATCGTCTTTTTGGCGACTCCGGCAGAAGTGTCTTTGAAATTGGCTCCGAAACTGTTGAGCAAAAACTGCAAAGTGATTGATTTGAGCGGAGCCTTCCGCCTGAAAAATTCTGACTATAAAAAATGGTACGGCTTTGAACACAGCGAAAATCATTGGCTAAAAAATTCCGAATACGGATTGCATCCTTGGACAGGACCCGCCGGCAAAGCTCAGCTGGTGGCCAATCCCGGTTGCTACGCTTCGGCGATTTCTTTGGCACTGATTCCCCTGTTGAAGGAAAATTTGATCAGCACAGATAATATAGTCATCGATGCCAAGTCAGGAACTTCTGGCGGAGGCAAAAAAGCCGCCGAAAATTTGTTGTTCACCGAAGTCGAGGGCGAGTGCCTTCCTTATAAAGTGGGCAAACACCAACATCTTCCAGAAATTCAAGAGTGCGTGAAACTTTTCACCGGAGTCGACATTGATCCGCATTTGACCACTTCGTTGCTGCCCGTCCGTCGCGGGATCACGGCAGGAATTTATGCCAACTTGCAGGAAGGCATGACTTTGGCTCACGTCGATGCTGCTTTTAACAAGCACTACGGCGGAAATTCTCTTTTTGAAGTGGGAACTGTAAGTGCCAGGCCTCAACTGCTGTCTTTGAAACGCGTAGTCGGCACGGCAAAAACTCATATCGCCTACGAAGTTCAAGGGCAGAAACTGTTTGTCTTTTCTTTGATTGATAATCTTCTCAAAGGTGCGGCCTCTCAAGCTGTTGAAAATATGAATCGCATTTGTGACTTCAAGGCCGATACCGGCTTAACCTCATTGGAGGCCATCCTATGACACCAGGACCCGGCGTGCATCGAACATTGTTACCAAAAGGTTTCTCGGCCAGCGGAGTCAACTGCGGAGTCCGCCGCTATCGTCCCGACATCGGCCTGCTAATTTCAGATGTTCCTTCCGTCGCAGCCGGAGTTTTCACATTGAACCAGTGCAAAGCTGCGCCCGTCCTTTTTTGCCAGAAGATTTTGCCGGCCGACAATATTTTCGCCATCCTCACCAATTCCGGTCAAGCCAATGCCGCCACCGGCACAGAAGGTGTCGAGCGAAATCTGATGATGATCGACGCCACGGCGAAAGCTCTGAACTGTCAGCGAGAGCAAGTTCTGGTCGCCAGCACCGGCGTGATCGGCGAGCAATTGCACACCGACAAGATTTTACCTTCCATTCCAGAGCTGGTGGATCGGGCCAACGACGCTGCCGAAAGTTTCGCACTGGCAATTTTAACCACGGATTTAGTTCCAAAAACCATCACCACCTCATTGAATTTGTCGAGCGGACCTATTCGTATCACTGGAATCAGCAAAGGTTCTGGCATGATTCATCCGAACATGGCCACAATGCTTGGTTACATACTGACCGATGCTAAGATTAATAAAGAGTACGCGCACAAAGTTTTAAAAACCGCCACCGACTTAAGTTTCAATATGATCAGCGTCGATGGCGATTCTTCCACCAACGATTGTTGCTTCATCATGGCCAATGGTGCTTCGGGCGTTGAATTGAAAACCGCAGAAGATTTTGCGGCGTTTGAAAAAGCCGTCAACGAAATTTCCATTTTCTTAGCTAAGTCTATTGCCGCCGATGGCGAGGGTGCCACCAAGCTCATCGAAGTGACCGTGAAAGGCTCTGATGATCTGGAGATGGCTCGTAAAGGCGCTCGTGGCGTGACGCTATCGCCGCTGATTAAAACCGCTATTCACGGCGAAGATCCCAATTGGGGTCGAATTCTAGCCCGCCTTGGTGCCGAACAAGTTCCCGGCGAACAATTGGCGAAAATGACTTTGACCATGCAAGGTGTGAAGATTTTCGAAAACGGACAACCGCTGACATTTTCCAAGCCGGATTTGAAGGCTTTGCTCAAACAATCGAATGTTTTTATCGAGGTGGATTTGTTCTCAGGCACGCAAACCGCGACTGCGTGGGGCTGCGATCTTTCTAAAAAATATGTTGAAATCAATACGGAGTATTCATGAAAACCAAACGTGTCGTCATTAAATTGGGTGGTTCCTCTCTTCAAGATGCAACGACTTTGCGAAAAGTCATCGAAACCATCCGTGGCTATCGCAAATATGATTACTCGGTGATTTTGGTTCACGGTGGTGGCCCTAGCATCAACGCCGAGCTCACAAAGCGGGGCATCACCTGGAATTTCATCAATGGCCAAAGACAGACCACGGAAGAAATGATCTCTGTGATCGAAGAAGTTCTAGTGGATCGAATCAATCGCCAATTGGTGGAGGATTTGAATCAATCCCGAATTCCCGCAGTGGGCTTTTCGGGTGCTGAATCGGAAACTCTGTTTTGCGAGCAATCCAACGCCGAGCTAGGCCTGGTCGGCCGTATCACCAACGTGAACACGGTTTGGATCGAACGACTTTTGGCAGCGACGGGATCTGTGGTTCCAGTGATTGCGCCGATTGGAATTGGTCAGAACAAAGAAAAATACAACATTAACGCGGATTGGGCTGCGTCCAAATTGGCCAGTGCTTTGAAAGCCGAAAAACTGATTTTCCTCACGGACCAACAGGGCATTTTAGGCACCAACGGCGAGCTGATCACTTGCGCCAGTCACAGCGAACTCGGCGAATTGGTCGAATCAAAAGTCGTGTCCGGTGGAATGTACACCAAAGTACTAACTGCCATCGAAGCGCTGAGCGCAGGCGTCCCGCAAGTGCGAGTGATGAGCGGCAAAGAATCCGAAAACGGTCTGTGGAGCGATTATATCGGAACATTGACCTATGCTTAAACTGAACACGAAGCATTTTCTCACGGGCGAAGAACTTTCGGCGGAAGAGCTACTGCTACTTTTGGATCAGGCTGAAATTTTGAAAGCCAACAAACTGCAGATGACTCTGAAAAATAAGAGCATTGCCCTGCTGTTTGAAAAACCTTCTTTACGCACACGCGTGAGTTTTTCCGTCGGAATTCAGCAGCTGTCAGGAAATGTGATCGAACTCAATGCCAGCCAATCGAAAAAAGAACGTCCGGCCGACACTCTGCGGGTTTTACAAGGATACGTGGACGGCCTCATGGTACGCACGTTCGCCCACGAAAATTTGGTGCAAATGTGCGAGCACGCTAAAATTCCAGTGATCAATGGCCTGTCCGATGCTCACCATCCCTGCCAGGCATTGGCGGATCTTCTGACTCTGCAAGAAAAGTTTGGTCGACTGAAAGGCCTGACCCTTTGCTATCTGGGCGATGGTAACAATGTGCTGAACTCGCTGCTATTGCTGGCGCCTTTTGTCGGAGTGAATGTGAATTATTCTTGCCCGCCCGGTTTTTTACCTGATGAAAATATCTTGCAGCGGGCCCAAGAACGCGCCAAATCCGGTGGAGCGAAAATCCAGTTTTTTGCCAACCCCAAAGAAGCAGTCAGCGGAGTTCAAGCTCTCTACACCGACGTGTGGACCAGCATGGGATTTGAGGACGAAGCTTCCACCCGTCTGAAAGCGTTCGAAGGTTTTCAATTGAACGCAGAACTGCTTTCCTTGGCGGCAAAGAATGCCGTGATCATGCACTGTATGCCCATTCATGAAGACCAAGAAATCACTCGCGAAATGGTGGAACACGGAAACTCGGTGCTCTTCCAGCAGAGCGAAAATCGGCTGCACGCGCAGAAAGCGTTGATGATGGGACTTTTCTCATGAACACGATAGCCTCTGAATCTAGATCGCGCTTAGAAGTTCTGCGCGAAATGTTGCGCGAAGGCACTGCTGGCACTCAGGAAGAGATCTGTGAGGCCCTCAAACACCACAAATTCGATGTCACTCAAAGTACAGTGTCGCGGGACTTGCGCCGAATCGGTGCGGTGAAGGCCACCGGCGCACACGGCGAAACCATCTATCGGCTTTCTGAGGACAATGCTCCGGTCACCGTCGGCGGTGGTTTAGTGGACTTGATTCGAAATATTCAGCACAATGATGCCATGATCGTCATTCATACATCACCGGGTTCTGCTAGTTTGGTGGCCCGACATCTGGACACAGTAAGACCCGAAGGAGTCATCGGCACCCTGGCCGGAGACGACACCATCTTCGTCGCACCGGCTTCCACTCGGCAAATTCCGCAGATCATTCGTTATATTCGACAGTCGTTTTCTACGGAATGATTACCACTTAGCGTCGCAGGTCATTTCTTCGACATCTCCATAAGAGTCAACCAGGCTGCTCGTTGCTACACCCTTGCGAATTAAGAAAGAAATGGGTGGGAAGCTCAAGATGAGTGTTTGTCCCTGATCCTGGAGTTTCACTACATCCGAAGGACCCGCCAAGAGACTGCGTGTGCCATCAGCTAGAACCAAATAAAATTTTGATTCTTTATCTGAAATTTTCATTTCATAGAAGTCGTATTTCTCATTCACGTGCTTGGTATTGAAGCAGTGCGCGATATTGGTGCCCATGTCAGCTGCCTGAGCAAATGTAGATCCGACGGTCGCAACAGTTAAAAACAAAATGGCAAATAGATTCATAAAAGCCTCCATTGTTTTGAGTTTGAACGAACTTACCCCTGTTGCAAGAAAATTGTGCGTTCGGAATTTAAGTGACAGTCGGTGGTGTCAATTTGGATTGGCATTTGTTTTGCTTATTCCAGGCGATACGAGATCCAGTTTTTAATATCTTCAAGGGAGAACTTTATGAAAAAGGTATTTTTAATCATCGCATTGCTGTTTACTTCAACGCAGGGATGGGCGTTCAACTGTTACCTACCCCTCACTGATTTGACCTGTAGGGACTACATAAATTCATATAGCATGAGAGACCAAGGCTGTTCAATCTCCTGCGATGACCAGCACTATCCTCTCTGCACCCCGGCCACTTACAATGTCGATGCAGGTGCCAATGAATGCCACTTCATACCTTCGAGTTGTACGTGCCAGCCTTAGGCGTCCTACTCAGCATCGATCAACTCTGAAACCGCAGCTATGGAGGATAGAGAAACGTCGCTAAGAACTTCCACTCAGGATCATGGGCGATCTCTCCATAAGAAAAAATCTGCCTTAGGGCCTGATAGGCCGGTGATTTTTCCAGGTCGTCAGACTGTAGGACCATATTTTTCCAGTCGGCGACGTTCAGTCCTTCGGAAGCTCGCAAAAAGTTGACTAGCACCACCAAATGATTCAGCTGAGCAGGATCTGCCAGATTCAGATTCGATTTTAGAAGCAGATCTCTCAACTTCGAGCGAAGAAAGTTCATCGGAAACATGGGCTTGTACAGCGGAAGAGATGATTCCGCCGCGATCATATCTCTGGCAGTTCCGCCGAGAGGCTCCACGACATTCCACCAATTTTCATTGAGCTGTCCGAGCTCTCTGGCTAGTTGGGACTGGTCGGCTTGTCGCAGCTTCGAACGCATTTGCGCAGACGAGCCGGAGGTCATCAATTCAGACAGCAAAGGCAGTCTTGTGTAAACCTCCTTGAAGCCGGATTTCAAAATCCAGGCGGACTCTGAAAAAAGAAAAAAAGCACTCGGTCTGGGCGGAGCCAACTCAAAATTTTCTGTATTGACAGAGAAACTTTTGAAAAAATCTTTCCTCTGCTCTTTTAGGTTTTTGGCTTCTTCCACAATGCCCTCCATCAGACTGAAAAAACCATTCTTGTATTCTGCATTTTCTAAACCACCAGCCGCCGTTAGTTTCCCATTGAAAGCGACCCACTCCGCATTACTAATTAAACCTGCGGTGACGGATCCACTGGCGTTAGCCATGGGTATATTTAGAGTGTGAGTACTTCCCGCAGAAACAAATGCCGGAACGTTACCTGTTGTACCGACGGCACCGAAAGTTTGTGAAGCCACAGAAAGGCCATTCATGCTGGTGATTCCACCGCCACCGCCAGCAGCGGCATACCACCAGTGATTGGTGAGATCGTAAGTTAAAATCTGTCCCGTGGTGGGCTCTCCACCGTAAAAGGGAAAGCCGCCAATCATGGCATTTTGTGGATTGGCCTTGAGTGGGATGGCAGGAACGGCCTGCAACGCAATGGATGGGACTACAGAAGTAAAGTATAAGTAGAGAGTTCTGTCGTCAGATGCACCACCATTATAACTTGCTCCGCAACCGGTGCCAGTCAAACCGGTCATC
>JABDFK010000045.1 GCA_013286585.1 Deltaproteobacteria bacterium
TCCAGATTCACTTTGCCGGTCAGCATGTTTTGCCAGTGGATCAACGAGGCCGCATAATACGCAGTTTTAGTGGTGAGCGCTTCCTTCGGTGCATGGTGGTTCGGGATCACTTCAAACACGATCTTACAATCGTTCACATTGCATTTTTTGAGGTAGGCATTGGCCTTATTTTCAAGCGACTGAATCAGCCTGTCCGTGAATTTAAAGTCGTCGATTTGCTGATCGCTGTAGGATTTTTCTTCTGTAACAAGGTAGCCAGGCTCTAGCTGAATGATTTCACCGTGCTGACCGATCAGTTCTTTAGCCAAGTCATAAGACTTTAAGGTGGGATCCACGGTTTCGGAAATAATCATCGCCTGATTCGCATAGGCATATATTTTCTTAAAACCCATTGCTGCCATATTTCTCAAAGTGGCTTGAATGATTTTTTCAACTCTGTCCGAAACCATGGACTTAGATTCCAGCAATGAAAATTGCGGATAGGCCATTGGAAAGGGATCGGCAATCCCCACCTGCGAAAAATAATAGCGGCTTTTTCCAGAATCACTTTTAACCAGTTCATTCAGCCGGCTGATCACTTCTTTAGGTTGCTCGTGCCAATTATCGTTGGCATGGATGATATCGAAATCATCGGATTGAATAGTCACAATGGCATCAAACTGGGTGAAATCCTGATTCACCAACTGATTCAGCGCGAAGGAGTTCCACCTTTTTCCAGTGCCAATACCGATGGGCGGGTGACTCGATATGGCCTTGACTCGATTTCCAAGCCCAGGGGAAGCAAACTCTGGGTAAAAGTAAGTGGCTGCTGCCAAATGCTTCTTTAGAAAAAAATCATCAATATGATCATCATGCCCGTGTGAGATCACGACGGCCAGTTTGGAGGGATCAATGTTCAGGATATATTCGATCATATCCGGCATGGGCTGGGGGCGCTGGCTCCAGCATGAAAACGCAGGGGAAATAAACCACGGATCTGTTAAAATGTAATGTCCGTCCGATTTAATCAGCAGCGAAGCGTGATTGACGTGGACGATGAAACAATCAAGAGCAGAAAGCTTCTTTGATATCTCTGAATCGGACGACGGGCGAAGACCTTGCATTATTCTCCCCAAACGGCCCAAGCGCAAAATGGCATGTGGGGATGACGCCTCAATGACAATTTGTTCAAGCCCAGCACCTCTTGGACCGCCGTCGTTTCTCCTGGGAAATAGGGGCAATTGAGTTCGTCAAAAACAAGCAATGAGCCCTTGGTCAGTCGTGGAATTATTTTTTCCAAGACATCCTTGGTCGGCTTGTAAACATCCATATCAAATATCGCCATTGAAACCACGGCATGGGGCTCATCCTTCAGCCATTGGGCAAAGGTCTCTGAGGCGTTGCCTTTCACCAAAGAAAACTTTTTGATATGAGAGATCGGAGAGAAAGACTCTTGCAGTGTTAGAATTTGATCCAATGTCATTTGGTAGTTCTTCAACGTTGAATAATCGCCCACGGCAGAAAATCCGCCATCTTTTTTATCGACAACAGAAAATCCCTCAAATGTATCAAATCCGAAAATCTTACGACTGTGATTATAGGGCTCGTAAATGCCGCGCAAATTGATCAGGGTCGCTAGCGTAGCGCCCCACTGAACGCCAAATTCGCAGATAACTCCTGGCACCTCGACGATTTTTTGATAAAGATCATTCAGATAAAGCGCCCGCGATAGGGCATGTCTTTTCATGGTGACAGCACTGTGACCGTTCCAGTGATTGCCAAATTTTGGCAGCAACTCTTGAGCGTGAGCTAACAGCTGTTCGTTGCGCTCTTGTTCGTCGGAGGTGTGCTGATTCAATTCACCATTGATTTTATGCAAAGTGCTTTTTTTAACTGGTAATTTGGCCATTCACAATCCTCCTAAGTTATTCTGTTCGCCCCTAAACTCGCTTGAGATAACCCTCAAGTCCCGCAGAGATCAAAATTTTATTGTCGATGCTCTTATCTAACGCAAACTGATTATTTTCTTTCAAAAATTGGCGAACGGCGGTCAGTGGGCTGTTGCCTTTCGACCAAGGTTTATCGACAAAGAACTTATCCGGCATGTACTCAACCACGGTATCAAGCACGATCAAATACGCACCTTTGGAAACAAATTTAGAATAGGCATAAAGCTCTTGAAGTACGTGATCATGAGTGTGGTTAGAATCTAGAACCACCATGACGCGAGAATTCGCTGGGATCAGCTTGGCAACTTGGTCCACGATGCTTGGGTCAATAGAAGACCCTTGGATCATTTTGATTCTTTTGAACATGGGATGGGCTTCGATTTCTTTCCTATTGTGACTGCGGATATCGATATCCACTCCGATCACCGTTCCAGAGCCCATCAGCTCTAACATCGAGGCCGAAAAGATCAGCGAACCACCATGGGCAATGCCAGTTTCAATAATAATATCTGGTTTTGTTCTCCAGATAATTTCTTGAATGGCCAAAATATCCTGAGGGTATTGAATGATCGGGCGACCCATCCAAGTGAAATTGTAAGAATATTTGTGCTCGCAAGAGCGATCAAACCATTCCTGGGTCATTTGCTTCAACTTCAAATCGCTTCCCATCTGTTCGATGGATTCGATTTTTTCTTGTTCAAATTTTTGGATCATGTCCATTGTTTGCCCTTTCTTTAAGAATGCGAGCGGGATTGCCTACGACAACCACGTTGTTTGGAACGTCTTCGATCACCACAGCCCCAGCCCCTACAATACTATTTTTTCCAATTTTCACTCGAGGAAGAATCACGGCACCGGTTCCGATCATTGAATTTCTTCCCACATGCACTTGCCCAGCAAGATGGGCCCCGGGACAAATATGAACTCCATCTTCCAGGATACACTCGTGATCCACGCTGGCTGCGGTATTGATGATGCAGCTACGACCAATCTGACTTTCGACACAGACGGTGGAGGACGCCAAGACTTGGCTTCCGCCAGTTATCTTGACTGATGAAGCGACGACGGCGGACGGGTGTATGGCCACTCCAGGAGTTAATCCCATAGCTTCCAGGCGGTCATGAATGTCCAGGCGCTCATTTCCGTGGGATCCACCAATGGCCACTAAGAAATGGATGGGTCTTCCAGCAGTTTGTTGAGCTTTCCAATTTTTAAATTGCTCCCAGCCATAAAATAACGGCAGATCTGAAAAAGGAGGCGGAACCGATTCGTTGTTATCAAATAACGCGATAAGGGTTTCGTCGGACTTTAGACAGTCCCTCAATACCTTGGCCTGTCCAGTGGCACCCCAGAAAATAAATTGATTTGGCGCGGGCATCACTTTCCTTTGATCATGAAATACATTGGAGGGTCAAACTTACCTGAAATTCCATAGTTTTCAAGCGTTTCAGCGGAAAACGCCGGTGTTTATCCCGTTTTTGGCTGATGTAGCAGCTCTCTAAGTTCCTCTGGTGATTTCATTGGGCAGTAGGCCTCTGAATCCAAAAATTCTTTGGCATTTTTGAGAGCTTTGGCCTCTAGCTCGGGGGAATAGACTTTAAAAAAATAGTTGAGGATCTCATTGGTGGAAAGCATGTTGTCGCCACCTATACCGACGGTCATTTCCTCTAGGCTGGACCAAATCCAAGATTGATGAAAGACGAAATTTTTTAAGAAATAATAGTCCAAAATCTGCTCTTTGGGAATATTCAAAGATAGCTTTTCTAAGCTCAATAACAGCGCCTCATATTCGCCGATCGATTTGGGATGAAGATTGAAATCAAAGGCGATGTGAACATTGTTAGGCGAAGCATTGATGACCGGTACCCCATGATAGGCATACTCCATTCCAATGGTTCCATAGACCGTCAACACCAAATCAATTCCACTGCTAAGAAGTGATGGGTGCGATGTCGTGGCGGAAATAACCTTCAATTTTGGAAACCTTCTGGAGAGCTCGCTCAGAACAGTGTCATTGCCAGGCAGAAATCCGGGATGCGATTTTAAGTACCAATCGTAGTCCGTTCTTTCGCTGATTTTTCCTAGAAATGTCAGCCACTCGTAAAAATCCGTAAACAGATTCAGTCCGTAAGGGTGGGGGCTGTCGAAAAAACAATGGGTCGCGACCAGGATCTTTTTTCTGGAAGATGGAACGATCTCTGCACAGGCAGAGCTTCCCACCCACGCGCTCACTGGGGAGTAGCTCATGTCAACCCCGACCTCGCCGCCGAAACGCCTTTGCAATCTTTGTTTGGCCCATTCGCGTCCAAGCAATTGCAAGTCTTTGGGGATCTGCCCCAACGCTTTTTTGAAATCAAAGAATTCATGGTAAGCATATTTTTTTTCTGTGCTCAGTCGATAAAGACCGGCATCGTTCACTTGAAAAACTTCGATATTCAGGGCGATGGCCAGTCTTGAGGCCACCGCGAAGTGAGTGTAAACCGTGTGACTGACAACCAGGGACTGAACTTTATTTTCAGAAAAATACTTCTTCCAAAATAGATAGTAGTAAAGAGCTTCCCGAATCTCCATTTGCAGCTCGGTGGACTTGACGTCGACCGTGGGCTTTCGGGTTTTGTACAGGTAAGAATCGTAGACGATGTCGCCGATCCAGACGCCTTCGAATTCCAGCATCTCTAGATCTTTTGTGGTGTTGATATGTATGGGATGCAATTTTAAGTAGGTGTCAATCTCATCAGCCATGCCATTTTGGGGATGAACAAGAATGAATTTAGATACACCTAAAGCCTGATAGATTTTTTTAAATTTAAATAGTAAAAGCGAGGTCCAGGGCTTAAGTGGATACAGCATATATGCCACAAAACTGGCATTGGTTTTTGCACGCAATTCCAGAAGAAAATAATACAGACCGATAATATTGCTGTAGATCCTTGAAAACTCAATCAGCACGACCGTCTTTGAGTCATCCTGCTTTTTGACGGGTTTTTTTTGCAGATAATGAAAGTATTTTGCCTCATTGGGCTGGAAAAACAGTCCAGTCCATAGCGTCTTCAATTTACCCACCACTCTTAACATCGAATAACCTCTAGGCGCAGAAATACCACAGTTTCTAGACGGCAACAATGCTGTTTAGGGCTCACATACCTATGACGCGAACTTGCTCACTGGTACCGGGCGTGGTAGGAATAGACCGATGAAAGCATTTTATGAACAACAGGGTCAGCGTTTCCCTGACGAAAACATTGTGAAATTTTTTTTCAAAGAGGCTTTGCAAAAGCAAAAAGGCTCTGTGCTAGAGTTGGGCTGTGGCAATGGAAACAACCTGACTCTTTTTCGGGGATTTGGTTGGCGGACTTGCGGCATTGATATTTCTGAAGGCGCGTTACAGGAAGCAAAGTTTAATTTTCAGAATGATTCCTCGGCGACGTGGCTGATGGCAGATCTTGGGCAAGGGCTACCCAAACTGGCATCCAGCTATGACGCTATTTTGCTACCCAATATCAACTATTACATTCCAAGAAAGTCTTTCGAAGATATTATGCAGGCCTGTGGCAGGCTTTTGCCCAGTGGCGGTCATTTCTTCATTCGTGCTAGGACGCCACAAGATCATCGATTCGGTAAAGGCAAAGAGGTCGAGCCCAATGGCTTTTTATTGTCGCTGAAAGAAACGGGCGAAGAGGGCCTGCTCAATGTTTTTTACGAGCCTGAAGAATTGCAGGAAATTATCGCAAAATCCATTGGTCCCTTGCAGGGAAAGCGTGTTCTACGCACTCGCTGTGACAATGTCCAAAATGGTGTGGTGATCACGAACGATGACGTCACGATTTGGGGACGTAAGCCCTAGGTGCCTATAGATCTTTAAGGTATATTAAGCCCGAAATAGGTAAACTGCATTCCTGCCCATTTTGCGGAATAGAGCAATACACGGTTCGCCCAAGCTGGGCCGAATAATACATACCCATGGTATCACAGCCCACAACGCACCGATGAGATAGAATATCCAAAAAAACATTGGGCTCTAGCGAGAGCTGCAGGTGTCCTCGTTGCATGAACACTCCATATTTTTTAGGGGCGATGTCTCTCTCGGAAGGATGAGGTCTTAGAGTGATTTTTCCAGTCGGACCGTGAGGAAATATTTTTTCATACTTGTTCAAAAACAATTCCAATGCTCCGAATTCGTTATAACCCAGCTGGGCTCCGAAATGCTTGGACGTGGGCTCTGTCATATAGAGAATGCTGTTTTCGGCCGGCAAAGCCAGTCTCCCTGAGAATAATCTCTGATTCAGCGTCAAAAAAAAATTTTCCTTGAGCTCAGATCGCACGGAGGGAAACAGCGACTGCAGCAGATGTAGTGAGGTCGGGTCATGCGCCCAAAGAGTGTCGGGTAAAAACTTTTCCCACCCCGATTCCGGGTAACGGAATCTTTCGCGGTAGTTGGTCCAATGATCCAGAACTGAAACTGTGGGAATCTTAGCGGCCTTGGCCTGTAGGATGAGCTCAAGCTCCACATCAGAATCCCAGCTAGTGCCGGTAATGACCTGTCGAATTTCTGCGGCTTTGATCATTTCCATGCCCTGGGCGCGACCAATGAATGATTTTCTATCGATCCCTTCAAAAGGCTGAAGCGCTGGCCCCTCAGCGACAATCAAGTAGTCGCTGAGGGCATTGCACAAGATATAGGAGTAAAGTAATTGTGCCCCGCCAATGTCGTGGGCAACAAACAGAGTCTTCATCTATTTCAGTTCGCCTTTGTTTTCCGCGACCTTAATAAACGCGTTGGCGACGTCATCCAGATCCTGTTGGCTCATTCCAGGGCGCATCAGTTCGTGCGTGATCAGCGTCTGGGCATGCATTTTTTCCACCACCGGCAAATGCATGGACTTATAGTCCGGAATATTAAATTTGAAGGACGGATCAAATGGGAAATTACGTTCACCAATTCCATTCAGATTTTGATAAAGAGATTGCCGATAGAGTGGCTTCACATAGCCACAATCCATGAGCACGCCCTCTTCTTCCCTTCCGATGGTGACTTCCAGTTCGGCCTTCACGGCATCGACAAAGCGGTCGCGAGGGACTCCGGCTAGATTCTGATCGAAAAGAATTGGGTGATCGTAGTAGGCATGGGTGCAGCCGGCCTCTACCAAGGGCATTTTTAAAAATTGGACCTGTTTTAATTTTCCTTCTAAGTAGGACACGTTCTGCTGTCTGACCTTCACTAATTCTGGCAATTTTTTTAGCTGGCAACTTCCGATGGCCGCTTCGATCTCTGTCATGCGAAAATTGAAGCCGATCAGATTTCTGGCGTTGCCTTTGTAATTCATCGAATCCACCACGGCCTCGGCGTGATTTCTGATCAGTCGGCAGCGTTCGGCCAAATCATCATCGTTGGTGACAATGACTCCGCCTTCGCCGGTGTGGATGTGTTTGTGGTAGTTCAGAGAAAACACTCCCAGATCCCCGAGAGCGCCCGCATAGATGCCATCACGCGAGGCCATTGGTGCCTGGGCACAATCTTCGATCACTTTAATTCCATGTTTCTTAGCCAAAGCATTGATACGAATGGAATCGTAGGGATGACCGAAAATATCAACGGCGATGATGGCCTTGGTATTTTTCGTGATCACTTTTTCAACGGAGGCCACGTCCAGGCAAAAAGTTTTAGGATCAATGTCGGCGAAAACGGGAATGGCTCCATAGATCAGTACCGCACTGGCAGAGACACTCATCGTATAGGGGGAAACGATGACTTCGTCACCGGGACCAATTCCCAGCGCCGCTATGGAACAAAGAATTCCAGAGGAGTTCGAATTCACTGTGATCGCATGTTTGACCTTAAAAAAACTTTTCCAGGCGGATTCAAATTCCTGAACTTTTGGTCCACCGAAAAAATCTTTGGTCCAGCCACCGATAAACTTTGAAAGAACTCCGGTGCGTAGAACTTCAACGACTGCCTTTTCTTCCTCGGCACCGATGGTGTTATAGGCTGGAAATTTGGTCGTGCGGATTTTTTTTCCGCCATTAATGGCTAGTTTCATGGGCCTCCAAAATCGCATCGATCAGGCGATGCGTGAACAGAGCATTTTCTGTGGTCATTTGAGCGAATTCTGAATCGTCCTTTTGGACTCGGTCATAAAGGCCTAAAAGCGCATCGTTGTAATTGATTTCTTGTTTCAGAATTTCGCCTGCGAGCAGTTGATTTTTTGTGGACAACGGCTGAATGGAAATCTCGCAGCCGGCGTTGTTGATTTTAACAAGAGCCTTTTCGAAATAAAGACTGATTTCCCAAACTGCATAGTTCGAGCCATCGAAGCCAATCAATGAGCCGCTAGTGCCATGACCGCTTTGCAAGGACACGTCGCAATTGATAAAGCCAGAGGCCGGTTCAATCATCTTTCGCTGAACCTTGAAATCCAACGTGTCGAATTCCAAAAGATACTTTAGAAGGCTCACCATATGTGAACCATTGTTGCGTAGCCCGCGCGAGTAGGTTCCAGCGAAGCGCAGACAGGCGCCAAACTCCTTCTGAGATATTCGTCGATGAAGCTGTGCATAGGCCGGAATGTAAAGCCTGGAGTAGTTCACGAAAACTCGTCGTCCACTGAAGCGACTCAAAACTTCCGTTGCCGATGCCAGAGATTCACAGAACGGTTTTTCGATGACCAAAGTCTGAAAACAGTTGGCTGGAAGCCTCATCAAAATTGGATAGTGGGCTTGCGCCGCTGCAGCCACAACGACGACGTCGTATTTCTCTGTACCTAGTTGGCTGACGGCTTTGCCGTTCCATTTCTTTGCGGCCAAGGTCGATTTTTCCGAATCAGTATCATGGAAAAATAATTGGAAACCCATTTTGGTTAGCGCGTGGGCATGGGACTCGATCTCTGGCGATTCCGGAGAGTCATAAAAGCAGCCCATCTTGCCGCAGCCAATGATCAATGCTGTTCGTTCAACCTTCATGGAGCTGTTTCCTTCTGACCTCTTGATTGATCTTTACAAGCTGTGGATGTGCTTTAAGGTAGGAAATAATTTCTTTGGCTGAAAATGCGGCGCCTTTTCCACCATCGGCGGCAAAGATTTCTTTCAGCAAAAGGTAGTCCGAGGGCTCATCAAGAGTGACCGCCAGCTCTGGCCAATACTCTAAATCGTGCTTCTTGGGCGACAAAACACCGATTTTAAACTGGGCCGGATGGTTATAAAAATAACAGGTCACATGAACTCGGTCTGTGGGGTCCTTGGTCAAAGTTTCAATTTTAGCTAGGTCAGCCACTTTATAAATTTGAACATCGAATCCCGCAGGCAAGCCTTCGTCCGATAAGCGATTGGTGACATAATCAAAATCATTGGCAAAAAAGTATTCGACCACTTGGTCGATATGTCCGGGATCGATGAGCGGGCAATCACCGGTCAAGCCAACGACGTGAGTCGCATTGAATTTTTGCGCCGCCCGAAGCACGCGTAAAAGGACATCGTGCTCGTCTCCTCGAAAGTAATGACAGCCCAACTTTTCACAAAGCTGAACAATGGCATCGTCGGACGGGTTGATCGTCGTCGCCACCACAATGTCATCGATGCACTTACTTTGGCGAATCCGGGTGATCATTTGTTCCAGCGCTGGTCGGCCGCCAAGATCCAATAAAACTTTTCCAGGCAATCGCGAGGACGTCATGCGGGCTTCAATACTCACAATGATTTTTCGCTTTTCGCTTTTCACTGGGGTCATCTTACTGATCCTCTTTGAGTGATTTCAAATAGCCTTGATGGCGAAAAAACTGAGCATTCTGTCCAGCGACACCCGGATTTTCTTGTAAATACCGAACATATTCTTCTAGCGGAGCATAAGGCCCCACCTTTTCCACCAGTTCCTGAATCACCACAAGGTCTTCCGCATTGTCCAGAGTCAGGCGCATTTTCCCCCACTCATGGGGATACTTCACTGATAACTGTTTGAACTGGGTGCTTTGTCGAATCATGTAGGGCGTGACGTGCTCGCGATCGGATTTTTTCGTAGCTTGCGCCCAGGTGGATTGCAGAACGGAGGATCGAAAAATCTCTGCATCCATGCCATCAGGTAGGGTGGGTTCAACAGAATTAGAAGCATAGTCGGCACCTGATGCCAGGTATTTCTGAACCAAGTCGTCCACGTAAACAGGATCAATCAACGGACAATCGGAGGTGACGCGAATGACGTGATCAAAGCTTTGATCTTTCGTGCACTGGTAAAAACGATCTAGCACATCTAAGGTGTCGCCTTGAAAAAATGCAAAGCCGCAAGATTCCGCAATGGCGCGAACCTGGTCAATACCGTCCTCGTGTGTTGAGGCCACGATGAAATGACTGATCAGCTTGCAGCGGCGAAGGCGGCTCAGGTGCAATGATAACGCCGAAAAATCGCCCAATTTTTTTAAGACTTTATTAGGTAGCCGTGACGAGCCAAGTCTGACCTGCGTGAGTATTGCAATGTTGGGTGTTTTCATGCTGACTAAGCCTCTGGCGGTGAATGTAGAATATGGTAGGATCTAGTCAACTGAATTTGCTAATTTACCTCGAGCATGATACGAATTGAGCGGGAGAACACATGATTTCTGATATATCCATTCAGGGCCGAAAAATAGGTGCCAGTCACAAGCCGTTCCTCATCGCCGAGATGTCAGGGAATCACAATCAATCACTCGAGAGAGCGCTGGAAATAGTTGACGCCGCAGCCGCAGCCGGGGCCGACGCACTGAAG
>JABDFK010000046.1:0-1207 GCA_013286585.1 Deltaproteobacteria bacterium
CGCGAGTCGTGAGAAGTTGGAGAGCGTACAAGATCATTAGAAATTACATTCAGCTCAATGACAAGGAAGGCACCGGTCAGATCCGTTATCAAAAGAATAGACTTCGAGGTCTATCCTCCTCGGATTGGGAGATTTTTTGGGCTTAGGTTCACTGAGTCGGTTTCGGTCAGTTAGCTTCGTTTTTAAATTCAATCGTCGTCGAAGCCAGCGGCCCGGTCAGTGTCAGCACGGCTTTGCCGGCCTCAGACACTGAGGTCGAAACAGGAAAATCAAGCGATACGGCGTGCCCCAGCGGGTGTGATTGGGGTACAAGGAATTGACCTCAGCAAAGTTAGTTTTAATTTTGAGCACCTTCGGTTCGTAGCGCTGACCGCCGACGTCCAAGAAAATTTTCCAGTGCGTGGTTTTCTTAGCTAGATCATCAAATTTTCTATCGGGTATAAACAGACTTAAGAAAACCTCTGTTTGTTTGCTCAGGTTGCTTTTGCTGGTGCCTTTTTCGGTTTGATATTGGGAATCGTTGTACTGATAAATTCGCGCGTTGTGATCCACTTGCGCCAGAGTCAGCTCTGTGGACATCAGTGTTGCCGAGGCATTCAAAACGTTGACCAAGCCATCGTAGATGATTTGTTTCGAAGTTCGTTGCTCTACCAAACTGTAGTATTGGCTGTCTGGAACTAACTTGGGATCGTTGCCCAAGGCGGTGCGATTTTCGGATCTATTCTTTGATTTCAGCTTTCGATGACATTCCCCACTCTTGAAGAATCGCAGCTTCGTCTTCCGCCTTCAGCGCTTTTTTGAATTTCGCACCTGAGGCACCCTTCACTCGGCGCTCGCAAGAAGGCCAATCGCGATGGCGATAGACAATACCACCCAGCAAAGACAAATAAGAGTAGGCCACTTTCTTTTCTTGCTTGGGCTTCATTTCAGGCAGCGTGGTGTCCTCGGGAAAATCGTAAACAGCGATGGAATATTGCAATAGCGGGCCCTGGTAAAGAGAAGGCCTGCGGCCTTGGGAAAACTGCACGGCGATTTCATCACAGCGCTCATTTCCCGGTGTACCCACGTGACCACGGGAATAAAGCCACTCGATTTTATCCTCACCTTTGCGCTCCATGACCAGGGAAAACATCCACTCCCAGAGGTCGCGATTTTGCACCTCTTGGCCTTCGGCATTTTTCCAGCCCTTTTTTTTCCAGCCCCACAC
>JABDFK010000046.1:1217-3285 GCA_013286585.1 Deltaproteobacteria bacterium
CCCATTGAGTGATTCCGCGGATCACATAGGTGGAGTCGGTGAAAAATGCGACCCCGCCTTTTTTGTCTTTGATGAATTCCAAGGCCTTGATGCTGGCTAACATTTCCATGCGGTTGTTGGTGGTGTCTTCAGCCCTGCCACCCAATTCGGTGATCTCGCCGCTTTGTAGAGCCACGACCGCGGCCCAGCCACCGGGGCCCGGATTGCCAGAGCAAGCTCCGTCAGTGAAAATCACAATGGGAAGTCGAACGGCGGTGTCGGTCATGGAATGGGAGCGCTCCGATTCATAGATAACAATTTATTCTTAAGATCATTTTGAATCTCTTTATTGCCGCGAGCAACTCTTTCTATGACTTTTTCCTCAAAGGGATAGATCACCAGTAAGGTGATCTTGGCGGACTCTTTGGCCTTGTTCATTTTTCGCAAGGCCCACGCGTAGAGTTCTAACTGCTCGAAGGCCTTCTCTGCATATTTGGTGTCGCCGGTTTTGTAATCGACGATCACAATATCTCCGTTGTCTTCCTGGCACCAGAGATCAATCTGTCCCTGAATCCACTCTGACTCCAAGGTGACACAGAATCCCCATTCGACTTCGCCGTTTTTAATCCAGTTCAAAAGTTTTCCATCTTGATAGCGAATCACATATTGGTATTCACGGGACCGGCGAATTTCTTCTGATAATTCGTCACCTCGATATTTCAGGGACTCAAACAGACGATGAGTTTCGACCCCGCGAATGGCCTTTTGCACGCGGGACTGGGATTGTTCTTTTTTTACTTCGAAAGAATGGCCGCTCATCGCCGGTTCCAGCAAGCGAGTGACGGACACCGGGCCGGGCACCGTCACCAAATTGGTCAGCAAAGGTGCTGGAATCGAAATGGGTTCATGCACTTTGGCCTCTAGGGCTTCGAAGTTCACCTGATGATTGACAAAATACTCTGTGCGAAAATCGCCGTGCGCTTGAATGCCGGTTTCTGAGGGGCGCCACATCCTGCGGGCCCAAGATTTTTCCACCACCTTCGACCACACCAGAGTCACCGAGGTCTTGGCGCGGGTCAAAGCCACATAAAGCTGACGATCATATTCGGCCAGCTCACGGGCCTTCGTGCGTTCGGCGGTGTCAATCGCCACTAAGTTTTGTTCGCTCTTCATGGTTTCCTGATCCACCACTGACAGGCAGAAAAGTTTTCGCTCTTCATCGTAGGTGAAGTATTCACTTCTGCGGGCCGAGCGGACTTTTCCCATGGAAGGAAGGATCACGTGCTCAAACTGCAAGCCCTTGGAAGCATGAATGGTCATCAAGTTCACTCGTTGAGGCTCTTCCACGGGGGTGGCGTCGCCATCGCTTCCAGACTCTAAGTCTTGCACCGAAGATTCGGCCCGCTCTGAAAATTCGAGGTAACTAAAACCCGGACGCTTTTCTTCCGACTTCAGCGCATTCATCAATTTCCACAGGTTGGCTTCGCGGCGACCGCTGCCCTCGACCATGCGCGCGCTCAACAGCAAGCCGCTGCTGAGGAGTGAATCCTGCCAAACCTGTCCGATGCCCGTGGACAGCGCTGCCTGTTGCAGTCGCAGTAGATGTTGAATGGCTTCCTCTTCGCCCAAATTTTTCTTGAGCCCTGGCCAGAAATTTTCCGAGTAGGACTGACAATGTTTCACCAGTTTCGAGTCTTCAATAAAAAACCACGGCGAACGTAAAAGTTCCAAGAGGTTCAAGTTATCGCTAGGATTGACCAAGAACTTAAGGATCGACAGCGCGTCCTTAATTTCCCGGCGCGAATAAAATTTCGACGCTGAATGCACTTGCACGGGAATGCCCGCTTTGATCGCTAGATCCGACATCAAATCCAGATCTTTGTTGTTCCGACTTAAAACACAAATCTGCTCGGGAGCAACACCCTTGCGCAGCAGAAACAGAATGCGTTCGACCACGGCTTGATGTTCGCTGGTGGCGGCCACCTCTCCATCGGCTTCGTTTTCGGACGGTTGTTCGGGGCATGATATGAATGTCGCCGCCGGGAATTCGGCGTCGCTAGAAGCTTTTCCGGCTTTCATGTTCTCGAAC
>JABDFK010000046.1:3295-9216 GCA_013286585.1 Deltaproteobacteria bacterium
GTCCGCCCAACTGACTGAAAAAAAGATTGAAGAAATTCAATAGCTCCGCTCTTGAGCGGTAGTTTTCCATTTTTTTCAGGGATTTTCCGCCGGCTTTTTCATTCTCAATTTCCTTTTGAGCGAAAACTTCCGAACGCGCGCCTCGAAATAAGTAAATGCTCTGCTGGGGATCACCGACGATGAAACTGTTGGATTTGCCGATCAGATGCCGCAATAAAAAAACTTGGCGCGGGGACGTATCTTGATACTCATCGATCAACCAAAAATCCCACTCATTGGAAAAATGAGCTGCGGCCTCTGCGTGTTCGTGCACTAACTTTAATGACAGCAACTCAAGATCTTGCATGGTCAGCGCTGCTGCTGAAAGTTTTTGCGCGATGGTTTTGTTGAAAACCGATTCCGCCAAGCGCTGAAAATTCAAGCAAAGCTGCTCGTGATGTTCCCAACCGTCTTCGCTGTCGGCCCATTTCACGCCAGCTTTGGCATAGTCCTGGATGGCCTCGCGCAAGTCTTTGACGGAATCCTCTGAGTTTTTCAGTGAGGGGCGGCCTTTATTGGCAAAGAAATTCTGTAGTATTTCAGCCCGCTGCTCGGGCTCTGCGGTTTTGAGCCGGGAACAGGCACCCTTCAAAAGGCTTAGGTAATTCTCCCAGGTTTCTGGCTTTTCATTCATGGAAACTAGCTCCATGAACTCTTCCGCCTGTAGGATCCAGTTCTGATCCTGACGACGCAAAATTTCTTGCGAATCATCCGCGCCCGCAGGCTTCAATATTTCGTTCTGTTCGAAGCGCACTTCAAGGTAGGCCCGCAACGCTTTTAATATTTTTCGCAAATCTGTCTGTTGCAGCAGAAATTCTAACGCTTTTGCCTCTTCGGGATCGGCTAAGGCCTCACGCACGACCTTTTTTAAAGATCGCACTTCTTGTTTCTGGTCGATGAAGATGAACTTTGGATTTAGCCCAATCTTGGATCCATAGCGGGATAAAAATAAACTCAAGACCCCATGAATAGTAGAGATATGCAGAAGGCTCTGCCGCTGAACGAACTCCACCAACTCCAAATCTTGCATCTCTAGAGCTTCATGCATCAGACGTTCACGCAGTTCTTGAGTGGCTTTGCGCGTGAACGTGGTCACCACCAGCCGCGGGAATCGCTGATGCTGAGCTTTAAAGCTTTTCGCCATAGCCAAAACTCTTTGCACAAGCTCAGTGGTTTTGCCGGCTCCTGCACCCGCGCGCACCACCAGTGATTCCATGCTGGCGTAATTTAATGATTGAGATGCGGGGCTCGACACAGCTGACTCCATTGGCAACGCTCGCATTCCTTCACGCTAGAAGGTTTCGGAGCAAATTGGCCCTGCTTGAGGGCGGTTTTAAAAATTTCCATCTTTTGTTCGACTTGCACCAGATTCTCTTTGAGCTGATCATGCTCTTTCATTTCACCGGGATGCACTCCGGCTTTTTTAAATTTCCCGTAGATGTAATAAAGTGCTCCGGCCAATGCTCTATTTTGCAATTCTTCGATCTGGTGATTTTCTATCAACCACGCATAAAAAGCCATTTGCAGATGATTGTTACCCATCCAGCTTTTGACCGAATAAGACCGATCACTGGATTTGTAGTCGTAAAGGGAAATGCTTCCATCCGGCAACTCATCCACCCGGTCTATGGAACCCGCCCACTGGAAATCATCGATGGTCTTTTTAAAACGCAACTCTCGAAATAGGGTCTGCTTGCGCTCCGTCGCAGTGGATTTTTCTTCTTCCAGAAAACGAAATGCCAGTATCGTGTACTTTTCCCTGAGCGGTGGCCACAGCCGTGGATCACCCAAGATGAAATTTTTAGAGACCTCATCCAAAAGCCCGGCAATTTCTGTTTTAGTGAAATCATATCTTCGAGGTTCCAACGTTAAGCGCTCAAAAAGCTTATGCACGATAGAGCCTAAAGAGCGCAGGTCCGGATCCAGGTCGATTTGCGCTTCGTCCAGCAGATGAAACAGTTTCCCCGCGGCAAACTTAAATGGACACTGAAAAAAAGTTTCCAACTGTGAAGCCGACAGCGACGGCATCTCGGACAAACTCACCGCAGAGAATTCCGCAGCACCTCGGTCCTGAAGAATTCGCCGCTGCATGCTTTGAGCGCGCTCTAAGCTCCAAGATTTCGACCACTCGGACTGATCCAACAGATTTTGGGGTTCCCGCTGACTCATCAACGCGTCCAAGCGATTGCGCTCTGGCAAGGTCACAGGAATTTTCTGAGGATTGGATTTTTCCATCCAAATGGAATGCGGACTTTCGATAGAACCTGAAAAACTGGTCATGGGATGCAGCAATCGATCCTGGGAGGCAGACTTAGAGAGCAGCCACTCCAACTGAAACTGCGCCGAAGAGGACTCCGGATTGCTGAGCTGAAAGCCGGTGTCGCGGAAAATTTTTTCGATCTCTGGCGCTGACACCAACTCTGAACCTTTGCTGCGAAAACCGGACTCTGTCAGGCCCAGATAAAATCGGTGGGTGAAATTCGCGGAGTCCGCCGAAGACAGTGGAAGGATCTGCACACCATTTCGCACCCCTGGTGAGCGTTGAATTTCCATTTTGCTAACAATTTGTTCCAACCAAAATAGCCAGTGAGCAAACTTCAGACGCAGCTGAGAATCATCCACGGACAAAAGCTCTTTCAAGACCATTTCAAAATGATCGATCGAAGCTTCTGCTGGCCAACAGCGAGTCAATACGCCAATAAAATAATTCAAATCAATATCGTCGACCGGAATATTTTCGTCGGTCATCGCTTTCATTACGGACGCATTTCGGGAAAGATCTTCGTGATCCAACAAATTAACAAACAGCGCAGAGAACTTTTCAAAGCGCAGCTGGCCCCCAGCACCGTGGTAAACCGAAGTTTCCAAATCCGGATATTCATAGGTTCGACTGGCGACGCGCAGACGGCTTAACCACCAGTGCATCGAAGGCAGTGATTGCAGGCGAAAAGTTCCCTCTTTAGAAACAGGAATACCTTCAGCTTTAAAAAACAATTCGATCATGGGCCAATAGTTTTCAATTTCGTTAGAGATCACAGCAATGTCATGAGCGTTGGTCCGAAGCTCCAGCAGTTTTCGGACCTCTTGAGTGAGGTATTTGACCTCTGCCAAGGGTCCGGTGAAGCGTAAGCAAGTGGGTTGCGCATTGGAAGAGATCTCTGGACTCACTGGCTTTTTCACTGGATTTTTCACAGCGGCGTACCCAGAGAGTTCCTCGTAAGCGTTCATCAAATACTTATGCTTGCGATCGCCGCTAAATACAGGCATCAAAATTTGCACATCGATATTCCTAGACAAGGTCTTAAGCAATTCCGATTCCACGCGAGTGAGATCAGCACCAAGATCAATCACTAACTTGCGCTGCCAATGATTTTCCCAATCCGGCTGGTTGCTCAAATAAGACGCCACCCAGCTGGGAGCGATTTTACGAGTTTGCAAAAGTTCCTGACCAACCGCGTGTGATAAGTCGTACCACATTCCCCACTTTTCCAAAGAGGTTTGATTCTGTTCCAGCCACTCTGACAGTTGCTCGGAACCCAGAGGATGAGTGATCACCTGAAACATCAGTTCAAGAAACTCTAACAGCGTTTCTTCGCCGCGATGCCTGGCCACCTCAAGTTCACAGTCGCTGAGCCGATGCTTCAGCCAGGTTCGTAAGAAATCTTTAGACACCAATCTCATGTCGGGCTGGGCTCGTCGTAGGATTAAACGCCAGAGTTCGCTCGCGCGTAGGACGCTGAAATCCTCGAAGAATCCTTGCCGCTGAATGATTTGGTTTTGCATCTCAAACTTACTGCGCAAATCAGAAACCAGCAGCGTTTCCTGATTGGGATCAAAATCAGAAAGAATTTGCGCCCGCTCTTGCGAAGAGCGAATGGGATGGATTTCTAGCATGGGAAAGAAAATAGCTTAGAACTACTGTCAAAAATAGCGAAATGTGAATTCTAAAGTGGTGCGCTAACGTCTCTGCTTGAGGTGACGATTTCTTCCGCCGGGACCACCACCGCCAATATCAGACAGGTTGAAAAAAGGATCAAAGCCGGCCTCGAAAGATATGCCCACTTGATATCGGTAGTCCGGCTGCTGTCCCGCCGTGGGACCGAGTTCTACCGTATAATAGGCCGCATCAATTGAAAGAAACCAAAGATCAATGGATGCGCCATAGCCCGGCCATCCCTGGTAAAATCCGTAGCGTAAATCCACTAAAGCCAAATCCAGTTCCAGACCGGCATTGAATTTTTTGCTGATGTCGACATCGATGTTGTCGATGTGCCGATACTCAAGGCCGGCTCCCCAGCCAACACCCAACATGTCCTGATGCGCGCTCAATCCCAAAACTAAATTGTCCTCGATCGGTGGCGGGGCCACAGGTCCCGTCGAAACAAAGGATGTATAACCGAGATCCTGCCAGCAAATGGAAACAATCGGATTGGCAGTGACATTGGGCTTCCAAATCAGGCCCACGTCATCACCATAACCGGTGCCTACTGGCAATCCAGCCACCGAGCCAGTCAGCAGAGTGTTCAAATTTCCGCCAGCCACCAATTGCGCCGTCGTGATATTCGCGGTGCCGCCGGTTCTTGTGACACGTTTAAAATTCACTCCGAAGGCCAGGCTTGGACCTAGATTAAAAGCTCCGCCGATTAAAAAACCATAGTCTTCGTCGGCCGCCACCGACATTGTCGTAAAAGCAGGATTTTTCAGCAGGGCATCGACGGTCAGATTTCCATATATGGCCATCCCCCAGTTCGGAAATGACATCGCTGTTCTTCCCATACCGCCCAGCCAAATATTGTTTCCGTAAAGAGTGGCTAGATTTCCAGCATTTTGCAGAACGGACTGTTCACCAGCACCAAGGGTACCACCCGCGCCCAAACCCAGATCTAGCACTGACCAGCGAATGCCCTTCGTGAAAGCCAACATCGCGGGATTGTAAAACATCATACTGCCGTCGGTTTCGCTAGGAATGCGAACTCCTCCGCGGCCTAAATCTTTGACGGACTGAGTGTACTCAAACGTCTCTTGGGCTTCCACTCTTGATATCGGCCAAAGCAACAGCCCGACGCATAGAAGTGCGACCATCCATCCTAATAAAAATTTCCGCTCAAAAGCGGAATGCAAATTTTGCCACATACCTAATGTCTTCTGTGATGGAAGTTCCCTGCCCTATATCCACGCCGTAATAAGTAAACTGAAATTGCAAATTTTGTGTCGACAGTTCCATGCCAAAGGTGGGCCAGTGACCATTCATTCCCCCACGCAAAAAGAAAGCATCATAGACATTGAGCTCTAATCCCGCATGGTAATAGCGATAGGGATCTAAGGACGCCGCCTGCGCCAAAACACTTTGCACCTCACCGGTGATCGACAACCGCGTTCGATTGGCTAGAATCGGTGATACCGAAAAACCGGCGTCATAATCTTGAGTGACGACTTTCGGAACACCCGGAGCGACCATCTGAATATTTTTTCCGGCTGTGAACTGGGTGCTACCCACATCGCGAGCCACCACCGACAACGTCGGTAAATAGGTCCACGGCGCCGCCAGTAACAAACCCACATCACCGCCAACGCCTGCTCCTTCAGAGCCAACACTGGTCAGATTGTAATTCCCTGGAAATGCCATGTTCGGGTTGATGAGCTCCACCCGATCAATTGCCTTTCCAACAAATCCGATCTTGATTCGACCGTCCCAAATGCGAAGGTTGTAACCCAACAAAAACGCCATGTCCTTTTGGTAAAAGGTGTTCATGGCGGTGCCTGCGCCATTGGCCTGCATGTTCAGAACCTCACGGTAGAAAAATCCCAGTCCAAAATTTCTCATGACAAACGACGGCATCAGTTGTTCGCGAAAGTGATAGTAAACACTGGGCGATTTGGCC
>JABDFK010000047.1 GCA_013286585.1 Deltaproteobacteria bacterium
GGGCCTTTTTTACTGTATCGGACAGCGGAAAGAAATGAACGGCACAATCGACAGGTGCCTGATGAACTCTGGAACGCAGGTCGAAATTAATTTCTGTTGGGACACAGTCTGTGAATCCACATCTTCAACGACATTTTCGATGGAGATCACTGAGGTGGATTGCTCTTTGTCGTTGATGTTGTTGAATAGGCTGAACTGTTTGGAGTGTTCCGTTGCGGACACCTTGTATCCAATGGCATAGGCCTTGAATCCCACCGGTGCGTTTTCGATGATATTTTCCACTCCCGCGATTCCTCCAGGAGCACTGTTAACAAACTGTCCGTCAAAAAAACCGGCAGCAGCCGCCTGACTTTTCAAAAAATTAGACGGATTCGCGCCTATTTTATTGATGGTCTCTGCACCGTTGGCTAAACCAATTAGTATTAAATCCAAAGCATTGTAGTCGGCCGTCCAACCTGACTTGCCCAGTTTATCTAAGAAAAAATGGCAGAACTCGTCAAAGCCGCCAGTGCGGGCCAAGAATTTCTGAGCATGCTGGCCATCGGGATCTTCCTTGAAGACCACAAATACGCCGTGGAAGTCGAGCTCTTTCAAACGTGAAGAAAAATCTTCCGACGAGGGGCCAAAATAGAAAACCAATTTTTGGTGCTCCAGAGCTGTGGTTGGGGCAGAGAACTGCGAATAGTAAACATCCAAGGGCAAATCATATTGCGGTTTTTGCGGAGTGGATTCCAAGATAATGTCGCGATGAACTATTTCCAGGGGAATTGGATCGACCGGCGTGACCGCCGAAGGCTCTCTCAGCGGAAAAGGAGCATTCTCTGGCGACACCGCAACAGGAACCGAAGCAGCCACTTCTTTTTTCGGGGCCTGATGGGCACACCCAGATAGGAGGGCCGATAGGACGATCATTGAGAATGGAAAATGTAAGATGCGCATGTTTCAATTATAGCGAAAAATGACCGAAAACTGTACTGGATGATATCTGACCTAGGTCGAGGTTTTTTGAAAATTGGCCTCGCCCAAGATCTAACCGCGGTGCTAGACTAATAAACTCATGACCACCATCATTACACTTTCGGTCCTTGTGCTTCTGATTTCATTTTTCTGCTCAATGTTGGAAGCTGTTTTGTTATCGATTTCAGCGGCTTATGTGCAAATCGAAGTGAAGGACAATCCCCGCACCGGCAAACTGATGGAGCACCTCAAGGACAACATCGACCGCCCGCTGTCAGCGATTTTGACCTTGAACACCATCACTCACACGGCGGGCTCTGCCGCCATCGGCGCGATGGTGCAGCAGCAGTTTGGCAGCGTGGCTATTTCATTGTTCTCCATTGTGCTGACCCTGTGTGTTTTGATCTTTGCTGAAATCATTCCCAAAATGCTAGGTGCCGTTTACTGGAAGACTCTGGCACCCGCAGCGATTTATGTCATTCAAAGCATCATTTTCGTGCTCTACCCGATTGTTTGGTTGTCGGAAGTGATGGGACGAGTTTTCAAACGCCCCGACGAGCCCGAGATCACCCGCGAAGAGGTCATCGCCACAGCAGAGATCGGCGCCGACGAGGGCAGCTTGCACTCGAAAGAATCCAAAATTATCAAAAATCTGCTGATGCTGGACAATATCTTCGTCTCTGACATCATGACCCCGCGCTCAGTGATGTTCGCCTTGGATGGAACCATGACCGTGGAAGAGGTCTTCGAAAAATACAAGCCCATCCGCTTCTCACGAATTCCCGTTTTCGAAGGAAGCCTAGACAATATTATCGGTTTGGTTTTTCGTCACAAAATTCACGACACCATGTCGAACGATTTTCACGACGTGAAGATCAAAGATCTAACGCTACCGATCAGCTCGGTCCCAGAACGAATGACCGCCGGTGCGGCGCTAGATTTTTTCGTTAAGAGAAAAGAACACTTAGCCCTAGCCGTCGATGAGTATGGAATTGTCACAGGACTAGTAACTCTCGAAGACACCGTAGAAACACTCCTAGGAGTGGAAATCATGGACGAGCTCGACAGCGTCCCCGACATGAGACAATACGCCCTTGAACAGTGGCAAATGCGCAAAAACCAATTCCGAAAATCTTAGCGGACTCCCCATTCACCAGTACTTGAAATGAAGCTCCGCCAAGATCGGAAGGATTTTACATATAAAACAGTCATTGGTTTTAAGGGGTCTCGGTGTCTCAATGGAGGGGGTCCTGCAAGCGTGACGCGTTTTTTCGCTGTACTCGGCGAAAAATGCAGCGTGAACCCATGGAGGGGTGGCCCCCGGAATTGAGATACCGAGGCCCCTTGAAATCAATGACCTGCGTTTATAGGAAAATCTATGGAGCTTTCTGAGCCTCAACCGTAGTTACTGGAGCGACGATGGGGGCTTTTTGTCCCTGGACCCTCGCGCTGCTGGGCAAAAGTAGCACCAGTCGGCTGCCCATAACAAAGAGCACCGTAAGCACTGCCAATACGGCGAAAAGACTGTACGTTTGAAAATCACGATCTTTCATATATCCCCTCGATTGAAGAAATCCTTCTCCACAACCATCCTTGATCTATGCTAAAGCACGAAGGGTGCCAACCAAGAGAGGTCAAAATGAACCGAGCAATTCTTGCAGAAAATATCTATAAAGTGGCGTATCTCACAGGAAATTTTACTCTGCGTTCAGGACAAACCTCGCGCGAGTACTTCGACAAATATCGCTTCGAAGCTCAACCCCAGATTCTAAAAGAAATTGCCAGGCAAATGGCCAGCATGATCCCCGTCGGTACCGAAATATTGGCCGGCCTAGAAATGGGCGGAATTCCGATAGCCACAGCCCTCTCCATGGAAACTGGATTGCCCTGTGTGTTCGTGCGAAAAAAAGCGAAGGACTACGGCACCTGTAAGTTCGCCGAAGGCCTCGAAGTCAGCGGAAAAAATATCTGCCTAGTCGAAGACGTAATAACCACCGGTGGCCAAGTGTTGCTCTCCACCCAAGATCTAAGATCCATCGGAGCAAAAGTAGAAAACGTCTTATGCGTGATCCACCGAGGAACCGGCGAAGAACCAAAGCTAAAAGAAATGGGCCTAAAAATGCAGGCTCTCTTCAACATGGCCGAACTAAAAGCCGGCCGATAGGAGACTTTTCCAATCTTTCCCAGTTCAGCAAATCGGCCCTCTCCTATGCGTGGCGAAGAGATGAAATCAAACTAAAGCAGGAAAGACGGTCAATTTACTGAACTGGGAAAGATCCAAAAACCCTCCCCGCCCCCAAAAAAAGGGAGACAGAATTTTTTCTATTCGCCCGTCAGCCGAGGCGAGAGGGAGCGAACGCGGAGGCCTACTACCCGTAGGCCGCACAAGTGAGCGACCGAACAACGAAGGATCACAGGCGAATAGGAAAAATTCTCAGCGTTCGGCCACTATGTAGGCTACCCAGGCCTGACACTCTTCTCCCTTTTCCGTTCGCGTGAAAACTCCGTTGCCTTCGCCTTTTTTGTCGGTGCCTTCCCAATAAACGTGGGTTTTTTTGAAACCCACTTCCAGCATGATTTCGCGAATTTCGGGAATGGACCACATGCGCCAGTCGTAAGTAAAGACATCTTCGATCTTTCGCTGACCCTTCAGCTGAAAATGAATGCTGAATTTTGCCCGGGCGGTGACGGGATCAAATCCGTGCTGATGCCAAAAGTAGGCGAATTTTCTGTAGTTGGTTTTTTCTTCGTTTTCGTCGCAGCAGTCGCTGCCACCGAAGATATCCACCATGAACAGACCGTCGCGTTGAAGACCTTTCAGTACAGTGGAAAAATATTTCTTTAGCAGCTCTCGCGATTGAAAAATAAAATAAGAAAAATTCATCGCGACCACGATATCAGTCAAGGGAACTCGGGACTGCATCACGTTTTGCTCCACCGGATGCACTCGCTTTTTCTGTGTGTCAGACAGCTTTGACAGGTGATGAAGACGGCCGAACTCCAAAGGCTCAGGATCCAAGTCCAATCCGTAGGCGGTGTTTTTGGGATTCAGCTTCACCCATTCGGTGCACATGGCGAAGGTGCCGCAAAAATCTTCACGAAAACTGTGAGGTGTTTTTTTGCGCAATTCCCGGTAGGTGTTTTGAAAGAACTCCACGTCGGTTTCAGGCGATTGCACAGATTCTAAGTAGAGCTCGTATTTATTAAATACTTTTTTGGTGCCGCTCTTGCGAACCCTGCGCTTGGTTTTGCCGGTTTTTTTACTCATGGTGCTTCTTCTAGAATTTCGCGGATCAGTGCTTCGATCTCATGTTTTTGTGGCACCGTCGCATCTTCCAAATTGGGATGCAGGCCAATGCCCGGCAAATTCTTGCTGGCAAGGACTCGGGGGCGCGCCAACAACTCGTAAAACAGTTCTTGCGTCACTCTGTACGCCAAGTGCTCACCGAAGTTGGTCACCTCGGTGTCTTCGTTGACGAAGAGGACCCGGCCGGTTTTTTCCACGGAATTTTTAATCATCGTCCAGTCGTAAGGGTAGATCGAGCGCAGGTCGATGACCTCCACCGAATGTCCTTCGGCTTTCAGTTTGTCGGCCACTTCATTGCACAGAAGCAAATGACGTCCGTAAGACACCACGGTGATCTCTTCACCTTCGCGAGTGATCTTGCCTTTGCCGATGGGGACCAGATATTTTTCTACCTTGGGCCAACGTGGTTTCCACTGACTGCGGTCGCCGATCGGAGCATCGATCATGCTTTTGAGTTCTTTCTCGTCACTGGGTTCGCCAGGGATCAGCTCTTCGCCACGCACGCGCATCAGGGCTTTGGGCTTTAAGAACAAAACTGGATTGGGATCTTCGATGGCAGACAATAGGAGTCCATAGGCATCCAGCGGGTTGGATGGCTGCACCACTTTCCAACCTGGCAGACGCGAGGCCCAAGCATCGAAACTGTGAGAGTGATAAATGGATCCGCGAATGCCAGCTCCGGTAGGACTCATCACCACCATGGGCATGGGGTAATTTCCGTTGGTGGTCCATAGGGTGTTGCCGGCCATTTTTAGCAGATCGATGGTGTTGAAAATATAATCGACGAATTGAATTTCAGCGACACAGCGTTCGCCGGTCATGGCGATGCCCATGGCCATACCGATGATCCCACGCTCGTCCAGCGGTGAATTCCATGCACAGGCCACTCCTTGAGTGGCGGTGAAAACTCCACCCAGCGGAGCGCCCACGTCTTCGCCGAAAACATCTTTGAGCTGCATGTTTTTTTCAGCGTAATGCAAAGCCATGCGAATGGATTGAGCCATATTAGCCATTAGAATTTTCTCCAGTCCGCATTTTCGCCGCCCACGTAGACATTTTCCCAAATAGTGTCAGCCGCAGGGCCCAACTCTTGTTTCACCTGCAACTGAGCCTCGTAAGATTCTTTTTCGTAGTCCTGCCAAATCTTTTTGGCCTTCTCTTCTTTCAGGTACCCATTTTGAATCAGCGACGCTTCGAACTCTCTGACACAGTCGCGCTCTTGATTGACGAAGTTGGCCCCACTGGCGCTGGAGTGACCGTACAGGCGGGACAAGCGGGCCTCTATGAACGAAGGCTTTCCAGTTTTACGGATGAATTCCATTTCCTCTTGAAGAGCCAAATAAGATTCCACAGGATTGTTGCCATCAATCACTCGCGAGCGAATGTTGAAGGCGCGGGCACGATCGGCGATGTTGGTTTCGCCGTGTTGGCCTTCGAACGAAGTAGAAATTCCCCAGGAATTATTTTGCACGGTGATCAGCATCGGTAACTCTTGATTTCGGCGCGAGGCCCAAACCAGGCAACTGGCGAAATCGCCTTCGGCAGTGCCGGCGTCTCCGCCGGTGACGATGGAAATGGATTTGGCTTTATGGCGTTTTTGCACATGAGCCGTTCCCAGTGCCATCACGTACTGAGTTTCAATGGGCGAGGTCGCCGGAACAATATTCCACTTGGGAAAACAATAGTGACCGGAAAAATTTCTGCCTCCGGTACTGATGTCGGTGGCGCGATTCATATTCAGACGAATGGAGTCGATCATCTGCATTCCCATGGCCAAAACTGTTGGCGTTCCTCGGTAATGCAAGTGCAGATAGTCGTACTTTGGTCCCTGTCCTTTTTTTGCCAGCAGTCCCAGTGGAACTCCCCAAGCTTCTTCGCCAGGGCTGCCAATCCAGAAAAAAGAGTCTCCGGCTTTGTAGATTTTGATGTGACGTTCCTCTAGAACGCGGGCCTTCACCATCAGATCATGCATCTTGAGGAGTAATTCTTTGGGAAGTTTTTTTAGTTCGCCCGCCGAGGGACTGGATTTGGCCTTGGGCTTTTTGGATTGCACTTTTTTAGTCATTCGTCCCCCGATGCGGTGATCCGCCGATGACCCACAGTTGTCGGGGATTTCGCGGCTGTTCACAATCTATTAAGCGCTGCGTTCACTTCGTTGGCGCCGTCGGCGGCGTCGCTGCTGGTGGTGCCACCACTGGAACCGTGGCCGGCGTTGGAAGCGCAACACCCGGCGCGGCACTCATTGTTGTAAAAGTATCTGGATCTGTCTCTTCGCGAATGGCGTGGGCGGCGTGTTTGAAAAACAGACCACAGCGCCGGCATAGGTCACCATTGATGATCGTCGCGGTGAGCTCGCGGATGTGCTCTGCGGCCTCTAGATCGTCCGAATTGGTGCTCCCCACGGGCTTCCACTTCAGGCCTTTCATGCGCTCGGACCGATTTCTGCGGGCCTCGCCCTTTTGCTCCGAAGAAATATAGTCTAAGTCTTGATCCATTTTGTAATCCCGAACCAAATGGAGGGGCTTGTCTAAGCCAAAACCAGAAACCTCGATCTCTTTATTTTTCAGCTTATAGACCCGACGCGCATCTTCAGAGATCGGAAGCTCGAAGGCGGGTTCGTTATTGTTGCAGGTCAAGGTGGCCACACCGATCTCAGAAACTTTCTGCGCCAACCGCTCCATATATGAGCCCGAGCAAACGGATCTGTACTCAATAGATTTTTTCCAGATATCGGCGAATTCATAAAATGTCTTATCCACCAACACATGAGCGGTCAGCCTGGCCATCGAGCGCGAAATTCTGGAAATAATCGAAAATGCCATCAGCGTGGAGAGAGTGGGCAGGTTGCCATTTTCCACCGCGTAAGCCACCGGTAGAAATGAAATCCACGCCTGTTGCTGGCCCATGGTGATGGCTTCACTGATGCGTGCCCAGCGAACTCCGGCGTTGGTGTAGGCTGCGAATGGAATTTTTTGGTGATTGACCTCGAAGTCTAAGTTATCAAGATCCAAAGGGCGAATCACGGACTCACCCTTACCAGAGCGAATCAGAATGTTCCCGCCGACGTAAGTGAGCACCGGCATTTTTCTGACTTTTAAAATTTCCGGCGCTAAATAAATTTTCTGCCCCAAGAAGACATCATCACCCGGGAGCACTTTCGATCCCATCGCGCGCATAAAATCTGCGAAGTTTTTTGCCTTATTGTAATCGACCAAAATCTCGTCAATCACGGTGGCGGTGCGAATGGGGCTGGCCGGAAGTTGAACTGCGGGTTTAGACTGTTGTAAAATTTTAGCTTGAATGGCTTCGAAAGTGGACAGCGCTGGCACGGCCGGAATATCACTGGGCACCTTCATCATCGGAACAGGTACGGAAGTCGTGGGCTCTGGCGCGGGCCCAGGATTTGAGCCCACCAATGGGGGTGAAACAGTGGAAGGCACTGGTGGTACGTAGGGCGCCACAGGTGCGACCGGTGGAGTCGGTGGCAATACCGGAGCGTTTTGCGCCCATACTACAGAACTTAAACTAACTAAAACGGCTGTCAGTATCCGAGTCGACTTCATGTCCACCTCATTTATTAGCTACCGAACTCCCAGCTTCTAGCGAGAGCAAATCGGCGACGACACTGGCCGCCTCTTGCACGTCGGCGCGTTTCAAATATTCTTTCTCTTTGTCTTCTTTACCGGCATTCTTCGCAGCTTTTTTACTTTCGCGTTTTTCTTTGTCCTTAGTGGCCTCAGAAACTTTGATCAGTTTTCCGCGAGTTTTTTCCTTGTTTAAGTCTTCGATGATTTTTTTGAAATCCGCGGATTTGTCCACACGAACCTTAGACTTTTCGGCCAAAGTTTTCATCCAACCCGCCTGTAAAGGAATCCAAGCTCCGGCGCCATCCTTCACGAAGGCATCTTGGGAAATGAACGGCGGAATTTGCTTGGGCGGCAAAGAGTAATCCAAGTATTTTTCACCGATATCATCTTGGTCATAGGCCCCGGGAATTCTTACATCGGCCTCAACGCCTCGATGCTGAGTGGAAAATCCACCCGGCGTGAAAAACATTCCCACGGTGACTTTGACTGCACCGAGTTCTCCGGATTGCGGCGGGATGTCCATCACCGTTTGCACAGAGCCTTTGCCAAACGTGTGTTCCGAACCCACGATCACGGCGCGTTTGTAATCTTTCAGTGTTCCGGACACGATCTCTGAAGCACTGGCGCTGATTCGGCTGGTAAGAACCGCGAGCGGTCCCGGCCAATCCACAGTGGAATCGGTGTCCTTCAAGGCGATCTCACGCTGTTCGCCATTGCCTTCTTCGCGCGCACTTTGCTTCACTACATTGCCAGTGGCGAAAAAGAGTCCCGCTATTTTCACCGCGTCCTCAAGGCTGCCGCCGCCGTTATTGGCAAGATCCAGAACCATGCCATCCGCTTTCGCAGCTCGAGCATCACCGATCAATTTTTTCAAATCGCTAGCGGCGGAGCGGCCACCGCGGCGATTGTCCGCATAGAACGAAGGCAGTTCCAAAATGGCGATTTTCTTTTTGATGCCGCCAACTTCACGATCCAAAAAGTGCAGCGCTGCCGCCTCATCTTCCAGTTTCACTTGATCACGCACCAGGGTCACTTCTAGCCGAGTTTTCTCGTCTCCCTTTTTTCGTTGGATCATCAAGCGCACTTTGGTGCCTTTGGGTCCGCGGATTTTTTTCACGACGGCGGGAAGATCCATCTCTATGACGTTTTCCATGGCGCCTTTTTCTCCTTGGCCGACGGCAAGAATTTTATCTTGCGCGTCCACCAAGCCAGAGCGGGCAGCGGCACCGCCTGGAACTAAAGCT
>JABDFK010000048.1 GCA_013286585.1 Deltaproteobacteria bacterium
GGTTGAGGGTCTCAGAAATCACTAAAAAATATTGTATGTCCGAATAATTTGGTATCATAATTGATGATTACGATAGTATTCATCATCATTTTATGCAATATATAATTTGAAGCTAAGAAATATCTTCTTGCTCGACCTTGGCGGATAGGCCGAATTTTTGTCCGGTGGGAATTTTAGTTTTTGGCAAAACCGCTGTGTTTGGGAGGACTTGTGCAAATTCGCCGACCTCCACCGCGCCCATCAGGTAAGCATGCAGGCCGACGTTGGCTTTGCTGCGCACCACGAGCTTGTCAATGATCAGAAACCCCTTCATCCCGTAGTGGGCCATCAGATAGGCAGAGCCCCCTATGGTGACATAGTCACCAAGCTCGATCATACAGGGATCGGAAATATTGGCGGTATTGATCATGGTTCCCTTGCCGATTTTCATTCCCATCATCTTAAAGAAAAGAATATTTAGCGGAGTGGGCGTGATGAAGTTCAGAATCGTGTAGCGCACAAGATATGTGAGTGCGTTGTGATAAAACCAAGGAATGGACTCTAGCGAAAACCACGGACCGCGATAGCTTTTCACCAGATGGCGAAATGGCCAATTGCAAAGGGGTACGACGAAGATCAGAACAAAAACGAATCCTACAAAGCCAAAGCCCAAACTTATACCGCCAACAAAGGCCTGCATGACCAAGTTCGAGTTTTTGAACATTTCATGACCAAGGCTAAAAAGATAAATCGCCGGGGTCACTGCCGCACCAATGCAGAAAACATACATCAGAGCGATCGGCGCCAGGAAAAGCACAAACGCCAGGCTTTGAAACTGGCGCAGGATGGTCTCAAAGTGTCCTAACAGCCCCTGCTTTTTAGATTTTTGGGTGTTAATACTTTCAGCGCTCAGCTTTTCATCGGTTTTTTGGTGCTTCATAGGACTGATGCTAGCATCAGTCCTCTTACAAAGAAATCAGGCGGTCCTAGAAATTGGTATATGGCCAGTCCTTCGTCAGGTTTTATTTCTTTGCGAGCAGACGGGATGCTTCCTGAGTAAGATCAGTCATGGACCAATTCTACGGCGGCAGTTTTACGGTGCTACTTGTGACTCATCTGGGTTTTATTCTGGCTTGGCGCTTTCGCAGAAATGACATCGCCGACGTGATTTGGGGACTGGGATTTGTGGCCGCTATGATCGGTGCCGGTGGCAGCAACCATGAGCTAGGGTTGTTACAAAAAATGGTGGTGGCCACTGTCGGTATTTGGGCTCTAAGACTGAGTCTACATATTGGTCGCCGAGTGCTGCAATCCGAGCATGAAGACACTCGCTACTTGAACTGGCGAAAGCAGTGGGGAAGGTACTGGCTGATTCGCTCCTACCTGCAAGTTTTTATTTTGCAAGCCATTCTACTAATCCTTATTTCGTTACCGATCCAACGACTGCTTTCTTCGCGGCCGCAAGAAATCGGATCACTGGCTTGGATGGGTTTTTCACTTTGGCTGCTGGGTTTGGCAATAGAGTCCACAGCCGACCGGCAGCTGCGTCGCTTTAAGCTGAACCCTGCGAACAGAGGGAAAATCATGGATCAGGGCCTGTGGGGCTGGTCGCGACATCCGAATTATTTTGGCGAAGTGACTCAGTGGTGGGGGATCTATTTTATGACCTTCACCGATTCATACATGCACGAGCTATGGTGGCTGGTGCTATCGCCATTGTTGCTCACATTTTTGATTCTAAAAGTTTCAGGCGTGCCGATGTTAGAAAAATTGATGGAGGGGCGGCCGGGTTTTGCAGAGTACCAGCGGCGGACCTCGGTGTTTTTCCCGTGGCCACCTAAAAATTGATCTTTAATACTTCATTTTTCGCCAAAACAAAACAGCCCCGTTCATTGTGGATTTCCCAAAAATATTCGCTGGAGCCTGCGTCTGATTGATGACGGCCAAGCCAAAGTCCATATTTCGCGCTCTCACGAAATTGGCAAAAAAGTTATTGAGGTTGTAGCAGACCGCATTTTTGGCCGCACAGAAATCTTTTTCTTCCGGATTTTTTAGAGCCGGATCATCGCTGGACAGTGCAGTCAGGCAGTCAGCAAAATCGATGTCCCCGCCGGGTGTGCCCCAGTTTCCGTGTTTGCGAGGGTGGGCCAAATTCCACGTGGCATACATCATCCAATTTTTGAGGATCGGACAAGTCTGAAGATTTTTAATTCCGGCTGTGACATCGGTATCACTGATCATCAGGCGAAGAAGAATCGGCTGCTCGCTTAAAATACTGTCAGAGCTTTTCAAAAATGCGCCGAAGCGCAGAAGCAACCGCGACGTTGGCGCAATGGTATACGTGGGGTTATCCAGTGTGCGGGGATCTTCTGGGCTCTCAACTCCCTGAATGATCAACTTCTCTTCGTCAATGGCGGCGTTGACGGGCTTCGTATTGTCCACTTTGCTAGCGTCTTTCAGCGTGGGGTCTCCACATCCAAGAAGAAACGTCAGGCTAGTCATTAGAAATAAAAAAATATATTTAGTCATTGGTTCTCCTTAAAATTTAAAACTGACTGTGGCGCCCGCGTAACCCTGCCCAGAGCCCTGTCCCATTAAATCGGCCATATCGGAAAGATTGTATCCAGGTGTGCTGTCGATTAAGGCGCGGTAATAGATCGTCGTGACGAAATTTTTTCCGTTGTAGCCAATTTCGGGGCCTGCCTTCACCACGCGCACTCTTTCGCGATCGGCGGAATCGGAATAACTGGTGCCGCTAAGCACAGGACTTTCGGTCAACAAAAAGTCGAACGTGCCTCCCAGAAAAAAGCCTTTTAATTTGCCACCGACGGAAATATGGGTGTCGGTGATGGGTGCGTAATTTTGGTTGTAGCCAACGCCACCCACCGTTACTCCCTTATCATTTCCCTCGGTGTAACTGACATAATTTTCCGTGTAAAAATATTCGGCTTCCCGGCGAATGCTGATCCCTATTGTGCTGGTGTCGCGCATCGAGGGAAGTCTTTTCAGCTCTTCGGCAGACATAGTCATCGCAGAGTGTTGGCCAAAGACTTCGATATCGAATTTGCGCCAAGTGGCCAATCTTAATCGCGCTGAGATTTCCATGGGCCCCATATAAGACTGGTTAGCTAGCGAAATCCAAGAAAATGCCAGACCTATGCCGAAGGCCGAGTTGGGTCCGCCCCAGGGATGCAGATAACTCTGCAAAGTTTGCAGCGAGGTGACCGGATTCAAAAAATGATCTTCGGCCGACAAATTAAAGCTTTGATACCCATAGGTCACAGAGCTGGGCTCTTGAATTTTTTCGGTGTAGCTTGGCTCCACTGGGGCTTGCAGGGTGATTGTCGCAGCGGTCGACGGCAGGGAAGCACTGACCGCAGGTTTTACCGCATCCATATATTTCTTCACTGTCATTTCAATTTGATCACGACTGGATTGCGGGGAGCAGACCGCTAATGTAATTTCACTGACTGCGGATTCATTTTCGCGAATGCTTTCAGGCAAGGTGTGGTGCAAGGACTCGTGGATATGAAGACGAACCAACTGATCTTCGGTCAATGTCAATGCCGACGGGAAAAAGCGAACTGCCGCCACCGGGGTTGGCATCGTGCGCGCATAAACATTTTTTCCATCATCGGATTTCTCTAAGCCAGCATCAAAAGTTTTAGGTGTTTCAATCGTCTGCATTGAAAGGTACATATCACTTTTCTGCAAATCATCGGGCAGGGCACCCAGATACTGAACCGAACGCACATTCATCTTTTCCAGCAATTGCGAGGCCTTTTCTTTTGAGGTCACTAGAACACCCGTGGTGATTTTTTGTAGGTTTTCCAGGTCGGCTCCGTCGTCACCGTTTCCCACCTTGGTGGGATTTTGAGTCACCGGCGCGGCCAGCACAAAAAGCGGAGCTATTAGTAGGATTATAAACATGCGAATCATGATTGATTCTCCTTCGTCAGTGGGAACAGGCAAAGCTGCAGCTGATAAACCTCAGTGCTTTTTGTCTTATGATATTTTTTAATAATTTTATTGGTGAATTCATCGATGTCCCTTTTAAGGCTTGGGATGTCCGTGGTGTTGGTAACAAATCCCACGCTTTGAAATTCTCGGCGTTCTAGAGACGTTTCCTCTAGCGCGGCTTTGGCTCTGTCTAACATCTGCTGATGGTATCTGCGAATCGCCGCCGATGGCAAATGCGGGGAAGCCACCACCAGCTTTTTTTTCGCCTGTGATGAGTGGGGTGCTGGATTTATGTGCACAACACCCAGGCGTTGCAAGTCGGACATACCCATGGCCGCTTCGGACTGGGAAATTCCCAGGCGTTTGGCCACATGACGGCTGTTCCACTGAAAGTCCTTGGTTTCCACTAAGTTTAAGATCGCAAAGTGATACCACTGCGAAATTTTAGAAAAATTTTCGTCCGCCATATTGGGCGTGGAGATGTCCTCTTGAAAATCTAGGTCCAATCCCAGATTTTTACCTTTTTCTTGCTGCAGCAGCAAAAAAAGCTGCCGATTTTCATCGGCAGAAAGCCCCAGCGCCAAACTGACCTTTCTGGCCGACGGCAGGCTGAGGTGGCGCTTGCCCGAAAATATCTGAGAGAGCTCTGCTGGGTGAACATTCAAAAGCTGTGCAAAGCTTCTCAGCGAATAGCGGGGATTTTTCCTCACGCGAGTTTCAAATTCGTTCTTCAGATATTCTTTGGTCAGCTGAAAATCATAGATCATGTGGTTATTTATGCGCGACATAAGACTCCGATCAATGATTTTGTTACAAGCTGTTACATTTTTGTAATTTTCACGGTCCTACGTGACTTTTAGTCCACTAGGTTGACGTTCACGTTCACACTTTGTGATGCGGAAATGCCACCATTCAGTCCGGAAGCCATGCTGCCAAAGTTCGTGCGCGATAGGGTGAGGGTGGCCGGCCAAGTGCCAGTGGCCGATGGGTTCCCCGCAGTGTCCGAACTTGTGAACCACGCCGAGCCTGACTCCGGCTGAGAGGTCGGAGCGTACGCGATGGCCTGCACGGTCTCGCCATTTTCTTGATAGTAGTAGCTCAAAGAGATGCTCATGGACGACGAGGAAGTGGTGTTGGCCACCCACTGAACATTGAAGGCGGTGCCCTTGTGGATATTGGTGTTGATCGTCGGCGCCAGCGGCTGAATTCCTGCGGGCAATCGTACCGACGAAGCATACGGCCCTTCGTTGGGTCGGCTGAGCACTATATTATAGTTGCCATCAGCTGTCGCTGGCACATCGAGCGAGTAGACCACTTGATTGAGGATCGGGTCTTTGCTGTAGCTCATGCCCTGACCGTTGCAGGTGACGCTGTCCCCAGAGTTGAGGATTACATAGGTGCCGGTACTTCCACCCACGTGGAAGACAGCCTGGCAGTGAACTGTGCCCGCCCGTGAGCCCGTATTGTTGGTCACCGAGTAGTTGGAATACAGTCCGCTGGTCTTGATGTTGTCCGACGTGGTGTCAGAGCAAGCGGTCAAGATCTGCGCAAGGGCCAGCAGACCAGTAGTTAGTAGCATTTTTTGGAAGCGGTTTTTTTGGTTCATGGTTTTTTCTCCTGTTGTAAAAAACCTTACGGCATCCAAAATAAAAATAAAATATCCAGACCTGCAGATTTGTAATATACCGTTACAACTCCGTAACACATTCTTGTCAGAGGGCGATCATTGAGAGTTGAGCTCCACGGGGCGGATCAGTCAGAAAAAAATACAGACCCCAGTACCGTCGTCAGAACGTGTTTATCGGTCGTTCGTAAAGCCGATCCAAGAAGGGGCTTCTTATTTCAACTCTAAGGCTCTTTCATCGGTGGTGCCATCTTTCGTCACTTGTCAGAATCCTTACAGGCGAATTATTTGGGGATATCGCATACCTTGACTCTACAAAACGAAAAAAAGGATATTGAATGAAAATTTTAATGGCGGTCCTACTACAGTTCAGTCTGGCACAGTCCACACCCCACGCACCCCAATCTTTGGGAGAGTCCGTGCTGTTGGCGATCAATCTCAATCCAAAAACCAAATCTAAAGATATCCAAGTGGAAGCACTTCATGAGAATGCACTGGCCGTGAGAGCCGGCAAATACCCGAGTGGCTCTATCAATTGCTCTAGAGAATACGAGCGCACCACTGAAAATATCGTCGGTTATCCCGCCGCCATTCGCTCGAATGTAAAGTTAGACGACTGCAATTTGACGGCCTCGGTGACGTTATATGATGGCGGCGCGAATAAATTTGCCTATGAGGCCGCCTTGGATCAGGAAGAATCCGTTCGCGATTCGTTCAATTCGACGAACCCTTTTATCAGAAATACAAAAGGCGCCATAGCCAACGAGACAATGAGTGCCTACCTCAGGCTCATTGGCGCCATCGTGGGCCTTAACGAAGGCGAAAGTTATTTGAAAACCTTGGACGTGATATCCTCGATCGCCACGACGACCGATGAGCAAGGCCTGGTGGCCGCCAAAATAAGAGGAGTGAAAATGGGTTTGGCTAAATCTAAGGGTCAATACACCCAAGCGTTGTCGGATTTTCAGAATGCTGTGACCGTATTGCCGGGCGCCAATCCGGAAGATTTTGAAACCACCATTCAGAGTTTGAAAATTCCCGCCAGCGCCGCCGAGGCCGTAGCCACTTCTCTTAGAAAAAATCCAGACATACAGGCGACCAATGCCTCTTTGCGGGCAGCAGATGATTCTTTGAGAGCGGCCCGGGCTGCCCTGGGACCGCACATCAGTTTGATTGCAGAGATCGATAGCAATAGCAGTCATGACGGACTGAACATGGGCAGTGACTTCACAGAGCACTCGTCCATGGTGGGAGTACAAATGACCGTACCGCTATCGCTGGGGCTAGTTCATTCCGCCAGAGCTCAAAAATATTCCGTCGACGCGGCAGAGATGGAACGTAATGCGGCGTTAGATGACGCGAAACACGGCATTGAATCCACCTATTCTCAGTTGGACACTGAGATGATCCAACATGATCTGGCGGTTCAAGCTTACACACAAGCTAGGGCGGTGTTTCTGGCCAATGTGGATAAAATCAAGAATCACGGGGCTAATTTACCCAGCGTGCAAACGTGCCTATTGCAGTTTGACGACATGAATCTTCAACTGAACAACATGGTGGGCTCTCAAGCGAACATCGTCGGTTATAAATTTACCATTCAGCAATTGGCGGGTACCGTTTTTGACCAGGCTCGCATCTCACATTGAGCTTGTAACTTCCCAATTCTGTGACTAAATTATGGGCATGAACCTTTAACCGAGGTTGTCTTAGACAACCTCCAGTATAATAAGGAGTGCCCATGAAAACATTCATTTCGATCTTGGCCCTAGGACTGACTTTGAGCGCGAGCGCTGGCGCCAGCGTGTGCTTGACTAAATCTCAGTTGAACGATCACACCGTGCAAGATGACACGCATTTGGTGTTCGCCACGCCTTTCAAAGGCAACTACATGTTCACTTTGAAACAAGGCTGTGGATTTGAGAACGTGGACTACATCGGTTTAGAGACTTTCAGCGATTTCCAAGTTTGCTCTGGAGACCGAATTCTGACTTACCAACGCAATGTCGGCGAAACTGGATCTTGCGAAATTTTGTCCATCGACAAGAACTAATAGAACTGCCAATCCGTTTCTGATGAAAAAGCCCATTCCCAGCGAGTGGGCTTTTTTTATTCTCAGCCAAAGGTGAATGCAAAGGCTTCGACATCGGAATCCAAGAACTCGATTTCAAAAGTGTGGTCGGTGGACAGGTCGTCTTCCTTAAGTCTTAGCAGCTGATACAAGCGCTGGGAGTCCACCAGGCCGTGGCCGTTCTCGTCCAGGTCGGCACCATGTTCGGCACCTGGGGCGTGACCATCTAGTTTGACCCGGAAGTGAACCAGTTTGGCGGTGGGCCCTAACCCCAGTACCAAATGCAAATCCCTGGCGTGAAAGCGATAGGTGATCCTTCCGCCCCGAGCCTTCAATCCAGCAGACTCTTCGCCGATCAGCCAAGGACCTGTGAGGGCCCACTGATTTCGCGAAAGCACTTTGGGCGCGGTGTACTGGACCACTTCATCTTCATCCATCTCTGGCGTGGAAGCGAAATTTTCGATGCGTAGGTAGCCCAAATAAGTTTCCGGTGATTTGTCCTTCACTTCGGAACTTGCGGCCTGAGCTCCATTGGCTGGGATTGGAATGTCCACTGCGGTTGGATCAGGGGCTCTGCCATCTTCTGCGATCAGCTGGCGAATGATTTTCTCGGAATTTTCTTC
>JABDFK010000049.1 GCA_013286585.1 Deltaproteobacteria bacterium
TCACGGAATCACCGATTTTCAGCCGCTCAAAGAACTTTTCGAAAATCCAGAGATTCTAAAAATCGGCCTAGCCATTCGTGATGACCTGAAGGCTCTGCAAAAGCTTTTTCCTTTCCAAGCGAAAAACTTCGTCGAGCTGCAAGACTTGGCTAAAGAAAAGGGCCTAGAAAACTTCGGCCTTAAGGGCATGACTGAAGAGGTCCTTGCCGGCACCATTTCTAAAGCGGCAAAAATCACCAACTGGGAAGCTTCGCATTTGACCGATTCCCAGCTCATGTATGCGGCGACGGACGCCTGGATTGGCTTGATGTTACATCGTTCACTGAAGAATCGGAGCAAAGTTCCCAATGAAATTCGATAAATATCATCTCTCCGAAAATTTGATTCGCAATCTTAATGACAACGGATTTTTCCGCACCACGGATATTCAGTACAAAGCTATTCCCGCCATCATGAATGGCGAGGACGTTCTGGCCATTGCTCAAACTGGAACTGGAAAGACCGCAGCCTTCGCTATTCCCATCATCAACGGGATTCACAGCGGTAAGGGCAGCAAGCGCTCCACCGGGATTCAATGCCTGGTGATGGTTCCCACACGGGAACTAGCCCAGCAGATTGGCGATGTCTTTACCTTACTAACAAAAAACTCTAAGGCCAAATCCTTCGCTCTCTATGGCGGCGTCGAACAAGAGGCGCAGATCAAGAAACTGGGCGATGGCATTGATATATTGATCGCTACTCCTGGCCGGATGTTTGATCTTATCAGCCAGGGATTTGTTGATGTCAGCAAAATTGAAACCTTGGTTCTGGATGAAGCGGATCACATGCTAGATTTGGGCTTTATCGAAGACATCGAGGCTATTAAACGAAAACTCACGCGTCGGCATCAGACGCTATTTTTTTCTGCGACCATTAATGCCAAAATCAAAAAGCTGGCTTATAATCAGGTGCGCAGCAATGCCATTCGCATTCAGATTTCACCAGAAGATCCGGTCTCAAAAAACGTCAGTCACTTTATGATGTCCGTAGAAATGATTGATAAACGTTTTTTCTTAGCTGAATACCTCAAGCAAAACCCGGACGGAAAATTCATTGTCTTTGTGCGCACGCGTGTGCGTGCCGAGCGCGTGGCCAAAGCTATGGCCAGAGTGGAAATTCAGACGCTCACCATTCATGGGGAAAAGGATCAAACCGATCGCAACGAGGTAATGAAATCATTTCGCAGCGGCCAGTGCAAAGTCTTGATCGCCACAGATCTGAGTGCTCGGGGCATCGATATTCCGGATGTCACCCATGTCATCAACTATGACCTCCCAGAAAAACCAGAAAATTACGTGCATCGCATCGGTCGCACGGGTCGAGGTTTTAACAAGGGAGTCGCGGTCTCTTTCTGCAGCGTCGATGAAAGACCAATGCTGGAAGAGATCGAAAAATTACTCACTAAAAAAATTGAAGTGATTAAAGTCAGCAAGATCGATTACAAAATGATCGTGGAACCACCGGATTTAGACCTGAATCTGCAGGAATTGATCGAGCACGAAGAAAAGCTGATGAAGGCTTCGAAACGGAAAAAGAAGTAGGTCGTATCCTCATTTGCTCTCGCTTTAAATTGGCTTTCTCGTGACGCTCGATCAAATGAGGATACGACCAAAAAAAACCGGTTCTTTCAAACCGGTTTTTCATCAATTCAAATTTAAATGAATCAATTAGTAAGATCGGCGAGAACCAAATCCACCGCGTCCGCCACCGCCGCTGTCGCGGGGAGCTTGGGGTTTCGCTTCAGAGATGTTCATGGCACGTCCACCCAACTCAGAACCGTTGAATTTTGTGATCGCCGCTTGAGCTTCTTCATCAGCAGACATCTCAACAAAAGCAAAGCCTTTGCTGCGACCAGTTTCGCGATCCATGATCACATTGGCTGAATCAACAGAACCAACTTGACCAAAAAGATCAGTGAGTTGACCAGAATCAACCGAGTATGAAAGGTTACCGACGTATAGTTTTTTTCCCATTTTTTGCCTCCTATGAAAGCTTTTGGGGCCATTCGCAGAAGACAGAAGAACATCTTATGAATTACGAGAACGGACAATTGAGCCTTAGTTAAACCATTATTTAGGTCAAATGGGAAGACCAATCTTTGTCTAGAGTTGTTCTCTGTTACCTTGAGCAATCTCAACAATATAGGGCCTTCGGTCCTCTGTCCTGTGGCCCGGGCAAGGCAACGGTCAGGAAGCACCTGCACGATATTTGGATGAGTATTTTTCATTTCCAAAAAAATTTGACAGCCGATTTATCATTTCGGAAGTCGGTCGTCTCTCCCGGGCCACTGGACAGTTGACCCATGACCGAGGACGGATATTGTATTTCTCTCCCCGTTTCGCTTTAATAGAATTTTGCAAAGGATTACGCCATGCAAACAGGTGCGCTCTCTCAAGTTGTTGGTCAAACTCCACTGATTCGAATCAAATCGCTGTCAGACGCGACCGGTTGCGAGATCTTTGGTAAGGCTGAATATCTGAATCCCGGAGGCAGCGTCAAAGATCGCGCCGCTCTGAACATCATTACCGAGGCCGAAAAATCAGGGCTGCTGAAGCCCGGATACACCATCGTTGAGGGAACTGCCGGAAACACCGGAATTGGCCTCGCCACTCTGGCTGCGCAAAAAAACTATCGCTGTTTGATCGTTATGCCGAACAACCAAGCCCAAGAGAAATACGACGCACTTTCGGCCTTGGGCGTCGAACTAGTGACTGTGCCACCCTGCCCCTTCGCCAATGAAAATCATTTTTATCACACGGCCAAACGCATGGCTTCAGAAAGAGCCAATTGTTTTTGGGCCAACCAGTTTGAAAATACTGCCAACTTTCGAGCTCATTATCAAACCACTGGACCCGAAATCTGGGAGCAAATGCAAGGCCAGATCAACGCCTTTGTCTCTGCCGTGGGAACCGGCGGAACCATGGCCGGAGTTTCTCGTTTCCTCAAAGAAAAAAAACCATCGATCCATGTGCGTTTGGTCGATCCTTTTGGATCAGGGCTTTACTCCCATTTTAAAACGGGAACTTTGACTGCCACCGGAAGCTCCATCACCGAAGGCATTGGCATCATGAGGCTCACCGCGAATTTTAAAGAGGCCCTCATCGACGAGGCCGTGCAGTACAGCGACCAAGAGATGCTCTCGACCCTTTATCACTTGGCAGAGCATGATGGACTGCTGGTCGGCACGTCCGCAGCGCTGAATGTCTACGCGGCCTATAAATATGCACTGGAACACAAGGGCTCGGGCCAAAAAATCGTCACTGTGCTTTGCGATTCTGCTTTAAGATATCAATCGAAAATTTTTAATACACAGTTTTTGGCCGAAAAGGGATTGACCAAAACCCCTCTGCTCTAGCTATCAATTCAAGCGATCGTAGAGATCATGACTATCAATTATCTTCATGAATCAAAGTATTCTATTTTTCCTCTGAAGCAGAAATTCACTCAAGAATTTTTGAAAGGATGTATATGAAACTTTTGATGGCCTCTTTGTTCACAATGCTCTTTGGTGGCTTAGCCCTGGCGCAGACATCGAATGTGATGTTCTACCGCGATGTGGTTTTGCCGGTAAATATCTCCACAGCCCGAGTGGTAAAAACCAATCATGGCTACGGCAACACTTACCTGGTCAAAGTTCTGGTTCCAGAGTTAGCTGCAGAGACTTTGATGAATCATCGAAACGATGGTGAAGGTGCACCCTGCATGGCCACCTACGAGGCCAGCGATATCAATCAAGTCATTCAAAATAATCCTGCCATGGAACAGGTCGGTTTTCGAATCATGCTGACAAAAACGCTGCAGCCCGATCCGTCACAAAATTCCTGTCATGTGACTTTGAACGAGACTATCACGGCAAAAATTCGTGGATTTACATTCTTGCACAGTCGCTCATCGCAACTGCCAGACCGAGTTCTAGCTGACTGCAGATAAGAATTAGTTCGCAGACTGGCTCATTTTTTTGGCCAGTTTCTGTTTCAAAAAACGAAATGGCATTCCCACCGGAAATTTCTCTGCAGCCATCATGAATTTTCCGTTCAATGTGGGAATGGCCTCCCTAGGACAAGTTTCTAAGGCGCGGACGACGGCCTTGGCCACGTCTTCCGGAGTGTTCAGGGCCGGCCGTAAAAAATCGGGAAATCCGATTTTCAAATCTTTGGTGAGGAGCGGTGTTTCCACAAATCCAGGGGAAACTAAAATCAGCTTCACCGGAGAATTAGTGAGGGCGAGTTCTTCTTGCAAAGACTTGGTGAAACCGATGACGGCGTGCTTCGAAGCAGAATAAGCTGTCATCAGAGGACTGGGCACATGCCCAGAGACCGAGCCCATATTCAGAATTTTTCCAAAACCTTGGGCCTCCATCACCTTGAGCACCTGATAATTGGCCTTCACTAAGCCTAAGAAATTCACATTCTGTACCAACACGAAATCATCGGGGGGCATTTCCGAAAAATAGTCGATGCGGGCGATGCCCGCCGATTGAACCCACTCATCAATGCGATGACCTTGCTCGGCCAACCAGGCCAAACTTTCTTTCAATTGCTCTGCAGAGGTCGTGTCACAGACTTTGGTGATGAGTTCGTGGACAGAAGATTTACATTCAAGCTTCAGCTGCTCCAAGCCTGAGGCATCGATGTCCAAAGCCACGACAACTTTCTCTTGCCGCAGAAGTTCGTGCACCACCGCCTTACCAATTCCGGACACAGAGCCCATCACGACGCTGACATTTTTCTTATACATGAGCTTCCTCCTGCAGATGCATCTGCTTGAGCCATTGGGCTTTTCCATCCTGAACATAGATCAACTCTTCGAACTTCATGCCGAAGCCCTTCAAACCCAGATGCGGCTCGATGGCCCAGAGGCCCTCTTTCGGCGATTTACTTTTGGGCCCTAGCAGCTGAGAAAACAATCCGTGACTCAAAATGTTTTGTGCCGAACCTAGGCCAAAACGCAGCAGATAAAAATCCACCGTGGGATTGCTTTTATAAACTCGGTGCCCTAGGACCTCAAACGGATAAAACTGGTGACAGTTATCGGCGTTTTGAGAGCGCAGCTCTTGATCCACCTTCTGCCAGATATCCGCCACCGAGATCTCGCTCTCAAATAGCTTGGGGATGGACTGGTACAGGCCTTGAAGAATTTTTTGACCACGCTGAAACTCTTGCAGAGTCTCACCTTCGAATTGCGGAGCGAAACTTAAGCCCACGTCGCAGATATAACCATCGACCACCGGGGCTGCGTCTAAAATGAAGGCCTCATCTTTAAGAAGTTTTCTAGCCGTCGGCATAAAATGAAGTGGGGTAATGAAATCTTGGAAGCGCGAGCGATCACCAAACCAAGCGAACGGCTGATGAAAAAAATGTTTGACCCCTTGCCTACGGAACTGCGCTAAAATCAAATCACAGATTTCCTTTTCAGAAACCCCCGGCTGGCAGAAAACAGAAGCTTCTTGCAAGACTTGCTCACAAAGAGTCTGGGCCTGTAGATAAGATTTCAATTCAGTTTTTTTCATGGACGCCTTTCAAGAATTCAGCTATTCGCTGCGCCAACCATTCTGGCTTTTCTAGTTGCAGCCAGTGTCCACCGGGTGTGATTTCTATTTCAAAACGATCCGCCACCAACTGCATTTCAGCCACAGTCACGGGTAACAGGAATGGGTCTTCGCTGGCAGAAATCTGCAAAACCTTGGACGAAGTCCGCGCCTTGCGAAACAGTCCCCGACCAAGAATGGAATACAAATAATAATCTGAAAATCTTTGCGGCTGACCCTGCCAGCCACACTGACGCAATTTTTTTTCAAGCAATTTTCTGCCGAAGGCGATCGTCATGGCACCCACCCCCGGAGTCAGAAAAGGCGCCATATACCAAGACTTCAGCAACTGCTGCGGATTCCGCAGGCGACTGTGAAACTGCTGCGGCGAAAGGCCGTTGATGCACACCATAGCCTCTAGCGAACTTCCCAGATACGGCGCCAAAGCCCAAGCCTGTGGTACACCCAGATCGTGAGAGACAATGATGATCTTTTTCTTCGCAGCCAAAGCAGGGGCCAAAACACCTAAATGCGCAGCCACTAGATCCGCCCCACTTTCGGGTTTTTTAATCTGGCTCAAATCGAAAGTGTAACTGGTGCCCAGACATAAATCTTTCAGCGCACTCCAGACCTCGGCGCCATCCGGAAAACCGTGAATGAAATAAAATACGTTAGATTCCATGAAGTGGTTTGCGCGATCCTTGTGGCAAGGCCCATCCTTGTCCGCCCTTTTTACGAAAAGCCGGATTGATCAGCCAGCTGACATAAGGAGTTTTGGTCCAAAAATTTTTGATCAACGTAGCCTTGGGCATATTCTCAAAGAGCGGAAGAGTGTCCGCTAAGACGCGAAAAAAAGGCGAACGATGAGCCAATTTTTTCACCGAAAAAATCTTCGCAAGCTCTGTGAGGACCCAAGGTCCTGGCAACAACTGCGACAGCAGCAGATCTGTTTTCAAGAAAGCCCTCTGCTTCAAACTCTTCGGTAGACGTTGATAAACGTCCAACATCATAAAGGCATAGCTGTCATGCCGAGATTCCTCTTCGGCGTGACGCTTGTGCAGTTCAAAATACAGAGGGTCGGTTTCATTCTTTTTTTGTACGATCGCGCGGTAGGCCTGAATGGAGGTCTCTTCCACTGCAGCCACCGTCCACCAAAAAGCGGCTCCGCCTTGTTCGGCATTCCACAGAAGTGCCGCTTGAAACAGCGAATTCTTCCCCGAAGGCAACAGGGATTTCAGCTCTTCGGGGGAAACATTGATTTGATGACAAAAAATCTCTAGAAATTTCTGGAAGGACTTGGCGTGCTTTTCTTCTTCGGCGAAAAAAATTTCACCCAGCTCATGGAGCTCAGGGTTTGCAGGAAACTGCGCCAGTAGTTTTTCCCAGCCATGGTACTTCATGCGCGGAAGGGAACACTCCATCTCACTGATGGTTTCGTTGACCATCAAACCCATCAATTGCGATAGGGCCACCGCCTGTTCGGTGCTAGCTCCGGGAAATGCCATATTGTCAGAGTCCAGTGGTGCAAAACTGCGCTCTAGATCAACGCCTTTGGACCACTGAAAATCGGTCTGCAAATCCCATCCAGAGGACCTCTGTAAATCAATTTGTTTTTGCAATCCAATGCGGTCAAAAATGGAGATCGGCTTCATGCACCCCCCTACTAACATGGTAGCTCCGCTGGCAGTGCTACGCAAGGGCGGTGAATATTCCCTTATAGGTTTTATAAGCAATGGCATGAAAACTGCCCAAGCCTCTTTCGGATGGTCGCCGGCCCTCCAGATGCCTATGGAGGGCTTCCGAGTGGCCAACTTTTGGCCACTCGCTGAATTCATTGCAAGGCCTGAAGATCCGCCCCTAGACTTCCACTTTTCTGGTATAACTGAGTTCAGGTTTACAGCTATTTTGGGATGGAGTAACTATGAAGACGAAACTGGCCATATTTTTAGGGGTGTTATGTATCGGAACTGGCGCGATGGCGTCTCTGCGTATTAATCCCCATGAACTCGCAGTCCGAGTCACTATTCCGCCCATTGCGCCGGAAACCACAGATTCAGGTGCTAGAAATCCCGTGGCCTCTTGCGATTTCGTGCAGAAAAATCTAGACGCGACCCATTTGGACATTCAAGCCAACGGCACAATCATCGCCACAGCCAATGAAGCCTACGACAATCCGTCACCTTTTTACGCCTATCACGGCCTTGCCGTAAAATCGGATTTATTCGGCGTCAATGTTCAGGGAGTGCTCTCGACGTTGTCCGGCAGTATTGCTCTCAATGTAACAATTCCTCGAGCCGAAGCTCCGAAAAAAGCAGTGACTCTGTTAGGTTCACCGGCAATTTGTAAGGTCAATTACTGATCGTCAGTCGAATAGGACAGTGGTCAGAGCCCATGATTTTCGTCTGATGTTCCATTTTTTTAATTCTGTCATGAGATTCTTTGTTGGCCAGGAAATAATCGATGCGCCAACCGACGTTTTTCTCTCGCACGCCGGGGCGATAGCTCCACCAGGTGTAGTGACCGGGACCCTTTTCGAATTTTCGGA
>JABDFK010000050.1:0-627 GCA_013286585.1 Deltaproteobacteria bacterium
AAATTTAGCCAGGATGATTTGCAGACGATTCTGCTAGAGAACGGCTTGTTCTATGACTCGGACTCTATGCCGATTCTACTTCCGGTGGTAACGATGGCTGATCAAGCCACCAATCGCAGCTGGGGCTGGTGGCAGGATCGCGATCCTAAGAAAGCAGATCTGCAAAAGCTCTCGCGCTATTTAGAGACTGTGTTAAAAAATTCGTTTTGGAAAAATAATTTCTATGTGATCCGACCTCAAAGTCTTCACTATTTAGAGGCAATGCCCAAGGCGTTCAGTCAAAATCCGGATTGGTCAACCTTGGCCGATCTTTGGAATGCTCAGATTATGTTGCAGGGTGAAGTCACAGTTTCTAAAAACAAACAGCGAAGTGAATCCTACATACTGAGCATCCACCTGGTCGCCAATCAGGTTCAGAATGGCAGGTCCATCGCCGAAGTCGTCCGCCAATACGAGACCGAGTCCGGTCGCATGGAAGTGGTGGTCGACCAGAAACTCCGAGAAGTGCTAGAGCCCGTGGGCCAAGATTTGGCCTCACAGGTGCTGGAAGCTTGGCAAAAGGGGACCATTGGTTCGAATCTGTTCAGGCTTGCCATTCTTGGGCACGTGCCCATGCAAATGCAGGAC
>JABDFK010000050.1:637-8104 GCA_013286585.1 Deltaproteobacteria bacterium
GGACGGCTTAAAAAGTGCAATCAAAACTCAGGTGCACGAGATTAAAAATATCAAAGAGCGCCTGATTTCTATGGATGAGTTCGTGCTAGAAGTGGATACCTCGATTTCGCCGAAAGATCTTCAGACGAAAATGCCCAAACTGAGTTTAGACGGATATGTATTGAAATTTGAATCAGCCAACGAAAAAGAAGCCACCTATCGCTGGATCAAAGAGACCAAGGAGCAATAGACTATGAACACACTTAAGAACTTGCAGCGGATATCAGCGGTCGTGATTATTTGCGGACTCGGCGGCTGTGGTACTTCGGAAAAAGACAGTACCCCGCCGGCGCCTAAAAAGCAGGTCAAGGATGCGGCAGCGTCGACCGTGCGCAAAGAGGATCTGGCTCCGCGCAAGAGAGTGATGATTTTGCCATTCTTAGACGTCAGTGAAAGTCGGCCACAGACTTTGCGTGACGGGGCTCGCGCCGAATTCATTCGCGACTGCAATCGCCACGGTGAAATCATCGCTGTCGACAGCCAAGAATTGAAAATGGATCTGACCCAGCAGATGAAGGGTGGGGATTACATTCTTCCCCAGGTGGCCAAGGCTGCGGCAGAGCTTGGCGCATTTGCGGTGGTGGAAGGTAAGGTCATGGATCTAAAGGTGGGACGCAAAGCCGATCCAGTGGGTTTGTTTCGCCAGATGAAAACTAGGTTTGATGCTTCGGTGCGAATTCGTATTGCATTGGCTCGCACTGGTCGGGAAATTTTTAATACCGTGAAAACGATCACCTTGGAAGAGGCCCAGACTCGCGTCGCGGAAAATGCTTCCGCAGATAAAATGCTGTCCACTAATCCGGAAGTTTTGGAAAAATTAGTGACAGACGCATTCTTGGATTTTGAACCGCAGATTGTGGCGGCACTTTCACGTCTGACTTGGGAAGGTCGCATTGCCACAGTGAACGGAGACCGCATTTTTCTGAATGTGGGTCGCATTTCTGGTCTGCAAGTCGGGGATCTATTGAAAGTCACCGAGGAAGGCGACGAAATCTTCGATCCGCAAACTGGAAATTTCATCGGTAAATCGCCGGGTCGGCTGAAGGGCACTTTGGAAGTGATCAGTTACTTCGGCCAAGATGGCTCTATCGCCATTGTTCATTCCGGGGCCGGCTTCAAAGAAAATGATCGCATTGAACAATACTGAACTAGCCCTGGATTTAGCATGGTTGGGAACAAGCTCGTTCCACGATTCGCTGCAGGCGCAGGACAAGGTCTATCGAAATCTGCTCTCTGACCAGCAAAATTTCGGCACTGTGTTTGGTTTGCAGCATCCGGCAGTGATCACTCTTGGCAAGAGGGGCGATGTGCTCAAGGACGTGCTGGATTCCAGCATTGAAGTTGTAGAGGTCGATCGTGGAGGGCAAGCCACGTTGCACTCGCCAGGGCAACTGGTGATTTATCCGGTGCTTCATTTACGGCGCTTGAAACTTGGGGTTCGTCAGTACGTGGAGGCTCTTGAGCAAACCACGATCTGGGCTCTGCAGCAGCTGGGAATTGAAGCATTCACTGGCCCTCAAGCGGGTGTTTTTACCGCTCGTGGAAAGATCGCCTTCGTGGGAGTGCGCGTGCGCCAGGGGGTTTCCACTCACGGAATTTCTATTAACTTTTCCAATGATTTGCAGCTCTTTAAGAGCATCCGACCCTGCGGCTTGTGTGAAGCTTCTTTGGATCAGGTGCAAAATTATGTGGAGGGCGCAAGTCTGTCCGAGTTCTTTCAAGTTTGGGCTCGGCAATTTCGCTTGTCCCTGCTGGCAAAGGCTGGTAATCCTCTGGAATCCTAGAATCGTCTCCCAATATTAAGAGACGACAGAATCGTCTCTTGGCGTAGTTGGTAGCGCGTCCCCTTGACATGGGGAAGGTCAGTGGTTCGAGTCCACTAGAGACGACCAAAATAAAAAAGGCCTACCGGGCCTTTTTTATTTTGCTGTTTATTTGTTTCGGGCTTTCGCCCGAAAAGGGCGAGCCGGCTTCGCCGCCCCTCCGGCCTTCGGCGAGCTTTGGCGGGGGTCAGGGTATTTTTAATCATGATTTGCTGAATTGAGTGCTACAATTTCTTATGACGAAATTACTGCTACTTCTTGTGTGTTTCATAGGTCTGGCCGCAAATGCTGTTGGGGCTGAGTCCATCGTCATCGTCGGCGACTCTCTAAGCTGTGGGCCTTTTGGAAAATATCTTGTGCAGGATTTATCCAGAGCCGGATATTCGGTCGCTCTTTACTGTGCGGTTTCGAGTGCTCCTCAAAATTGGCTGAAAGGGATCAATCCTCCTAGGCAAATTTGTAAAACCATGAAGAGTTCAAATCCCAGGCTTGAGTCTTGTGGGGGTGATGGCCAGGTTCCTAAGCTGGATTTCCTGCTTGCTAATAATAGCGGGGCTCGTTTCATCGTGGCTCTTGGGACGAATTCTTTGCTCAGTCCAAAAGCCGATACCAGTTATCGTTCCATGGCAAAGATCATCAAGATTCACGAACATGAGTGCACTTGGATTGGACCTCCGCAATTAAATCCCAGTCAATCCAAGGGGTATCCGGCAGGAAGAGTTGAAACAGAACAAAAAAATCTGACTGATTTTTACAAGTCTCTTGGGGAATCTGTGGATACCAGTTGTGAACTCATTGACAGCCGAGAGGCCACAGCGCCAGGCACTGCCGGAAACGAAACGGGTGATGGTATCCATCGCACCGATGGCGCCGGGAAGTATTGGTCCAGCGCCATCCTGAAATCTATTTTACATCACTTCAACTGAAAAAACCATTCCTTGAAGACGAACGCCAAGGCCCACGGCATCTTCACCGATCAAACCAAGGTCAAATCCCAGGCCGTCCCGGCTCAATTTAAGCGAGGTATCGACGGAGACACCGTCTGTAAGAATTTGCGCTCCGGCAATAGCTCCGACGTTGAATGAACCGCGAACGTCATCGATGCCGCGACCTGTTTCGATGCTAACCGCGTGGATTCGGACAGACTTAACGACTGTGAAATCAAAACCGACACCGCCGCCCACCAGATGCAGGCGCACGTCTCTTTCGTCAATTCTTCCGTTATTCTCATTTCTGCAGGTGAGGCGACCATCGCCTCCCAGAACCTGTCCAGAGATGACAAAACCAATACTGGCGCCATGGATACTGCCATCTAGACTACAGGTGTAACCACCCGCAGCCTGTGAGGCTAACGGCATGGTCAATAAAATCATTGTAACTAAGCTCGCGAAAATTTTCATTGGAACACTCCTTAGGCAATAAAGTTTAAATTCTAGTATCGGGAGGATTGCATCGGCTGTGCCAGGCTTCAGCGGCACTGAGTTTCATCCCCTCTTCAGCCGCGAAGAAAAAATACCCGTGAAAGTAAAAAAAACGGACCAGAAGATTCCGGTCCGTTTTTTTTCCCTATGTTTGTACGTTGGCTACGGATAAAGACAGGTGTACGGATAATTATAGTAAGGATTGCAGTAGTAATTATAAGGATAGTAAGGGTAGTAGGGATAATAAGGGTAATATCCTCCTACGCGGTATCCTACTCGGCCATAATATCCACCCCTGTAATAACCGCGGCCTCCGCGATAACCTGCGCCCCAATATCGGCCTCCGCGATAGCCACCACCTCGATAGGCGCCACCTGCTCTGTCGACATTCATGGCCTCAACAGATTTACTCATGGTGGGTGTTTGGGTTTCGGTAGCTAATGTGGTTTGCAACTCACTAGGGGTTGCAGGGAAAATTTCTCCTTGAGCATTGATGTGCACCACATCGCCGGTCACTGAATTTAGAAATAGATCGGATTGTTCGACTTGTTGTCCTGCTGGGTCCTCACCGGTTTCCGAATTTGGCAATGCGTAAGTAACGCTAGACATCGCTAGTGCGATGGTCAGTGTCACGTATTTTGAAAATCTGGTCATAAATGCCTCCTGTAAATGATTTGTTTCGCCCAAGAAATAAGTGCACTTTCTGTACCCGGTGGGCATGCGCGTGCAAGAGATGAAGCATGGAATTGAGTAAAACCACCCCAGCTATGGAGGCGTGGGCGCAGCCACTGGATCTGATGATGATTTTGTAGGAGGGCTGGATGCGGAGTTATCCGCACTGCACTCTGGCAAATTTTCCAACTGCGCTAACTCTTGCGTGGTGGCACACAGTTTTCCATAAGCTCCTGTGACTACGGAGCCAAATCCTTTTGCACCAGCAGAGGCCGTGCCTTGGGAGGCGCTGCTGCTCGATGACGTGGATGAAAATGGAGGCTCATCCATTCCTGGCCCTGGTGACATATTATTAGATTGGCCAAGAGCGCCGGCAGAAAAACAGAAACAGACCAACACTGTGCCAACGGATTTTTTCACGAAAGCCCCCATGGACCATTGTCTGCAAGGAGGATGCCGAATTTATCTATATATAAAGAGACGCCCAGTACATTAATACAAATTGGACGGGAATTCGCGCCAGCAGAACTATTGTGGGAACCTTTTTGAAGAGGGTGTTTCGGTTCTGAAGCATGTACATATGGACAGTTAGAAAAACGATCAGTATAGTGATGATACCAACTCCGGCCAGAGATCGGGTGGGCTCAAAGAGAAGTCCAAGGCCCAGAATTATTTCTGCAACTCCTGACAGTGTTACCATCAGCGAATGCTTTGGAATCCAAGGTGGCATCATCGCCAGATAGAAGCCCGGAGTGCGAAAGTGATTCGCTCCTGCCAAAATATATAAAATGGACATGAAATAGAGTCCGTAAGTCATGAGGTCATTCTGCATTACTTCTAGGATTCAAGTCCATCGAAGTTTGAGCTATACAACTGCGGAGTCGCGTGGTCTCGTGAAGTCCATGATCTGGAATAAGTTGAAAAATTTTTGGAAGATTCTGGGGCCGGGCCTGGTTACCGGCGGTGCGGACGATGATCCATCGGGGATAGCGACGTATTCTCAGGCCGGGGCGCAGTTTGGATTGGCGACTCTGTGGCTGGCGCTCATCACTTTTCCTTTGATGTCCTCGGTGCAAGAGATGTGTGCCCGGATTGGTTTAGTGACTTCCAATGGATTGACCGGCACCTTGAAAAAGAATTACCCCAAGACCATTTTATATCTGATGGTGCTGTTCAGTTTTCCCGCCATCGTGTTGAATATCGGTGCCGATATTGCTGGGATGGGAGCCGTGGCCAACCTCATCATTCCCAAGGTAAGGGCCGAGTATTTTAGTGTGGCGTTCACGCTGGCTTTGTTAGTGATCTTGCTTTTCTTGCCTTATCAAAAAATTGCCGCTGTGTTGAAATATCTTTGTGCTTTTTTATTGGTGTACCTGATTGTTCCCTTTTTGTCTCAGCAGGATTGGTGGGACATTGTGAAGCACACTTTGATCCCAACCTGGCATTTCAACAAGGAGTTCATCGGTATTTTAGTGGCCGTGCTAGGAACCACCATTTCGCCGTATTTATTTTTCTGGCAAGCCACCATGGAGGTGGAAGATCAAAAACACAAAAAGCGACATCTACTGATCAACAAAAAAATCATTCGTGAGATGGGTGTTGATATTGATTTTGGAATGTTTTTCTCCAATTTAGTGATGTATTTTATTATTTTAACCACAGGAACCGTTCTTTTTAATGGTGGGATTCATCACATCGAAACGGTCGAACAAGCAGCGAAGGCTCTGGAGTCACTGGCCGGGCCCGCGGCCTATTTTCTTTTTGCTATCGGTGTGATTGGTACGGGATTTTTAGCCATACCAGTTTTGTGTGGTTCCTTGGCCTACATCGTTTCAGAAGCCTTCGGCTGGGAGGAAGGTTTAGACAAAAAATTTCATGAGGCCAAAGCCTTTTACGTGGTGATCGTGATTTCATTGGTGGTGGGATTATTTATTAATACCTTGGGAATCAGTCCAGTTCAGGCCTTGATTGATTCTGCGCTTTTATATGGCATTACCGCGCCGGTGATTATTGCGATCGTGCTGCACATTTCAAACAATCAGCGGATCATGGGTAAATTCACCAATGGAAAGTGGTCCAATTTTTTTGGTGGTCTAACCTTGGTGTTGATGACAGTCTCTGTGTTTTTCTATTTCTTAGCCTGAGGATTTTTTCCCCAGTGTGGGTGATTGCTCCCCGTTGTATTAAGACAAGTTGATTGAGATGAACCATAGGGTCCAGCCGCGTGGCAGGCTCCTTGCTTGGACTATTCGGCGAGGTACATATGATTGAGTTTTCAGATCTTCCTTACGAAAGAAACGAGCTGGAGCCTCATCTTTCACAAGAAACCCTGCACTATCATCACGACAAGCATCACTCAAAGTACGTCGAAAACACTCGCAAGCTGATTGTCGGATCTTCCTACGAAAACCTATCCCTGCGCGAAATCATTATATTATCGTCCCTAAAAACCGATGATCGTAGCCGCGAGATCTGCTTCAACGCTTCCCAATCCTGGAATCACGCCTTTCTGTGGAATTGCATGACCCCCAAGATGGTTCAGCCCTCCGAGTATTTCGCCCAAATGATCCAAAAAAGTTTTGGCAGCTTTGAGACTTTTATTGCTGAATTTAAAAAATCAGCGCTGGGCCTTCAGGGAAGTGGTTGGGTGTGGCTAACCATGAGCGAGAGCTGTGCTCTGTCCATTATTGTCACTCATGGTGGAGACAATCCTGCGATCTTTGGATTGACCCCCTTATTCTGCTGCGACATGTGGGAGCACGCCTACTATCTGGATTACAAAAATGAAAAAGCTGAATATTTGGAAAATTATTTTAAGATTTCCAATTGGAACTTTGTTGAATCCAACTATCGCCAAAAAATAAGGTCCAACATTCGGGATGCAAAGCAATCGGGCCAGAGTTCTTGGTCCATGTAAAAATAGAAACAATAGGAGAGCGTATGCAATTGAAAAATTATTTGTTGGTGGCGGGTACAGGATTGTTGATCTTGAGCTGCAGTCAAAAGTCGGTCGAAAATAAATTGGAAGACAAGGTTTCCAGCCAGTCCAAAGTTTCTGATTCCAAGGAACTTCAGGGTGAGGTCAAAGATCTGATTGATGACTCCCATCTGCAGGCGCAACAAAAGACCCAGCTAAGAACTTTGCAGGCGAACACCGACGCCCAATTGCAAAATTTTCGCGAAGAGTCCCTCAAGCTAAGAGCGGTGCTGATCAAAGACGTGCTATCCACCAAAAAGTATGATCGCTCGGAGGTTCTCTTGATCCAAAGGAAAATGGAAAACATCGAAAAACAGCGATTGGCTCTCATTTTCAAGGTCATCGATCAGGCCAATAAGATCATGGGACGGGAAACTGATTCTGAAGAATCCGAGCGCATTATGAATCATGCCATTTTCACTCATGATAGCGTGGGCCACGACAATTTCACTCACGACAACTATTAGAGCTTACTGAGCGGGGTTGACTGGGCAGCCAGTCTGGGACTCAATCACTGGCATTTTTAGCGAGACCG
>JABDFK010000051.1 GCA_013286585.1 Deltaproteobacteria bacterium
TGACCTACATCGTTTGATTGTGGAAATTTTTAAGCAGCCGGGGTTCTTGGCCTGGTACCTGGTGTGTCTGGTGATTCTTGGTTTTCATTTGAGTCACGGGGTGGGCTCTACGATTCAGTCTTTGGGAATTCGCAATGATCGCCTGGCACCGGTGGTGAAAAAAATCAGCATTGGCTATGGCGTGATTGTGGCTCTCGGATTCATTGTTCAACCACTTTACGTTTTCTTCGCAGCGAGGTAAATGATATGTCCGCAAAACTAGATGCAAAAATCCCAAGCGGCCCCGTTGAAGACAAGTGGGACGAACATAAGTTTCACTCGAAGCTAGTGAACCCAGCCAATCGCCGCAAGCACACGGTGATCGTGGTTGGGACAGGTCTTGCCGGAGCCAGCGCCGCGGCCTCACTTGGAGAAATGGGTTATCACGTCAAATCTTTTTGTGTGCACGAAAGCCCTAGGCGAGCGCACTCAGTAGCAGCTCAGGGTGGAATTAATGCGGCAAAAAACTATAAGAACGATGGCGACAGTGTTTATCGGCTATTTTATGACACCGTTAAGGGCGGCGATTTTCGTTCGCGTGAGGCCAACGTTTACCGACTGGCTCAGGTTTCTACTTCGATCATCGATCATTGTGTCGCACAAGGAGTGCCGTTCGCGCGCGAATATGGTGGACTGCTTTCCAATCGTTCTTTTGGTGGTGCTCAGGTGTCTCGCACGTTTTATGCTCGCGGGCAAACTGGACAGCAACTGTTGCTCGGCGCCTACTCGGCCCTCATGAGACAAGTGGATACGAAACAAGTGGAGCTCTATCCCCGCCGGGAGATGCTTGATTTAGTGGTGATCAATGGCAGTGCCAAAGGAATTGTGGTGCGCAACTTGAACACTGGTGAAATTGAATCCCACGAGGCCGACGCGGTCTTGATGGCCACTGGCGGATACTCCAACGTCTTTTTTCTTTCGACCAACGCCATGGCTTGTGCCGTGACTGCGGCTTGGCGGGCTCACAAACGAGGCGCGTATTTTGCCAACCCATGCTTCACGCAAATTCATCCTACATGCATTCCCGTGCACGGAGAAATGCAGTCTAAATTGACGCTGATGTCAGAGTCTTTGCGAAATGACGGAAGAGTTTGGGTGCCAAAAGCCGCGGGCGACAAGCGACCACCGCAACAAATTCCAGATGCAGAGCGGGATTATTATTTGGAGCGAGTTTACCCAAGCTTTGGAAATTTGGCGCCGCGGGATGTGGCCTCTCGACAAGCAAAATTTCGTGTGGACGAGGGCCGCGGAGTCGGACCCACTGGCATGGCCGTGTATTTGGACTTTCGCGAATCCATTCAGCGCTTGGGCGTGCACAAAGTGAAAGAGCGCTATGGCAATCTTTTCCAGATGTACGACAAAATCACCGGCGAAAATCCTTACGAAACTCCGATGCGCATGTATCCGGCGCCCCACTACACCATGGGCGGACTGTGGGTGGATTACGATCTGCAAAGCACGATCCCCGGATTGTTTGTTATGGGCGAGGCCAACTTTTCTGATCACGGTGCCAACCGCCTTGGGGCCTCGGCATTGATGCAGGGCCTGGCGGATGGCTATTTTGTGATTCCGTACACTCTAGGAAATTATCTAGCCAGCAATAAGCTCGAAAAATATGCGACCACTCACGATGCCTTCAAAGAAGCCGAAAACAACGTTCGCATGCAGACCTCCAAAATGATGAGCATCCGCGGAGCCCGCTCAGTGGATTCTTTTCACAAGGAGCTTGGTCACACCATGTGGGAGTACTGTGGCATGTCCAGAAATGCCACGGGGCTAAAAAAAGCACTGGAAAAAATCCCCAAAATTCGCGAAGAATTTTGGAGCAACCTGCGCATTCCGGGTGAAGCTGGTCAGGTCAATCCTGAACTCGAAAAAGCCGGCCGGGTCGCAGACTTTCTGGAACAGGGAGAGCTCATGTGCTGGGACGCGCTAGAGCGCGAAGAGTCCTGCGGAGGCCATTTCCGCGAAGAGTTTCAAACCCCAGACAACGAAGCCAAGCGCGACGATGAGAAGTTCTGTCATGTGGCCGCGTGGGAGTGGTTGGGCGGAAACAAAAAAGAAGTTCGCCACAAAGAAGAGCTCACGTTCGAAAACGTTCACCTAGCGACCCGCTCATACAAATAGGAAGAGGATTTTATGTCTGATGCCAACGATAAAAAAATCAACCTGACGCTGAAAATCTGGCGACAAAAGTCCGCTAAAGAACCGGGCGAATTCGTCACCTACGAAATGAGCGGGGTCTCTACCGATGCTTCGTTCTTAGAGATGATCGATCAGCTGAACGAAAAGCTCATCACCAAAGGCGATGACCCGGTGGTCTTCGACCACGACTGCAGAGAAGGAATTTGCGGCAGCTGCGGCTTTATGATCAACGGCAATGCCCACGGTCCGCAAAAAAGCACGACCGTTTGTCAGCTTCACATGCGCGCGTTCGAGTCGGGCGCAGTCCTGACCTTGGAACCTTGGCGCGCCAAAGCCTTTCCTATCGTCAAAGATCTGATGGTGGATCGCTCTGCTTTTGATCGAATCATTTCCGCCGGTGGTTATATTTCCGTCGACACCGGTAACGCCCAGGATGCGAACTGCCTACCAGTCCCCAAACCCGATGCAGACGCGGCTTTCGAGTCCGCAACCTGTATTGGCTGCGGAGCTTGCGTGGCCTCGTGTAAAAACGCCTCAGCAATGCTGTTCACCTCGGCCAAAGTTTCCCACTTGGCACTGCTGCCGCAAGGAAAGGTAGAGCGCGCCGAAAGAGTGCACAGAATGGTGGCACAAATGGATTCGGAAGAGTTCGGAGCTTGCTCCACCACGGGCGCGTGCTCCGTCGCCTGTCCGAAAGACGTTTCGCTGACAAATATCGCCAAAATGAACAGAGAACTACTTTCGTCCACGCTTTTCAAAAGAGAAGCCGCGGAGAGCGATGGCATATAAGGCTGCCCAAATAACGCGCAGCTCGCACTAAAAATAAAATTTTATTTTTCGAAGTCCCTCATTCGTTAACCGAGAATGTTTTTTGCATTGTCATTGTTTGCGACGGCATCAAGTGTTCCACATCTTTGACGACGACTCGCATGGGCAACAGAACATAATAGATTTTCTAAATCTGCGGGGTCGTGATGAAAAAAGTGGGCGATATCATGAAAGAGCTGGGATTCAATGGGGATTCTTCCGACAGCGTGAAAGAAGCATTCATTCGTCACCTTATTAAAGTTTCCGTTGGCACCGACATCCCGACGCGCCATTCTGCAAAAGCGGAGTCTCCAAAAGAATCAAAACTCTCTGTCGAACAAATGAGCTTTTCGTTTGAAGATAACGAGCTATCAAAAAAAGCGATCTAGACCATCGTTTTAATTTATTTGTAAGTCCCTTTCGAGTTGATACCATTACTGAAACAAAACTCGGGGGGGTTTAATATGAGAAGCAAGATGCTTCGTTTAGTTCTGTCATTGACGACACTGTCGGTGATCAGCCTGTCAGCCAACGCATCCGTTCAAGAGTCAGTGCCAGGCGAATATGTGGTTAAATTTAAGGCACATCCCGCGGCGATGCAGCTGATGTCCTCAAAAATCCAGCTTGGACAAAGCCTTCACGCTTTTATTAAGAATCGAATCAGCTCTGCCAACATCGTCGTAGTTCAGCGCGCCAGCGTTGAAACTGCAGAGTCCGCGATTTCTAGCCTTCAGGAAAACGAGTTGGTCGAATATGCCGAGCCCAACTACATATATCATATTAGCAAAACGCCCGCGCAAGCCGGTTACATCAATCTCTGGGGTCTGCATAACGTTGGTCAAACGGACAAAGATGGAAAAGTCGGCGTTGCCGGCGTCGACATCGATGTAGAAAAAGCCTGGGATATTACTACGGGCTCAAAACAAGTATTGGTGGCCGTGATTGATACGGGCATTGATTACACTCATCCAGACCTAGTTCAGAATGTATGGACCAACCCCGGCGAAACTGGCGCGGACTCTCAAGGTCGCGACAAATCTAATAACGGTGTAGATGACGACCAAAATGGTTACGTCGATGACGTTCATGGTTTTAACTTCGTCAATGCGGCGGCTCCGACCAACAACCCCATGGATGATCATGGACACGGGTCTCATTGCTCTGGAACCATCGGTGGTTTTGGTCAGAATGGAACGGGAATTGTTGGCGTGAATTGGAATGTGAAAATCGTGGCCTCTAAATTTTTGGACGCCAACGGCGGCGGCACACTAGAAGGTGCGATCATGGCGATTGATTACGCCACCAAAGTGGGAGCTAAAGTCATGAGCAACTCTTGGGGCGGCGGCGGATTTTCACAAGCTCTTCAGGATGCGGTGGCTCGTGCCACTCAATCAGGGGCGGTTTTTGTTGCTGCTGCTGGAAATGACGGCACGAACAATGATGTTAGCCCGGCATACCCAGCCAGCTTCCCAGTAGAGAACATCATATCTGTGGCCGCGATCGACAACCAAGGCAACTTAGCCAGCTTCTCCAATATGGGAGCTAGAACCGTGCACCTTGGTGCACCGGGCGTGAATGTTTACTCATCAGTCAAAGGTGGCGGTTACGACACATGGTCGGGAACTTCGATGGCAACACCCCACGTCTCTGGTGTGGCTGCGTTGCTGTTAGCGAAAGAGCCAAATCTGACCAACGCTCAAGTGAAGCAACGCCTGATTTCTACGACCAGAGCTTTGCCTTCTTTGTCTGGACAAACAGTTTCTGGCGGACTGATCAATGCTTACAATGCACTGACAAACAACACGCTCGAATCGCAAACTCACTAAATTTCAGGCTCACGAGAAATCGTGGGCCTTTTTAAAATGGGCCTCTAACTTCAAATTCACATAATCAGGAAAATCCAACTGAGTGCAGTGGGATCCGTAGGGAACCATGACGTAATCGCTGTCTTTAACCAGGCGATGCATGTCCTCTTGAAACTTAATGGGAGTGACGGAATCTTTTTCCCCGCCGATGACTAAGGTGGGCTGTGCAATTGTGCGCAAAATGGACTCTCCATTAAAACGCATCAAATCTTCGAACAACGGCAGAAAAACTTTGAGCGGCGTCTGCGAAACTCCACGAGTGTAAATTTCAATGTCTTTGAATTGCGTGAGCTTAAAATTAAAGCCGCCACTCAGAGCGGCGAGCGCCATGGTCAAAGGGTTGTCGACAGCTGCCCGCCAAAATTCTGACCACAGTTGCGGCGCTTGCTCGTACTGCGCACGGATGAATTTATAGAGAGGCTCTACGACATCTAAACCAAACATCCCCTTGATCGGATTTTTCGCGAAGCCATTCACAAGAGCGTAGGACAAAGCTAAATTCGGATCATGACTATGGAGTTGAATCAGCGTGGGTACACCAAAGCTATGACCCACCAAATGAGCCTTTTCTAGGCCCAAGTGCTTCAGTAGTTCTTGCACATCCCGAGCGGCCGCATCGATGGTGAGAAGGGCCGGATCTTTCGGAACCTCGCTTTGGTGGTGTCCGCGGATGTCGTAGGTGATCACCTGATGTGTTCTAGAAAAATGGATCATCTGATGATGCCAATGATTCATTTGGCAGGCGACCCCGTAAGTCAAAACTATGGGCACGCCGTCGCCACGGACTTCGTAATAAATTTGGGTTCCGTCAAAACTCGGAAAGCGGCCAACTTTTTTTGAGACCTCTTGATTTTCTAAGCTCATCGAGAGTCCGGTCGCAGGGCCGAAACACGAATTTGAGTGGTACCGACGCTGATAATATCGCCACCCTTGAGATAATCTTCGCGAAGCTCCCTCTTGTTGAGCAAAACCAATTTAATTTCGTTGGTGATGAAATAGGCCTGACCATTCCTAGGAACGATTTCAAAGGCCAAAAATGGCGAGGCCGGATCTTTGAGTTCAAAATCCAAGCTAGAGTTGCCAAAACTGCGGGGGCCGTAACCCAAAACGACGGACTCATCTGTTTGTGGACCGGCTATGAACTTGAGTTCGAGGGGATTTTCAAACACTGAGATGCCTCCCCCCATGGGAGAATCTTGGGCCTCGATGCCGGGAAGCCACTTTGCCAGTGTGCCCACCCAAGCCGTAGAATCAGAAGGTGCTTTTGGAACCTCTAGCTCCTCGGCCTTTTCCACCACGATCAGCTCGGTCCGCCCCACCCGGAAAACGACGCCGGGCAGCAGTGCCACTGTTTTTACCTTGTGCTCATCGATCCAGATGCCATTGGAAGAGCCCTTATCCAGCAGCAGTAATCCGCCCGTCTTATTATTAGTTATCTCTGCGTGAAGACTAGAAATTTTTGGATCAGGTATGATGATGTCGCCGGTGACCCGCCCTATACAAACGCCCTCTTTGGCCTTGAAAGTTTGGCCTTTCATGGGCCCGGTTTTGATCTCTAAGAATAAAGCCATAGGCCCATTTTGAATCTTTTCCCGTCAGAGCTCAAACAAATCCTCAGAAAACGGGGCAAGGCTTTGATTTTCCTAGGCCAAGATGCTATCTCTGCCGAACTTTAATAAATCGGGTTGGCCTTGGGCTAGCCCGAGCAACCAATAATCCTTGCTAGTGGAACCAACCCACTGGCTTAACCGAAGGGAAATCAATGGAAAAATCCACAGAACAACTGCGTCCTTATGAGGCCGTCATACTGGTCCATCCGGATGCCAATGCTGAAGAGCAAAAAGAGCTTTTCCGCAAAAATCAAACAACCATAAAAAGCTACAAAGGCAGTGTTCACTCCTTGGAAACTTGGGGAAAACGCACTCTGGCCAACCAAATCGGTAAGTCCCGTAAGGCTTTTTACTTTCACACGACTTTCTTGGCGCAACCTGCAGCCATTGCAGAGATCGAACGTACCATGCGCATCAATGATCGCGTTTTGCGTTTCACGCACACGAAATTAGATCCACGAGTTTCTTTGTCAAAATTCATGGAAAATTTCAAACGTGGTTTGCAAGAGACTGCTCAGCGTGAACGCGAGCGTGAAGCTAAAATTCAAGCCAAGCGTGCTGCGGCAGCTGCGGCTGCATCTCACGGCGACTGAGCTGAATGAATCCTACGGCAGGACGATCACAACTAGCCTTACTGACGGCCCTCGGAGCCATTTTCTCTGTGCTATTCGTTTTTTTTGGAGCGCCATTCTTGCGCCTCATAAGAAATGTTTACGGAGCGAAAATCTATTGGTCCATCGGTGCGCTGTTGTTTGTTCTGCTTTCGGTAGCAATGTTATTTCCGCTTTCATTTTTGATTGGTGCTAACTGGTTGGTGGTCGGCATTTATTCAGAGCTGGAAGCAAGAGGCCGTGCTCATTTCTGGTCCGCTGCTTTGGCGATTATTCTGTCCACCACATTTTTATTGGCGGGCACGTTTTATTCGATGAAAGCGATCGGCATAGATATTCGAGAAGATCTTCACAAGTCGATCGATAGCGTATTGGCTCAGGTGAAGGATCCCGCGGCCTCGAAAGATGAACCCACCGCATTTTTAAGCGGGATGAGCTTAAATGCAGACTTGGTAATTTCACAAATTCCATCGGTCACCGTCATTGCGATGATGATCTCTCTGGCCTACGGCTTGATGATGGAACGACGAATTGCTTTGTTCTTTAAATTGCCCTTCGAACAAATTGCCTCACGAATGAGCCTTCTGGATTTTCGCACTCCAGACGGATTGGTGTGGGTGGCGATGCTGGCATTTCTAGGAAGCTTTATGAAGCTTCACAGTCAGCCGCTTTCATTGCTGTCGATGAACCTATTTAACGTCATGTTGGGAATTTATTTTTTCCAGGGCTTGGCGATTCAAGAGGTTTGTCTGCAATCATTTAGAGCGGGGCCGTTTTTGCGAACAGTGGTTTATTTTGTGATCGTGTTTCAACTGTTTTTTGTCCTGAGTGCAGTTGGATTTATCGATTATTGGGCGGACTTTCGACGTCGCCTAAAAAATCTCAGGGATAAACGTAGAAAA
>JABDFK010000052.1 GCA_013286585.1 Deltaproteobacteria bacterium
AACTTTTCGCCCCTTGTACTTGTCTTTGATGCCCTTCAAGGTCTCGCGCACGGCGGTGGGATGATGAGCAAAGTCCTCGATCACTAAGACGCCCTTGGGTTCGCCCAGCACTTCCTGGCGACGTTTGACTCCTTCGAAACTGGCAATGGCCTGTTTGGTTTTTTGTAAATCCCAATTCAGCGAATGCGCCAGCGCTATCACGGCCGTGCAGTTGAGGATGTTGTACTCACCGCTTAAAATGGTTTCGAATTCGCCGACCAAAGTGTGTCCGTGCGAAACTCGAAATTGGGTCGATTTTTCATTGGTTGAAATAATTTGAGCCCGGTAATCTCCCCGAGAAATCCCGTAAGAGAGTTTGCGTATCGCCCGGCAAGTCTGCGCCACTCCTTCCACTGTCGGATCTTCGCAGCAGTAAATCAGGGTGCCATTTTTTGGAATCAATTCCATCAATTTCAAAAAAGCTGATTTCACTGCATCTAAATCTTTATAAATGTCGGCGTGATCAAATTCGATACTAGTGAGCAAAACATGCTTGGGCTTATAGTGCAGAAATTTTGGAACCTTATCAAAGTAGGCGGTGTCATACTCATCCCCCTCAATGACGAAATAGTTGCCCTGCGGAACCTGAAAGGACTTAGAAAAATTTTTGGCAATCCCACCAATCAGAAAGCCAGGCTTCAAACTAAGTTCCGTCGTCACCCACGCCATCAAGGAAGTGGTCGTAGTTTTACCGTGGGTCCCGGTGACAACAATGGACTCGCGGTTGGCGATAATCACGTCCCCCATGGCCTGCGGCAAACTGGTGTAAGGAATATTAAGTCTCACCATCTCTTGGGCTTCAGGATTGATGGCAGGTATAACGTTGCCGACCACCACGAAATCAGGCTGAGGATCTAGGTTTTTCGCCGCATAAGGTTTAGAAATTTGAATCCCCAGTTGTTCAACCTGCGTCGACATCGGCGGATAAGGTGTCGCCTCACTGCCCGTGACTTTGTATCCCAGCTCCTGAAGCAAACCTGCTAGCGAAGCCATGGCAGTTCCGCAGATTCCGATCAAATGAACTCTAGCGCCCTTTTTCAATTCGGTGATTTTCATATTAACTCCTGCGAAGACCTTCGACGATCCAGTTGTGAATCTGTGGTCGCATTTTTTTAAATTCTTCAATTTCCCGACCGAAAGCCACGCGATTGGAAAGAATCACGACGATCAGATCTTGGGCCGGATCGTACCAAAAACTAGTGCCTGTGAAACCAGTGTGCCCAATCGAATAAGGTGAAAAATAGTCCCCAGAGCTGGATTGCCCGCGGGTGGGCATCATGTAGCCTAGCGCCCAGTCCCCTTTTCCCAGAGGCAAAGATCTTTGCGCAAAAAACTGTGCTGTTTTTTGCTTGATCACCGTCCGCGAAATTCCCTGCAGCTGACCGCGAATAAATAAGCCAAACCAGCCGACGTCATCGACACTGCCAAAAAGCCCTGCATGCGACGTAACACCGCCCAGAGCCCAGCAGTTCTCGTCGTGAACTTCGCCCTGCATGACCCGACCACGCCATGGACATTTTTCAGTCGGCGCATAATATTTGGTGGCAAACTTCGGCTTGTTGTCCGCATGAAATTCAAAAGACAATCGCGGGTAAAACACTTCCTTCATTTCATTCCAAATTTCAATCAGCGGCTTTTGCTCGATCTCTTCTAGGAAATAGGACAAGGTCAGAAATCCTATATCCGAATAAACACTGACGTCCTGCTTGTTCAGCGGCGCCTTCGCGATCATTTCTTGCAATTTCAGCCAGCGCTCGCGGTCCGGTGTCTGCAAATCTAGTTCTTTGTAAAAAGGCATCCACCACATCAAGCCGCTGGAGTGATTCAGAATATCAGTGACCAAAGTATTCTCGTGCGGAAACCACCGCAGCACATCTCTTACTTTGGTTTTCACGCCCCATTTACCTTCAGCAAATGCCTTCATCATAGCCTGAGTGGTGAAAATGATCTTCGTGAGCGATGCCAGATCGTAATAGGTATAGGTGTCGCCCACAGCAAGATCACAAACCTTGCGACCATTTTGATAAACTTGCACTAAAACGCCGGGCGCAGCGCCCGGAAGACGATCGCGAATTTGCTTCGCCAATCTTTCTTCAAAAACTGTGTGCTTCATCGACCACCCGTTTCAACACTGAGGGTGATTACACCATTCACCTGCTTCACCATGGCCGATGTGCCCAGTGGTAAGGCTCGCAAAATATCTCCGTGCCCTGATTCTACCCCGCTCCACACAGGTAGACTTGGATTTTCGTCGGCAAATCTTTGCAGGGCCTCATTCACTCGGTTAACTGCCACTCCATTTTGCGACGTGGGTTCATCACCGCCAACGAATTGACCTAATAAGATTCCCGCACAGGATTTCAATCGGCCCGCTTGCTTGAGATGCTCTAGCATGCGGTCGATGCGGTAACCGCGCTCGCCTAAATCTTCTAAAAACAAAAACCGTCCGGCGGTTTTGATCGACCAAGGAGTGCCGATGGCACTTTGCAATGTGGTCAAATTACCACCCACCAAAACCGCTTTTTTTCGCGCCACTTTCACTGCCTTGGGATTCAAAGCCCGTAAACCTGCAAAAGATATCTCGCGCCGCTCTCCGCTTAAAATATCGAATGTCTCATTCACGATTTTCGCATCAATCCTTTTTTCAGCGGGACGATCCAGCAAGGTCGCATGCAAAGTGCACCACTTCCAACTTTGATTCAAAAATAAATGCAGCGAAGTGACATCACTGATACCAATAAAAATTTTGGCTTTCTTAGGCGCCTGCAAGCGCGCTAATTCTGGAAGCAATCGATTCGTCCCGTAACCCCCACGCAAACACCAAACCGCCTTGGAGTCCTTCGCTTTCAGTGCCTCTTTCACATGTCGCAGTCTTACAGCGTCGGAGTTGGAATGAAAATACTGCGGCGACAGAAGATCATCCGGCACCCGTGGCACGTAATTCCGCGAGCGTAAAAATTCTTTCGCCAATTCGACCGTTTCAGGCTTGGTGGCATACCCGGGCGCAATGATATCGATCACATCCCCAGGATTCAGTTTTTCCCATTTCTGCATATTTACACGCCCTATTCATATAAGGGTGTCGGATAATCACCGTCGAAACAAGCTGCACAGAAAGATTTTTTCTGATTCTGTACTGGCTTTTCACCCACGGCCGCGAACAAGCCGTCCAGGGACAAGTAGGCCAAGCTATCAGCCCCAATGAAGGCACGAATTTCCTCTAGACTTTGGTTGGCCGCAATCAACTGCGACTTTTGCGGAGTATCGACCCCGTAATAGCAAGGCCCCACGGTCGGCGGACTGGCAATCCGCATATGGATCTCTTTGGCGCCAGCCTGACGAATCAGCCGCACAATTTTCTGTGAGGTCGTGCCCCGGACCAAGGAATCATCGATCACGATCACTCTTTTACCGGACAAAACAGCCGTTTGGGGATTCAACTTAATCTTAACTCCGATGTCGCGCACGGATTGGTGCGGCTGAATGAAGGTGCGGCCGATGTAGTGATTGCGGATGATGCCGAACTCAAATGGAATTCCGCTCTCTACTGAATAGCCAATAGCCGCCGGTACGCCACTATCTGGAACCGGAATAACCACGTCAGCTGGCACCGAACTCTCTTTCGCCAACCAGCGGCCGAAGGCCTTGCGTGATTCGTAAACACTTTGTCCGAAGACTATGGAATCAGGCCTAGAAAAGTAAACGTGCTCAAAAATGCACTTGGCCGAGTGGGCCGGGTAAGACCATTTTTCCGAGTGCGTTCCCTTATCATCGACCCAAAAAATCTCCCCAGGCTCGATTTCACGCACGTACTCAGCCCCGATCAGATCAAAAGCGCAGGTTTCGCTGGCCGCAATCCAAGAGTCTTCGCCCTTATCGTTTTTCTTTTTTCCCAGGACCAAAGGACGAAATCCATATTTGTCCCGGGCCACCACCATCTCTCGATGAGAAAGAAAAACAAAACTGAAGGCACCTTCTAGCTGCGGCAGCACGGACTTCACCGAGGTCACGAAGTTGTCTGACGAAATATGTGAAATCAAATGCAAAACACATTCTGTGTCGTTGGTGCCTTGAAAGATCGCCCCTTGCGCCTTCAACTTTCGCTGCAGTGGTTTGGCATTCACCAAGTTTCCATTGTGAGCAATGGCCACTGGACCATTGAGTAAACTTGCAGCCATAGGCTGAGCATTGACCAGGCGATTTTCCCCCGTGGTCGAGTAGCGAACATGGCCTATCGAGGATCTCCCGATGAGCTCTGTCAACTCCGGCTCCTTGAACACATCGGCGACCAGGCCCAAGCCTTTGTGAATTCGATGCTCACCTTGATGGAGCGAAACAATTCCTGCGGATTCCTGTCCGCGATGTTGCATGGCATACAGTCCTAAATAAGACAATCGAGCCGCGTCCTCGTGGTTCCAAGCCCCAAAAACAGCACACTCTTCACGCCAAGTTTTCAATAGTCCCCCGCAATCCTTGTTGATAAAATTTTCGCGCCTCAGACCAATTCAAGTTAGTTCCGTCATTTAATTTCAAAACTCCAGTTTTTACTTCACCGATTTTTTTAACAGCCAACCCCTTCGCCAAAGACTCGAATTGAGCGACCTCTGTATGACGAACTTCAAGTATCGCTTGATATAAGATATCTCCCCAGACTTCGGTCTCTGGAATCAGACAGCTGCTCTCGTAACCCTGTTCACCCAAACTCATTTTGACCAGGGCGGTACCCAATCCACCCAGACTCTGCATCTGACTAGATACGACGCTGCCGCCACGAATAAGACGAGTCAGGTCCTCTGCAAATTTTTTCCACATCGGCAGATCTTCATCACCGAAAAACCCACGCGCGCCGTTCGCTGGAGCCCCGACCCATACTTTGGCGCAAGACACTAGGTACACGGGGTTTCCGGCTGATTGAAAATGATCCATTGGAATCAGTCCCAGAAATTTCTGAGCTCCAGCATCCGGACCAAGGCCCACCAATCCCATGGCCGGGGTAGAGACTATGTTTTCGCCCATAGTTTCATTGTAGCAACTGACGTTGCCGCTGATCACCGGAGCCTCTAGCGCCAGGCTAGCCTCTTTGATGGCTTCGACACTGGCAACAAATTCAGACATGATTTCGATCTTTTCGGGATTGCCAAAATTCAGGCAATCCGTGAGCGCAATGGTCTTTATCCCTTTGCAAGCCATCTGCAGAGCCGGATAGAAAACGGCATCCAATGCGCCGATTCTAGCATCCATTCTCATTATTTCAGTCCGACAACCTACAGAGATTCCCAGAGCCCGACCAGAATCTGGCAGCCTTAAAACGGCAACGTCGTGCTCAGCACCACGAACAGTGTTAAGACCCACACGCTGGTCATATTGCCGATAGATACTTTGCCTTGAAGTGTGCTGAGGCAAGGCCAATGACTCCGTCTTTAGTGGAGCAGAAAACTTCAAATCACTCAGTTTAGCCATTTTATTTTTGGCACTCCAGGCGTTGAATTTTCGTTCATACATCGGTGCGTTTTCCACGAGCAGGTGCGGGTCGATGGAGGTCAATAGGTCACCTCGCCACCAGAGTTCCACTTTTCGTTCGGCCAATACTTCACCAATCACGACGGCATCCAGCCCCCACTTTTCATAGAGCTTTTTTAGCGCCGGCAATTTCGGCGGTTCACAGATCAGCAACATTCGTTCTTGCGATTCTGACAGCAGAATCTCTTCCGGCTGAATTGAAGAATCCCTGACAGGAACCGAATCCAGATTGATTCGCATTCCCACTTCGCCCTTGGAGGCCATTTCAAAACTAGAGCTGGTCAGGCCTGCGGCACCCATGTCTTGAATGGAAACCACCAAATCTTGCTGCAAAACCTCCAGACAGGACTCGATCAGAAGTTTTTCAAAATAAGGATCGCCGATCTGCACATTTGGTTTTTTGGCTTCTGAATTTTCATCAAAGGCTTCACTGGCCATGGCCGCACCATGAACCCCGTCTTTGCCGGTTTTAGCACCGACGTAAACCACCAAGTTACCTGGGCCCTTGGCTGCACTCAATGCCACTTTTTCGCCGGGTCGAAGTAGGCCAACCGCCATGGCATTCACCAAGATATTTTTATCATAGGATGAATCAAAATTCGTTTGCCCTGTGACCGTAGGAACTCCGACGGAGTTTCCGTAGCCAGCAATTCCGCGAACCACTCCGTCCACCAAGAAGCCCATTCTTGGTGCGCTCACAGAACCAAAACAAAGATAGTCCGCCAGCGCAATGGGCTTAGCACCCATGGTAAAAATATCTCGCAGGATCCCGCCCACTCCTGTGGCTGCACCCTGATAAGGCTCGATGAAGCTTGGGTGATTATGGGATTCCATTTTAAATACAATTCGTTCGTCATGACCTAAGTCGACGACCCCGGCATTTTCTCCGGTCGCGTTGAGCACCGAAGCATTTAGTGTTTGCGCAAATTTTTTCAAGTGCACTCGCGTGCTTTTGTAAGAGCAATGCTCACTCCACAGTGCAGAGAACAGCGGCCATTCGATGGGTTTTGGTTCGCGTCCTAATAATTTCTTGATCAATTCATATTCATCCGCAGAGATACGGTAATGCTTGAGCTTTTGTACGTGTTCGGTGTTAGTCATCATAGAAAGCTCCATCCGTCAGTACCACCCATCCAATCGAAAATCGCTCGCTCTGGATGGGGCATAAGGCCCGCTACATTTTTTTTCTGATTGGTCACGCCGGCGATATTGAGCAAGGACCCATTCGGATTGTAGTGACGATATTTCAGCCATATCTGACCCTGATCTTGGATTTTCTTCACTTCGTCGGCTGGCGCGTAATAGCGACCGTCACCGTGAGCAATGGGAAGTCGCAACTGAGGCTTCGCAGGGGCCTTGCACCAAAATGGATTTCGCTGCTGAATTTCTAACTCCACCCAGTCATCGACAAAACGAAGGCCTTCGTTTTTAACCAACGCTCCTGGCAGAAGACCCGCTTCCGTCAAAACTTGAAACCCGTTGCAAATTCCCAGTACCGGGCCACCTCGATTGGCGAATTCACGCACCGACTTCATCACTGGACTGCGCGCTGAAAGAGCGCCCGAACGTAGATAATCTCCATAACTAAAGCCACCAGGTAGGATCAAGGCCTGATAAGAATTCACGTCAAATTGATCCAAATGCCACAGAAACTGCGGTGTCATATTTTTAGCTTCGACAAAACTAAAAACATCGCGGTCACAGTTAGATCCAGGAAAGCGAACAATGCCTATGCTAGATTTTGACATCTTCACCTCCGCCCGCCGTATCGGCGTTTTGCTTCGTGTTTTTATCGATTTGATAAACCAAGTTGGTTCGTTCGATGCCGTCAGTGGATATTCGTGTGACTGGGCCCAATGGTCGACCCCCAATTTTTAACATGGCCTTCTGCGACCGGATATTTTGCGGGCCCACAAAAAAGAGCACCTGATCCACTTGCTCAAAGGCGTGGGACAAGAGCAATTTTTTTACTTCGGCATTGTAGCGTCCGCCCCAGTACTGCGCCGACTAAAGGGGATTCTATGAAATGCCGTTTTGGAGTGAAGGTGATGCCTAGGGAAGTGATCTTGGACACTCAAGGGCGCGCTATTGAGCAAACTTTGAAACTGAATCAAATTCCAGTTCAGGCCTGCAGGGTGGGAAAATTCATCGAACTTGAAATTGAAGGATCAGAGATCGAGGCCTTGCAGCGGGCCACTGAAATTGCTCAAAGAGTTCTACACAATCCGTTGATCGAAACTTTCGAGGTTAAAAGGCTGCAATGAAATTCGCCATCCCGTCAGAACTTCATTCAGAGTTATTGAAGATCAGGCCCCTGAAGCACGAGGACTTCGAGTCTCTATTTCTAGCGGCCTCTGATCCGGAAATATGG
>JABDFK010000053.1 GCA_013286585.1 Deltaproteobacteria bacterium
CCGGATGATCAATACTCCGCCACGAGGGATCGGTGATACCACCATCGAGAAGATCAACCTGCACGCGAAGACTTCCCACGTAAGTTTCGTGAAGGCTTGCGCTGATTGGCGCCAGATCGGCGTCACGGAAAAAGCCGGGGAATCTTTGGATTTGTTGTTGAAGCAGCTGCGTGAGTTGCCAGGCCGAATCATGACAGGCGAGCAACCCGGAGCCAACTTGGTGGAATTTTTTCGCAGCATCGGTTACCGCGATCATCTTTATCACACGTCGCCCTCGGGCGATGTTGGGGAAAAGAAATGGGTCTTGGTGGAAATCTTCGCGCGCATCCTAGATAGCTTCGCAAAAAAAGGCGGGGTGTCGGTGAAGACTCTGCGCGAATTCGTCGACGCCATGGAACTGCGGGACAACGACGAGGATGAAGACGATCGCAACAAGGTGAGTCTGATGACCCTGCACGCCTCAAAGGGTCTTGAGTTTCCAGTGGTCCTGCTCTTGGGCGTGGAGGAAGACCTGCTGCCACATAAGACTTTGGGTACCAACGTCGATGAAGAGCGCCGGCTTTTCTACGTGGGCCTGACGCGCGCGAAAAAGCATTTAATCATGACCCGCTGTCGACAGCGCAAAAAGCACGGGCAAAACCGACTGGTTAGCGTCTCTCGATTCATTCTGGAAATGGATAAAAATTCCATCCGTAGCTATGAAAATGGACTACGCCCAGTCTCTGGAGAACAGCGCGATAAGCTGGTTTCAGATTTTATGAGCCAGCTGCAAAATAAGCGTCGAGAGTAGACACAGTGGGTTGCGGTAGCAAAACCCTTGAATCTTTCGGCCATAGGGAAGAAATTTTAGCTATGAAGAATGAAATAGGTTTGCAAGGAATTGAGTTTGTCGAATTTGCTACCAATAAGCCGGATTGGATGACCAAGCTGTTTTTTGAATTCGCGCAGAAGTCTTAAACCAAAGGAGTGAAAGGTTCCTGCCCAAAGGCCTTTGGCAGGATCGCCGACTTTGGCGGCCACTCGATGTTTGAGTTCTCTTGCAGCTTTGTTGGTGAAGGTCAGCACCAAAGTGTTTTCAGCCTGGACTATTTTTTCCGCAATCAAACGACCCGTACGAGCCACCAAGACCGTGGTTTTTCCAGAGCCCGCTCCGGCCAAGATCAGCATCGGTCCGTGATTGTGATGAACAGCCGCCACCTGTTCAGGGTTGAGGCCTTGAGTCCAAGTCGACAAATGGATAACTAAGTGCGGTTGTGAACTAGAACGCGAATTTCGTCTTCGAAAACGACTTCGATTTTATCTTGCAACGACATCCTGATAACACCCACACCGAATTTGTGGTGTTTGATTTTGTCGTTCATGGCGAATTTAGCTTTCATGTTGTAGCTCTGTTCGCCACCTTGCGCGGAGGCCACCAAATCACCAAATTCTTTTGAGTGAGCATTTTTGCGATTTTCTGCGGCTTGCGCCTTTTTGGTCGCGGCAGCGCCGGTGACTTTTTTAACTTTGGTGGAAGGTAATTTAAAAGATTTTTTCGAATGGCAAACTTCGCACTCTACTTTTGCCGTAGTGGCGTTTGTGTGCGCTAAAACGATTTGGTAGCGATCAGCGGCGCACTTCTTACAACTGGTGAATACGCGACTGGCTACTGCTGGCAAACTGGTTAGAACTGCATCTGACATTTCAATCAATCCTTTACGTTAAGCTTTTTTCCGACGATAGACGATCAAGGGGTCGGTCAATTTTTTAGCTGCAATATCCAATGCGCCTAAAAAATAGGGTCCGTCACCTTTTTGGATTCGTCGATGGAGGTCTATCATACTATTTTCCTGCGTAGGATCAATCATCAATCCTGAGGGCTCGTATTTTTCTAGGAACTCCAGGTCGTCTTCTCGAGTGAAAAAGTTCTCCCAACAGCCGACATTCACTTGGGAGCGGTAAGTGATCGTTTTGGCGTGCGAATGCACCGGAGTGTAGGCCGTCAAAACCTCTAGATGCCCATAGTGGGAATGCAGCTTCAGCGCCGTATTCCCCCATTGCGTCATGCCACAGCAGGTTTCCACGTTGGCGTACCAAAGGCCAAAAGCCTTTGACAAAAATCCCAGAGCATAAAAGCGATCTTTCTCTTCGAGAAGAGCATTCACCGCGCAAAGGTTGTGAGCCACCCACTCCCCTTTTTTCATTGTGGGAATGATGATGAAGAGCGAAAGCGGAGTCCATTCGTGCTGGCCACGAATATTGAGCGCTTTCCGCATGGTCGCAGAGAGCTTTTCCGTTTTCATGGCAAAGCCTGCAACAAAACCAGGCATCACGGCGCAATCATAGAAAACCCAGCGCGGGATAGCCATGGCTGAAGGTCCAAATGCGGTGTTCTCTAAATGAAAAATCCTTTCAGCAAATTCAATTTCATTGATGTTCAAAGGTTCAATCATCACCGGCGCCCAAGGAAACCAATCCAGTTTATGACGGGAACCCGGCTGCGGAATTTGATTTTCCGAACGCACATAGACGTAAGGACGCACATCGCCGCTCTCCAAATGTTGAAGCCACTGAGCTTTCGGTGCATGAGTTTTTAGAAACGGACTGATGGCCATATTCATTTGCTCCTGTGAACCATGCCGACATGAGCTTGCGCCGTCGGATAGATGATGATCTCTTGGATGTTCACATGAGCGGGTCGCGCGATCGACCACACGATGGTCTCTGCGATGTCCTCTGCCGAGAGTGGGGTCATGCCCTCGTACACGGCGTCGGCCTTGGCCTGCGAATCAAAGCGAACTTTGCTGAACTCCGTGTTGACCATGCCCGGCTCGATATTGGTCACGCGGATGTTTTTGCCCAGCAAGTCCATGCGCAGTCCTTCGGAAAAAGCCCGCACCGCATGTTTCGTCGCACAGTAAATGGCACCGCCCGGATACACCCAGCGGCCAGCCACCGAGCCCATGTTCACAATGTGCCCCTCTTGTCTGGCCACCATGAATGGAAGTACGGCGCGAGTGATGTGTAAAAGAGCGCGAACGTTGGTATCCAGCATGACATCCCAGTCTTTGAGTTGCCCCTGATCCAGCAATTCTGAACCCTTGGCAAGGCCGGCGTTATTGACTAGGACGTCCAATTTTTTCAAATAGGCCTCGTGACCTGTGCAAAATTTTTCAATTTCACTGGGTTTCAGCAGATCGAAATTCGCCAGCACGACTTCCCCGGCTTTGAGCGAGTGGGCCAATTCTTCCAAACGATCCTTGCGCCGACCCGTCAGAATTAGGTTAAAACCATGCTCCGCTAGTTTCTTGGCCGTGGCTGCTCCGATTCCGCTGCTAGCGCCTGTAATTAAAGCCCATTTCTGCTTCATAAAATCCCTCGTATGAATGATTTTCTTCTGCTGGGACACCAATGTCAGCCAATTTGACTCCGACGCCGATTTTAAATAGACTGCCGCGGTATGAAAACAAAGCGTTATTGGCTCATGAAGTCTGAACCATCGGCCTATTCCATCGACGATCTTGCGCGGGAAAAGGCTTCACCGTGGGAGTGCGTGCGGAATTATCAAGCAAGAAATTTTATGTTGCACGACATGAAAGTCGGCGATGAGGTTCTATTCTATCATTCCAATGCAGAGCCCACCGGAATCGCTGGCCTGGCCAAAGTTGGCAGTGAGCCTAAGCCGGACAAGACTCAGTTTGATCGGAAGTCCGAGTACTTCGATCCGAAGGCCACCAAGGAATCGCCGCGCTGGCATTGCGTGGATGTGAATTTCGTGGAGAAGTTTCCGCGAGTCCTTGATCTGTCGCTTTTGCGCGAACAGAAATCCTTGAAAGACATGATGCTGCTGCGAAAAGGATCGCGGCTTTCCATTCAGCCAGTGACCGCGGAAGAATTTGCCTGCATTTTGAAACTGGCCGCAAAATGAATCCCTCCGAAGTCCAACTTTGGCTAGCGCCCATGGAAGGAGTCGTGGACTCTATCATGCGCGATTTCCTGACGGGCTTCGGTGGCATCGATCATTGCGTGACAGAGTTCATTCGAGTCTGCGATCAGACCATCACCGACGAAGTTTTCTATCGTGAATGTCCGGAGCTTCAACGCGGTTGCCAGACTTCGTCCGGAGTGCCGATCACGGTGCAACTATTGGGTAGCGACATAGATTCACTTTCTCGAAATGCCCTGCGCGCGGTGGTGCTGGGCGCACGACACATTGATCTTAATTTTGGTTGCCCAGCGAAAACTGTGAATCGCCACGATGGCGGAGCAGCGCTGCTGAAATCACCAGACCGACTTTTTCAAATTATCAGCGGAATTCGCGCGAGGCTTCCTGCGGAAATACCACTGTCCGCGAAAATTCGATTGGGTTTTGAAAGTCCGGAAGACTGTTTTGAAAATGCGGCCGCTTTGGAATCTGCAGGTGCCAGCCATCTGACCATTCACTGCCGCACGAAGAAACAGATGTATGCTCCCTCGGCGGATTGGACATGGATTGCGCGCATCAAACAGCAAGTGAAAATCCCCATCATCGCTAACGGGGACATTTTTTCCGTGCAGGATTTTTTGCGCTGCCGGGAAATCACGGGCTGCGATGCCTTCATGATCGGGCGCGGGGCTTTGCGCGATCCTTTGTTATTTTCGAAGATCAAAGGTCAGGTCGCGGAAGATGCCGTCATCAAAGGACCTATGATACGCGATTTTTTTCAACGCAATTGCGAGGTCAGTCCCCATTTCGCCCAAGCAAGAACAAAGCAGTGGTTAAAGAACATGTCTCTGAGCTCTGCTGCGGTGCTGTCTTTTTTTGACAAGATTAAGGTGATCACCGAGCCCGCTCAGTTCGAACGCGAGCTGCAGCGCTGGGATCAATGACTGCTAGACAGTGATCGGCCCCAACGAATGCACGGAAACTCCACCAGCCGCCAGGACATCGCAGAAAATAAAAGAAGAACAGAAATAAAAATCGGCAGCCAGGCAAGCTCAAGCGCCAGCTCGTGAAAGCCAGTCCACTGAGAAAACAGCAGCTTATATGGACCCATCAGCTTCATTAAGGTCATTTGTCCGATATACACGGCATAACAGCGAACCCCAATCCAGCGTATTGCTCGCCCTTTCGAAATAACATTTATGAAAGTGCCTCTTTTCAATGCGACAGCAATCACTGCCACGCAGCCAACTTCTGGTGGGAATGAGGCTCTCCACGCCGGCAAAAAAAATAAAAATACTGCGAGACTCGCAAGAGCGAGTGAAGTTCGCCCGCCTGATGGTTCAAGCAGCCAACTCTTTAGATCAGTACGATCATAGAACAGGCGTAAACAAATTCCTGCTGCGAAAAGAGAACCGTTGTATAGCGGATGCCGACTGATAAAATATTCTGATGTAGGGACCCCAAAAGAACTCGCAAAGCGTTGCCAGGCCAATCTGATACACAAAGCTAAAATAAAAAACATAGTCCAGTGAGAAATCTTCTTTAGCTTCAGCACCAACAGTGGATAAAGAAGATAAAATAGCACTTCCACAAAAAGTGACCAGGCACTAACGATGGGCAACCAGCGCGAATCATAGGAGAAAAAACCGAAAATGAATGTTAGATTGGCCAGCAATACATCTCCAGCCATTCCGAACAAAAATTGATGTAATAGTATGATGATGCTCCATAGGGGAAATATTCGCCAAAAACGGTTCTGCCAAAAATCCCACAGCTGTGATTTCGCCGATCTTGGAGCGTCCTTCAACGTGTGGGCAAGCAAAAAGCCACTCAGGCAAAAAAAGAGTTGAACGCTTCCGTATCCGTATCCCAATAGACGATTAGAGAATTGTGAACTTGTCGGGTAAAAACACAGACGGTGAAATACCACGACATACAACGCGGCAAATCCACGCAAACCGTCCAAAGCTTCGAATCGTTCTTCTGGTTTTAACATAGGTTCCGTGCAAGAGCGTCAGGTGCCCTAGTAAAGATAGCTATCGGAGAACGGTTTCGTAAGTTCGAAAGCCGCAAATGCTCGCCAATCCAGGAGAAAGTCTTCGCCGAATAAAATACCACGTGAGTGAAATCCCGCACATACCACCAATTGGCGAAGTGTTCTGGGCCCTCGTGGAATTGGGTCATCACCGCCAGGAGCCCCTCGCTTTTCAACAGCGTGATCTGACGATCGATCTCCTGCCGGGGCTCCCGAAAATGCTCCCAAACTTCGGTACTCACGATGATGTCCCAATGTGGTGAAAGCTCGCTGGGAAAATAAAACGGATCATAGATATCCACCAGCCAGCCATCTTTAGAAAAGATCTCTGGCATCACCGGCCCTGGCCCACAGCCAAAATCCAGAACCCGGGGCACCGCCCCGCCGCCAAAACGAGCCCACTCAGTCCGCAATGGCGTAGCCATTTGTTCCAGAAAGCGAATATAATCCTTGTCCTGATTGGAGTTCTTGTGCTGATCATAGCGCGCTTTTTCCGCCTCCAACGAGGAGTGATCCTGCCGCCGCATGAAAATCAGATCGCAAACTTCACAGTGAAAATAAGACCTGTCTTTGACCTCATTGTGCATCACAGGCACCGCCCCGATCGAGTCGCAAAGTGGACAATTCATTTCGTGATCTTGTGGTTGAATTTTCATTTTGGCTGTGTCAATCATTCTACATGTCTAAAATCGTCATGTATTCGAAAGTCCCGTGCCCCTACTGTGTGGCTGCGAAAAATTTGTTAAATACCTTAAACTTGCCATTTCAAGAGATCGATCTGACCGGCCAAGATGCTGAAATTGATCGCATCAAACAAGAAACTGGCTGGCGAACCGTCCCCATCATTCTGATCAACGACCAATTGGTCGGAGGCTACAACGACCTTAAAGCTCTGGTCGATGAGGGCAAACTGGACTCACTTCTTGCCGCTAAATAATTTGGAAAACTGATCGCCCAGGGTTCCCATGTTTTTCGTATCTTTGCTGGCTCCTGCGAAGGATTCCCAAGCTACATCGTCTTGATCTCTTGGTAGAGACAACGAAATTCGGCGGTCGTCCGTGTTGATGCTGCCGATTTGCAATTTCAAACTGTCGCCGACTTTTTTCTGCTCGATGACCTTGTCATCATTGGATTCCCGTAATGCGGACTTAGGCAGCAATCCCACAATGCCAGGCTTGATTTCGATGAGCCAACCAAAATGCGCTTTCTCACGAATCTTGCCTTCCACTGTCTGACCGACAAAAAGCGATTTGGCCGTTTCTTTCCAGGGATCGTCGCCGGCCTGTTTGCGGGATAGGGAAATTTTCAGACGACCGCGGTCGTCCTCTTCCACTTTCAAAATTTTCATGTCGATGGTGTCGTTGATGTTGAGTGCTTCGCTGGGATGCTCTAGCCTGGACCAGCCGATCTCTGAAATGTGCACCAGACCCTCGATGCCCGGAGCTAGCTCCACGAAAGCACCGAATTTTTCGAAGCGGGTCACGCGTCCACTGACGATGCTGCCGACTTTGGCGCGCTCCATGAAATCACCT
>JABDFK010000054.1 GCA_013286585.1 Deltaproteobacteria bacterium
GCCACCCATTTCCAAAGAAACTTTTTTGAACGACCGCGAGGTCGCTTCGGCGATCACTCGGCCAGTGACCGTTGATCCGGTGAAAGAAATGGCCTTCACCTCGGGATGATCCACCAAAGCAGAGCCCACTCCTGGGCCAGTGCCGTGCACGACGTTCAAAACTCCAGCGGGCAGACCGGCCTCGCGAATAATCTGTGAAAATATAAACGCGGTCATCGGAGTGACTTCGGAAGGTTTTGCCACCACCGTATTGCCCGCCGCCAACGCCGGCGCAATTTTCCAAGTCAAAAGATAGAGCGGAAGATTCCACGGTGAAATACAGCCGACCACGCCAAGAGGGGAGTACTGTTCGGTATTATTGACCTGGGCATTCGTGCGATAGGATTTTCCGTGGAAATCCTTGATAGCCTGAGAAAAAAAATCGAAGTTAGCCACACTTCTAGGAATATCCGATTCACGGGCCAAGGTGACTGGTTTGCCGTTGTCTATAGCCTCGGCTTTTGCTAGCTCCGGAAGTCTAGACAAAATCGCGTCGGCAATTTTTTTCAAGCACTGTGAACGTTCGGCCACCGATGTCGCTGACCAGGCTGGAAACGCCGATTTCGCAGCCTGCACGGCGCGCTCAATATCCGCAATGCCAGAGTCAGGAACCAAAGAATAGACTTCGCCCCGGGAAGGGTTGTAATTGTCCAAATATTTTCCGGAAGCGGGCGCTGTGAATTCGCCATCAATGAAGTTTTGAATTTTTATCATGACGAAAGTCCCTTCAGTAAAATTGCGCGAACAGGACTAGCGTCTGCACCTTTGATCGGCAATGGTAACGCGATCAAATCATAGAGCCCTGCGGGCACAGCCTGCAGTGTGATGCCTTCAAGAATAGCCATATCGTGTTTGTAAATCGCCTGGTGCGAAGACAGAATTTTATCGTCGCAGGGGTCTACCGAAGGAGTATCAATGCCGACCAAGATCACTTTTAGCCTGGCTAGCTCTTCAATCAACTCTGGCGACAAAGCGACGAAATCATCATTCCATTGGTTGGGATTAGGAAATGAGCCTGTCTTAAACAGCACTCTTTGTGTCTTGATTTCTTGGCCTTTCAAATCAGCGATTTTGATGCGTGAAGCGCGAGGCACCTGAACTTCGATCACTTGCACAGGACCCAAATAATGGTTCAAGTTTCGCTTTTCAAGACTGTGGCCTTCGCGATGATAATGACTTGGGGCATCGGTATGGGCACCCAAATGCACCGTAGTCGTGATCGAAGACAGAGTCAGGTGATCACCGTGCTGCATATCCATGGAAAAGTGCTCTTCAAAACGCGTGTCGCCGGGAAAAACCGCGATCTCCGAGGAAATGACCGGCGAGATATCATAAATTTGACAGTTCCGATTTAAAAGATTCACAATACAAATTCATAGCAAAAGAAAGGGCGTGGAACAAATGAAAGAACAGGATATTCAGCAATGGTCCCATGTGTTGAACCAAGCGCGAATCAGCGCCACGCCGATGGCCCAAATCAGCACTCAGATTCAGGGTTTTACCAGAAGTGATGCCTACAGCATTCAAGAAAATGGAGTGAGCTTTCGTCAGTCCAAAGGTGAAAAATTCATTGGCTACAAGATGGGTCTGACTTCCGAAGCTAAGCGCAAGCAAATGAACCTGGACTCGCCTTTGTACGGAGTTTTGACGGATAAAATGCAGGTGCAGAAAGAGTTTCTACTGAAGGGAAGCATTCATCCAAAAATTGAACCTGAAATCGCTTTCCTGATCCGTGATTCCTTAAGTGAAAACCCCACTCGCGAAGAGGTGCTTGGCGCCACCGAGGCCGTGTGTGCGTGTATGGAAATTTTGGACTCTCGCTATCAGCATTTTAAGTATTTCTCAATGGAAGATGTGATCTCTGACAATTCGTCTTCTTCCCATTTTGTCTTGGGTCCGTGGGTGAGGGATTTTCAAAAACTGGATTTAAAAAATCGGACGATGAAAATGTTCGTCGGCGATCAGTTGGCGCAAGCAGGAAATTCCGCCGATATTTCTGGGGATCCGGTGGTGTCTGTGATTCAGCTCTGTCAGTTGCTGGCAGAAAGAAAGCACAGAGTGCCTAAAAACAGCATCGTACTGGCAGGGGCCGCAACCATCGCAGTGGCCCTCGAGCCTGGCATGAAGGTGCGGCTGGAAATCCCGGGCTTACCCAACGCCCAGGTGTCGGTGAAGCATGAGTGAGTTTTCGCTTCAGCAAGATTCCGTGGCCGGGGCTCGAACGCTGGATCAGGGCGATTCGCTTCACCAGTTTCGTCAAGAGTTTGTCTTTCCAAAAACAAAGGCCGGCGAAAATCTGCTTTATTTTGCAGGACACTCTCTGGGATTGATGCCCAAAAAAGCCAAAGAATATGTGAACGCAGAATTGGACGACTGGGGTAGGCACGGCGTCGAGGGCCATTTCCACGCCAAATACCCGTGGCTGCCCTATCACGAAAATATCACAGAGAGTTTTGCGCGTCTTGTAGGTGCCAAGGCCAGCGAGGTCGTGGCGATGAACACGCTGACGGTCAATCTGCACCTAATGATGGTCAGTTTTTATCAACCCACAGCTAAAAGATTTAAAATTCTCATAGAGAACAATACTTTTCCTTCCGACAAATATGCCGTGGATTCACAAGCACGTCTTCATGGTTTCGATCCTAAGGAAAGCATTGTTGAGCTTAAGCCCCGGCCCGGACAAATCACCGTGGCGCCAGAGGACATCGAAGAGCAGATTCGAAATCTAGGAGACTCGCTGGCCCTGATTCTTCTGGGCAACTGCAACTATTTGTCGGGACAATGTTTCCCCTTTGAAAAGATCGCAAAGGCCGGTCATGCTGTCGGAGCCAAAGTGGGTTTCAACCTGGCTCACGGTGCGGGCAATCTAAAGATGAATTTGCATGAGTGGAGCGCGGACTTTGCCGTTTGGTGCTCTTACAAGTATCTGAACGCCGGACCTGGCGGAATCGCCGGCGCTTTTATTCACGAAAATCATTTGGGCAAAAAAGACATTCCCAGATTTGAGGGTTGGTGGGGACACGACAAAACCACGCGCTTCAAAATGGGTCCGCAATTTGATCCGCTAAAAACCGCGGAGGCCTGGCAGCTCAGCAACCCGCCGATCTTTCAGCTGGCCAGTCTGCGTGCATCGATGGAACTTTTTGATCGGGCCACCATGGAAGAATTGCGAAAAAAGAGTGATCGCTTGAGCAGCTACCTAGAGTGGCTACTGAAGAAAAAATGTCAAAACTCCCTTGAAGTGGTAACTCCTGCGGTCGGATCTAGAGGAGCCATGCTCTGTGTGAAGGCGAAAAAAAATCCACGCCAACTGTATGAATCGTTAAAGGCCAAAAATGTGATCGTCGACTTCAGAGAGCCCGATATTCTGCGCATCTGTCCAGCCCCACTGTACATTTCGTTCACGGATGTGTTTCAGCTGACTGAAATTTTTCAAGAGGCCTTGGCTTGAAAAAAATCGTTGTTGCTGGCGGAGGCTTAGTCGGTTCCCTGATCGCCTTGATGATGAAGCGACGGGGACACTCTGTTTTGATTTTGGAAAAGCGCCCGGACATTCGCAAAATCAGTCAGGCCGCTGGCCGGTCGATCAATTTGGTGGTGACCTCTCGGGGATTGAATGCGCTCAACCAGGTTGGGTTACTGAAAAGTGTGCTTGATATCACTGTACCTGTGACCGGGCGAATGATTCACTCCAAAACTGGGGAAACCAATTACCAAGCTTATGGGCGCGATCCCAGCGAGTGCAACTATTCCGTTTCCAGAGGCGACTTGAATCGATTTTTGCTGAACGCCTGCGAAAAGAATGGCATCGAAATTATTTTTGACAGTGCGGTGACCTCAGCGGATCTTAAGCAGAAAAAGGTAAAGGCAGGTTCTAAGGAAATGGACTACGATATTTTGCTAGGCACTGACGGTGCGGGTTCTGTGATACGAACCGCGATGAGCGAAGCGATTGGACCGTTGTATCAGAACAGCACGGAAATTTTGCCCAGCGATTACAAAGAACTATTTTTGCCGCTGGGCCCGAACGGGCAGCCGGTTTTTGAGAAAAATGTTCTACACATTTGGCCACGACAAACTCACATGCTAATGGCACTGCCAAATTTGGACGGAAGTTTCACGATGACACTCTATGCGCCCAATCGGGGCTCTGAAGTCAGTTTCGAAAAGCTTCGCAGTAAAGACGAGATTCATAGATTTCTTCAAACCGAATTTCCCGATGCGCTAGAAAAAATGCCCGGTGCGGTGGAGGATTTCATTCGCAATCCTCAGGGCACGCTGGGAACGGTGCGATCGGCACCTTGGGTTTACCAAGACTCAGTGGCGTTGTTGGGGGATGCGGCTCACGCCATTGTTCCATTTTTTGGACAGGGCATGAATTTAGGTTTCGAGGACTGTGTTTATTTCGAACAATTCTTGAACGCTCATCCAGACCACTGGGAAAAGTCCTTTTCCGCGTTCGACCGGTTTCAGCGGCCCAACGCCAACGCCATCGCAGACATGGCACTGGAAAATTTTGTCGAGATGCGGGATAAAGTGGCCGATCCATTTTTCGTCTTGAAGAAAAAGATAGAGGCCCGAATCGAAAAAGAAATGCCACAGGATTATCGTTCGCGCTATGGCATGATCACCTACACGCTGATTCCCTATTCTCTGGCGAAACAAGCCGGCGAGATTCAGGACGCTATATTTACAGAGGTCTGTCGTGGCAAATCTTCGGAAGAGTCCGTGGATTTCGCCCTAGCCCAGAAATTGGTGCAGGAAAAATTCATACCCTTCGTTCGCAAGCACAAACTCTCATTAGAAAAATATAAAGTTTAATCGCGGAAGTGCAGATACTTGCGGATGTTTTCCGGAAGCTCTGGCAACTGAGATCTTGGAATCAGAAACGTCGACAAATTAAATAGATCCACAAAAACGCGATTGGTGTCAGCAGCTTTGCGCAAGTACTGGTGCCCAGAAGTTCCGCCGGTGCCAATCTTTGATCCCAGCATTCTTTGCGCCATCAGCGAATGTTTGAAGCGCCAATTGGTGAAGTTTTCGTCGATGGTCATCAATGCATTGAGCACTTGGTAAGGATAGGAAAGCATGGGCTCATGCCGATAAAGCAAGATGAACAGGGCATTCAAAGTCGCCTTCTGTGAAAGCCTTCGGGATTTATTGTCCAGACTTTGCTGGTAAGTTTTCTCGTCGAAAAGGCTGGCGAAGGTCTCTTCGTTGATGCGATTTCCATCAAGCTGGATTTTCTTTTCCAATTCAGATCGAGAGCTTGGGTTTTTTTCAATCCAAGTGCGATCCGAGTGCAACATATCTTGCGCCGCTTTTTGGTAAGCGCTCCAGAAATTAAATTGTATAGAATTGGTGAACGGCAGACGCTCAAGCCACTTTTCTAATAGCAGTATGAGCGGGGGCTCGTTCTCGACTGCGGTCAAATGCTGGCGATCGGTTTCACTCAAGCGACCCATGAAATAATTGCGGTCCACGTCTTGGCGGGCGTTGGTGCCAAGGCCCATGCGAATTTCGATCTCACGAAATTGCACGCTTTGAAATCCAGAGGCAGGGATTAGAAGTTCGCGGAACTCTAGAAAATCCATGGGTGTCATGGTTTCCAAAATATCCAACTGGTCGACAAAAAGACTTTGAATTTTGATGATTCGTTCCAGTTGGTGATACACGGTGAATAAATCAGGCTCTGGAATGAATTCTTTCTTCAAAATGCCAGTGACAGATTTGAGTTCGTGAATGATTTGTTTGAACCAAAGTTCGAAAGCCTGATGGACGACGATGAAGAGCATTTCATCATGACACTCGCCACCCATTTTCTTGCTCAAGGGCTCTTGAGTGCCTAAAAATTTCGGCAGTTGCAAATAGTCGCTGTAGTAAACGGGGCCTTGATTTTTGTGCATCTATTTCTTCCCATCGCTTTTCGAGGTCTTGGGGCTGTAGCCTAAGATATCGATGTAAGTGATGCCCTTGGCAAGAGCCGATGAAGGTGTGGCCCGTTGGCCCTTGATTTGAATCTTTCCGCTCTTGAATAATTCTTTGTAAGCCGTGCGCGTGATCTCTCGCAGATTGAGATTGTCATTTTGTGCTTTGATGGCCTTCAGCAGAGCGGTGTCTAAACGACGCTCAGGACTGGTGAGTTCAAGCACTAGGCGAAAAGAATGGGATGGTTGCAGTGGCACGTGGTCATTCACAGTAAAACTCCTGATAGGAGCCTATGGTTGCCAGTCTATGGCTTAGAATTCAAGGGATTTTACGAGGGGAATCAATAGGCCCAGTAGGGCCCAGTTCCCAGTGTCGAAGCTTTGCTTTGAATGCCGACGTACACGGTGCGGCCTAAGAAAAAGGGAAGACCCCAATCGAACATTCCGGGCGCGTTGCCGGTCAGATTATTGTAAACCATGTTAGCGCCGTGACTTTGGTTCGCAGAATTAAAGCTGATGGTCGTAGCGTTGGCGCCGGTGTACGCCGCCTGCGTGGCGGTGAATCCCACTTCAGAGCTGGGCACAAAAAAGCCGCTGGGATCAACAGCCAAGCAGCCATTCGGAAAAAATAGCCCATTGGAGCCGCTATCGATAAAAGCACTCGTGTAATTCGTGGAACCATAAGTCGTCTGAAAATTTCCATATCCATCGGCTTTGTAAAGATTGACCCCCGCAGGCGGAGTGTTGTTGGTAGCACCGCCGATTCCTAGGACCATGAATCCAGAAGAAGACATGGCTCCGCTGTCAGACACGTTGTTCAGTTGCAAAGCCACGCCGTTGTTATATCCCACAGGCATCATC
>JABDFK010000055.1 GCA_013286585.1 Deltaproteobacteria bacterium
CGCCCATTTTTTTGAAAAGCTCGATGGCTTTGTCCGAGGCCATCTCTTCGCGAACCAGAGGATAGTCCTTGTCGACAATGGCCTGCATGGCTTTTTCAATTTGGGCGAAATCCTCTTCAGAAAATGTGCGGGGGGAATCAAAATCATAATAAAATCCATTTTCAATCACCGGACCGATGGTGACTTTGACCTCGGGCCAGATGGATTGCACTGCCTGCGCCATAATGTGAGCAGCCGAGTGGCGAAGCACTTCCACCGCATCCGCGGATTTGGTCGTGACCAATTCGATTTTAGTTCCGTCTTTCAACGGCAATCGCAAGTCCGAAATTTCTTTAGAGCCATTGAGCTTCACGCCCAAAGTGTCTTTGGCTAAGCGCGGACCAATGCTTTGCGCCACTTCTAGCGCCGTGGGTTCATGGGGAAATGTTTTAGTGGAATTATCGGGCAGAATAATTCGAACTTCAGACATCGGAACAAAATCTTTGAGATGACAATGACATTCTGTTCTTTTTACGGCCAGTCGAATTCCCGGTCAACGGATCAGTAGGTTTGTCTTCATTCTGCTTGCTTGACATGACGCAGTGGGACCATCCTATCCTACTATGAGTACTAACAAACCAGCGCCAGTAGAGGGCGCCAATTTCCTCAAACAGATCATCGAGAAAGACCTTGCTGCCGGCAAAAACAAGGGTCGGGTGATCACCCGTTTTCCGCCAGAGCCCAACGGTTACCTCCACATTGGTCACGCCAAGTCCATTTGCTTGAATTTTGGCTTGGCCGAAGAGTTCAAAGGTCGCTGCCATCTACGTTTTGATGACACCAATCCCGAGGTCGAAGAGATCGAATACATCCAGTCCATCCAGGAAGACGTGCGCTGGCTGGGCTTCGATTGGGGCAAGCACTTATATTACGCCAGCGATTACTTCGAACAAATTTATCAATGGGCTGAGGAGCTTATCCGCACAGGTAAGGCCTATGTCTGCAGTCTGAACGAAGAAGAACTGCGAGTGTACCGGGGTGACTTCAACCGCCCGGGCAAAAAACAGTCCTTACCGGCAACGCACGGTCGAAGAAAATCTGGATCTGTTTCGCCGAATGCGTGCTGGTGAATTCGATGAAGGTGCGCACACCTTGCGAGCCAAAATTGACATGGCTTCGCCGAATATGAATCTGCGCGATCCACTTTTGTATCGCATTCGTAAAGTCCATCATCATCGCACTGGCGACAAGTGGATGATTTATCCGATGTACGACTTTGCTCACCCGCTTTCGGACGCGATAGAGCATGTCACTCACTCTATTTGCACCTTGGAGTTCCAAGATCATCGACCTTTTTACGACTGGGCCGTCGAAACCTGTCCCGTGCCAGCGCGACCCTATCAATATGAATTTGCTCGCTTGAACATGACTTATCTAGTGATGAGCAAACGTAAACTACTCCAATTGGTGAAGGAAAAGTTAGTTTCCGGCTGGGATGATCCGCGCATGCCAACCATTTGCGGAGTTCGCAGGCGCGGATACACTCCGGCTGCGTTGAAGAAATTTGCTGCGCGCATTGGTGTGGCCAAAGCCGAAAGCTTGATTGACTACGAAATTCTAGAAGCCTGTGTCCGTGATGATTTGGATGAGGTCTCTCACCGAGCAATGGCCGTGCTTCGTCCGATCAAAGTGGTGATTCAAAATCTTCCCGATGGCCACCGAGAGGAATTGCACTCTTCCGTGCATCCCAAAAAGGCGAAGCTGGGAAAACGCGCCATTCATTTTACTAAAACCCTGTACATTGAAGCTTCCGATTTTATGGAAAATCCGGACGCCGATTTTTTTCGCCTACGGCCCGGCGGAGAAGTTCGTCTGCGCAATGCCTATGTCATTAAGTGCGAAAAAGTGATCAAAGGTTCCAGCGGCCAAGTGAGTGAATTACATTGCACCTACGATCCCGTCACCTTAGGTGGAAAACCTCCTGCTGACGGTCGCAAAATCAAGGGCATCGTCCACTGGGTCAGTGCAGATACTTGTGTGAACGCCGAAGTGCGCTTGTACGGAAAACTATTTTCGGTGCCGGATCCAGAAAATGTTCCCGAGGGTACAGATTTTAAATCCAACTTGAATCCAAAATCTTTAGAAGTGATTCCTGCTGCGAAACTGGAGGCCAGTCTAGCCGAAGCAAGACTGGAACATCGATATCAGTTTGAGCGTGTGGGATATTTCTGCCTAGATAGCAGGGACTCCAAAACTGGAGCCCTGGTGTTTAATATGATCGTAGATCTGAAGTAAGCTGTTACAGCTCCAACAACGACAGCCCCAACTGACCAAGAGTGCGAATACCATAGTTCTGGAATTCCCAGGTATGGCAACCAGCACTCTGATAGATCATGGTTTTTGATGCATTGGCTTTATACACAGTCACACTGACCGATGGCGTATCAGTGCACATTGGTTGGCCGGCTCTTGGGTCTATGGCTTTCGCCAACGGATCCATGCCTGCAATCAAAGTTTCGATCTTCGCCATTTCGTCCGTAGATAATACACCCAATTTTTGCTGGGTTAATGTTCCGCTGCGCAAATCTTTCGACGAGAGGGTCATTTCGCCAGAGGAGTCCAACACAAGGACTTTTTCAACCGGTTTAGGGTTAAAGCCAGGCTCGTAATTGGCAGTTAGAACTGGAGTCGCTTGCACCATTTGGGCCATGGACAAAACTGAAAAAACTGTGACCGTGATAAGACTTTTATACATTTAAGATCTCCTCTTACGGGCGCAAGCTACTCTCATCCAGTACAGAATTCCAGTTTTTGGCTGGCCAATAAATAGATTCCGGCAAAAAATACATACCTGAAGACAAAATCATGAGCCATGTCCGAATCTCGGTCATGGCGGGCCCAAACTCCAGCCCCTGCGAAGCACTGCGCTACTGATCCACCTGTCGCGCGACAGGTAAATCCCAGCCCCTGCGAAGCGCTACGTTATTTCAGCGATTTTTCCAAGTTAGTGGCGATCAGTTGCAAGAAATCCTGCGTAAACATGTAGTCCCCGTCTTTGACTTCATTGCCCTTCACACAAACAGCCAGATCCTTGGTCATCTTACCGCTCTCTACGGTTTGCACGCAGACTTTTTCCAAAGTCTCGGCAAAGCGGATGAGTTCTTGATTGCCATCCAATTTACCTCGATGCGCCAACCCCCGAGTCCACGCGAAGATGCTGGCGATGGGATTGGTGGAGGTCGGTTTACCTTGCTGATGTTGGCGAAAGTGGCGCGTGACCGTTCCATGAGCGGCCTCGGCCTCGATGGTTTTGCCGTCAGGCGTGACCAGCACGGACGTCATCATACCCAGAGAGCCAAAGCCCTGAGCCACCGTGTCCGACTGCACGTCGCCGTCGTAGTTTTTGCAGGCCCAGACGAACTCACCGTGCATTTTTAGGCAACTGGCGACCATGTCGTCGATCAGACGATGCTCGTAAGTGATTTTTTTCTCTGTAAATTTAGCTTTGAATTCTTTTTCGTAGATCTCTTGGAAGATGTCCTTAAAAAATCCATCGTACTGTTTCAAAATCGTGTTCTTCGAACTGAAATAAAGCGGCCAGCCCTTCGCCAATGAATAATTAAAACATGAGCGCGCAAAACCCTCTACGGAAGCACGAGTGTTGTACATGCCCATGGCGACACCGTCGCCAGTGAAGTCATACACATCCCAAGATTGCGGGGCCGCACCATCCGTCGGGGTGAATACCATGGTGAGCTTGCCTTTGCCTTTGATCTTCACGTCGGTGGCGCGGTACTGATCGCCGAAAGCATGGCGTCCGATCACGATCGGATGAGTCCAGTTCGGAACTAAGCGCGGAATATTTTTGCAGATAATAGGTTCCCTGAAAACGGTGCCGTCCAAAATATTTCGGACCGTGCCGTTCGGTGACTTCCACATTTTTTTTAAGCCGAATTCTTTCACCCGAGCTTCGTCCGGCGTAATGGTGGCGCACTTAATTCCGACGTTGTATTTCTTAATGGCCTCTGCGGACTCTACGGTGACTTTGTCTTCCGTCTTGTCGCGATTTTCCATACCCAGATCGTAATATTTAATATCGATATCCAAATATGGAAGAATCAATTTTTCCTTGATGAAAGACCAGATGATGCGAGTCATCTCGTCGCCGTCGAGGTCGACCACAGGGTTTTGAACTTTAATTTTTTTCATGAAATCTCCGCTTAATATGTCACATGGTGGGTGAGAGCCTCGTGCATGCGAGGGTCTTTAACAGCCACCAATCCCTTGGCGGAATAAAAGCGAAACGCCATCAGAAGAAAAATTCCAATGAAACCCAGTAGCATTGCGACATCATAAAAACCAAATGTCATTTGGTTTTCGTGGAAGTTCGGTCCAACCATCCAGTATACATCCAGATACTGCATCGCCAGCACCCACACACAAATCGCGATCAAAACTGCCGGATTTCGCTTATTCCCGCGAGGCAACAGCACCAGAAATGGAACAATGAATTTTCCCACCAACAGCATCATCGAAACGCCCATCCAGCCGTTCTGTGCGCGCATCAGATAGTATTCGGTCTCTTCTGGAATGTTCGCGTACCAGATCAGCATGAACTGAGAGAACGCGATATAAGCCCAAAAAACAGTGAAGCCCTTTAGGTATTTGGCCACGTCATGAATGTGTTCGTCATTGTAGTAACCCTGAACCATGCCCGTCTTCCTCATGTAGAGCATGATCAAAATCAATAGCGCCAAAGACGACTGGAACATTCCAGCGAAACAATAAATCCCAAAAATAGTGCTGTACCAAGTGGGCAGAAGACTCATCAGCAAATCCATGCTGAACATGGTGAATGCCAACGAAAAGAACAAAAGATACTTTACGCTCAGTCCTGCATTTTTGTGAGTCAAAGACTCGTCACCACTAATATCTTGCTTCACTGAATTGCCAACCATACAGCGACTGAACATCCACGTTCCCAGGCCAAAAATCAAAAGCCGAACCATCAGGAAACCAGGATTCAAATAGCCCAGCTTGGATTGAATCACTGGTTCTGCAGCGACCTCTTCCGGCCTAGCCCATGGAAAAAGAACTTTCAATCCCATCACTGCCATCACTAGTCCAGCGATCACCATCACCGGAATGAAAGAGGCCATACCCTCTGCCAAACGGCGAATGCTGACACTCCAGCCGGCATTGGTGACGAAATTCACTGCCACCCAAAACAAGCCACCCAAGCCCAACAGACTGACAAAGAAAAACGCTGTCAGGTACGCGGGCCACAAGTGCTCTGGATTTTTCAGCAATCCAATAGCAAATCCCACCAGCCCAATCGCCGTACAGACATAGGCCGCTGTTTTCAAACCCTGCGAGGCCTCGAACTTTCCAACGTGTAATTTTTGATCATGATGTGCATTAGCCATTTTTCACCTATTGATTCTTTTGCAGAGTGCGAATGTAGTTAACGACTTGCCAACGAGAAGCCTGAGGAATGTGCGAAGCATAGGAACCCATCACACCCTGACCCATAGAGATCGTGTGGTAGATGCGGGCATCCGACCATTTTGTGACTTTTTCTGACACTAGGGCTGGAACCTTGATTGGCATTTTCAAAGAGACCGGTCCGTCGCCCAAACCCTTCATGCCATGACAAGCCATGCAGTTGGTTTCAAAATATTTCTGGCCCACATTCAAAACATCTGCAGTCATTTGACCGGCATAAGGATTTTTCAATTCTTTTTCTGCCTGATCCGCATTGTAACCAAATTTGTACGGTGTGAACCCGACCGGAGCTGTGTGCTCTGGCGGAACTTGTTCTGAAATTCCATTTTTGAAAAAGTCATCCTGGCGCTGAGCTTTCACCGCCGGTTGAATCATCATATCCTGCAGAATTTCAATATTGGGTTCATTGCCACGAGGTCCACAACCCGGAAGAGCCACAAGCCCCACCATCAAAGTCGCACCTAGAGTGAGCTTTGTGATTGAATTTTTCATCTTAGAACTCCGCTCTTTTAATTTCCGCTGCACCCAGCGAACGAAAAAAAGTTTCAATCTTCTGTTCGTCGTAGCCCGTGTCATTGGACGGAATGAAAATCGCAAATTTGTGCGAGGTTAAATCCTTATCGATGATCGGTGGGTCGATTTTGGGCAAACCCGCCGCATAGAACAATGCTCCCACCGAAGTCAGTGCCGCAAACAGCACCGTCAACTCAAACATGATGGGAATAAACGCAGGCAAAGAGAAAAAAGGTTTACCGCCGACATTAAGGGCCCAATTCACCGCCGAGGTCCACCAAGTGAACCACAACGCGAAGCTAAGACCACAAAGTCCAGCACCGAAAGTAACATAGGGAATCCATGAACGCTTGAGGGCACACGCCTCTTCCATGCCGTGCACAGGATAAGGTGTGATTGCATCGTACTTGGTGAAGCCAGCTTCTCTGGTTTTACGGGCGGCCACCAAAACTTGTT
>JABDFK010000056.1:0-2823 GCA_013286585.1 Deltaproteobacteria bacterium
AAAGAGCAAAGTTCATCAGACCCAAAAATGCGGGAAGCATGATTCCCAGAAAAATCTGAAAGGCGATGAACTCGTCGACATTGAGTTCGCGCGAAAGACCTGCGGTCAACAAAAGATCGGCGATGTTTTTACGCATGCGCGGGCTCTTCACCTTCAGAGCGTGCTTCAATGCAAAGTTGTGAACCAAGGGTCTTGCCAAGTTAACGATTCCTGATTTGGATTTTGATGGATCAACACCATTGGACCAGGTGAGGACCGACTTGTCCGTGGTGTTGGTCAAGATCGCCGAAACAAAAGAGTAAACTGAAAATGCAATCAGCAAGAGACTCCCACCGAGTATGTACTCTGCGCTTCCCATTTTTCTCCCTTTGTGGTGAATTGAAGCCGATGCTTCAGTCCACGCACGAAATTATTTTGGCTTCCGAATCACCACGACGAAAACAGCTTCTGGATGAGGCCGGCTTTCGCTTCGTGGTTTTCCCCATCAAAGTATCGGAAAAATTGAAGAAAAACCTAAATCTGGAGGCTCAGATCATGGAGCTTGCCGAGCGCAAAAGTTTGGTGGCCGAAAATGAGCTTAAGCTATTGAAACGCAAAGACTATTTGCTAATCACTGCCGACACCATGGTGACCCTCGAGGGCGAAGCCCTCGGAAAACCCGAAAACAAAAAAGAGGCCGAGCATATGCTGACTCGACTTTCGGGCAGGTCTCACTGCGTGAAAACCGCTATTTGCGTATTCGCGAGTTCCTCGAATCAGCGAATTTGTGAAATTCAGTCCACAGACGTTTTTTTTCGTCCCATAATGAGACAAGAGATCCTGGACTACATCGCCACGGGTGAACCCATGGACAAGGCTGGCGCTTACGCCATCCAAGGCGAAGGAAAAAAATTTGTAGAGAAATACATCGGCCCCTACGACAATGTGGTCGGACTGCCGGTGGATTTATTAAAAAAAGTTTTGCAAGGGTTTAATTATGGCATTTGAAATTCGTTCGTCTCGACTTTTGATACGTGAATGGATCGTTAGCGATGCCAATTTGTTTTTTCCACTGTCACAAGATCCCGCGATGAGTGGCTCTCACCAAGGAAAGTTGGCCCAAGCCAGCCTTGAAGATGCAGAGAAAAAAATCATCGAGTGGGCGCTGCTTTTCGGCCAAACTAAGATGGGAATTTTACCGATTTTTCTTAAAAATCAAAAAGTGATGATCGGAATTTGTGGGATCAAACCATTGGTTTTGGGCAAAGGTGGTTTGCATTTTGAAGTCATCTGCCGCATCGGATCCGCCCACCAGAAACAGGGCTACGCCAGTGAAGTCGTGCCAGAAATTTTGAACTATGCCTTCAAAAAATTGGGCCTAAAAGAGGTGGTGGGAGTGGGCCATCCTGACTCTCAACGCCTGTTAGAGAAATCGGGAATGTCATTCCTAAAATCGGTCACTCTGCACAATAAAAAATTGGATCTTTTTAGTGCTGTCCCTCAATAGCCTTCGCCAAGAACTACCCACCGATTGCGAAATTTTAGCTGTTTCTAAACTGCAGTCGGTTGAAAAAATTCGAAAACTTTACACCACCGGACAGAGACTTTTTGCCGAAAACTATGTGCAGGAAGCTGTGGAAAAACAAAAACAACTGGCGGATTTAAAGATCGAATGGCATTTTATCGGTCACTTGCAAAAAAATAAAGCCAAGCTAGTGGTCGGAAATTTCACCTACATTCATTCGGTCGATTCCCTCGAGCTAGCACAGACACTTGATCATGCTGCACGGATGAAAAATCTGACACAGAAAATCTTCGTTCAGATCAATTTGGCCCGGGAAGAAAGCAAGGGCGGCATCCATCAGGAAGATTTGTCCCATTTTCTAGAAAAGTCGGCGTTTCTTGGGAATATTCAAGTGGTGGGCCTAATGACTATGCCGCCTCTGTTCGACGATCCACAACGCGCCCGTCCTTTTTTTCGCGAGTTGCGGGAACTGCTCAAAATCCATCAAGCCAAATGTCCTCAGTTGCAGAAACTGTCTATGGGAACTAGCTCTGACTATCGAATTGCGGCAGAAGAGGGATCCACTATTGTCCGCCTGGGCACCATTCTGTTTGGCGAAAGACTCAAATAGCATCTTGAAATCTTTTTGATAGCGCCCTATCCTAAATGAGGGTGCGCACCCACTGAGTTTCAGATCGGAGTTAGACTATGGCTATGCCCTATAAAATTGGTTTCATGGGTATGGGAAATATGGCGCAAATCATCGTCAAAGGTTTGCTAGAGACTAAAACTATTAATCCGACACAAATTCACGCCTCGAACCGCACGCCTGGGAAATTGGTGAAGATGGCGGACCAATGGGGAATTAAAACCCATCCCAACAACGAAGAACTCGTTGAATCCAGCGAGATCGTTATCTTGGCAATGAAGCCACAAGATTTTATGTCGGCCATCGATCCCATCGCTTCGCTTTTCTACGAAAAACAAATCGTTATTAGTTTGGCTGCAGGCATTTCGACAGCAGCTCTGCAAAAAAAATTGCCGCAATGTCGAATCGCCCGAGTGATTCCCAACACACCCTCGATCATCAATCGCGGAGTCATCGGATACTTGGTCGACGAAACCGATAGCGGCATTGAAATTGTCGTGGAAGATTTGTTCAAGCCATTGGGTTTTGTCATGAAGACCGACGACGAAACTCAACTGGAAGGCTTGATGGTTGCCTGCTCTAGCGGCACTGGTTTTGTCTTTGAACTGATGACCTATTTTCAAGATTGGGTGGAAGAGCGCGGATTCGATCCCATCACCGCACGAAAAATGGTCGTGGAAACTTTTGCTGG
>JABDFK010000056.1:2833-5857 GCA_013286585.1 Deltaproteobacteria bacterium
CATCAGCTGGACTTGAGTCCATGCGCGAACTCGAAGTGGAACGACTACTGCGTTACAGTTTCGAGAAGGCAGCGCTCCGCAACCAGGAACTTGCGAAGTAGCCCCCATATCCCTTACTATAAATTAAGAGAGCGAAACAAAAAGCCCGCAGCCGAGGCGAGAGGAAGCGATATGAAAATGACCCCGATCGATATTACCCATAAGTCTTTCAACAAGAAAATGTTTGGCCTCGAAGAAGCGGAAGTGAACGAGTTTCTTCAGCAGGTCGCAGTCTCTATGGAAGAGATGATTCACGAAAGAAATACTCTTCGCGAAGCCCTCAGAGACAAAGAACTACAAATCCAGGATTTCAAAGATCGCGATGCTGTCTTGAAATCGACGATCGCAGCCGCTTCTCAGATGTCCGATCGCATGCGCCAAGATGGCGAGCGCGAAGCCAAGCTCATCATCGCAGATGCGCAGCAAAAGGCCGAAGTGATTTTGCGCGATTCACGTGATTCCTTGAAAAAAATGTATCAAGAGGTCACTGATCTGAAGCGAGTGCGCATGCAATTTGAGGCCAACCTGAGAGCTATGGCGCAGGCACATCTGACATTGATCGACCAAGGTGAAAAATATCTGCCCAGCATCGGTTTACCAAACGTGAATTTGGATTCTGCAGAGGCTGCTCATCCACAAGTTCCTGCCCAGCAACCAGCTGTGGCGCCTGCGGCACGACGATCTTCGCAAATATCACCGCTCACCGCTGGCTGACATGCACTGTAGATCGGGACCTCTGAAAGTTGTATACCTACAGGTATGCAACTTTCAGAGTGCTGTTTTTCCAATGTCGACAAATAGATCCAGAAAAAGTTTTTCTTCTTTGCCACAATCCACAAATTTGATGCCCAAGATTTTAAACTCTGGGTTTTTATCTGACCTAGAGCAGTGCCTGACCTCTGCGGTTAGTATACGAATGGTCTTTTGCGGTAGAACCAAGGTCAAATTGCTGATTCGCTGGCCTGGCTTAAACTTGACCGCTAGATCTCTATCGATTCTAAGGCCAATCCCGTCAGAGCTGATGTCCAGAACCTGATAAGAGCTTTCTTCGTTCGTGGTCGCGTCGATGAATTGCCCGATCACCGGTGCCTGTTCAGCCACAGAGATCCGCGCGCTGGTGCGGCGTTGAATTTCCTGGATGTGAATCGGCGTTTTGAAAATAAATTCTCTATTGAGACAGCCCTGATAGTCCAAGGTCATACAAATTCGAGCGAGTGGTGATGATACGCTAGATACTATGTAGCCGATTTCGTTCAGAGCCGCAGCAATGCGCTGGTGCCCGACTTCATCATTGGCTTTGAAGGTCAACAGGTCCCGCTCGGGATTGAATAAATTGAAATGACCGCGGACTCGCCACAGACAGGATTTGTCGTATAAAAAGGATGGAATTTGAATACCTATGCACGAGCGAAGAAGCTGCTGCTTTCTTTGTTCAGTCATCGGAATAGCCAGCGCTGGTTTATCGTCGGCAGTCGGGAAACTTTCTATGATCATCACACCACCACTGCCGCTGTTTTTTTTCACCTCTTTTGGGCGAAGACGACCTTCCAACTCCGAGTATTCTTTGAAGATGAAGGCCGCTAGCATTTTAGCGTCTGGAAGTTTAAAGGAGGTGCGAATAAAACTGAATTGAGTGAGCGTTCGATTCGTAACAATGTCGGCTTCATCCGAAAAAATCAGAATTTTTAAATCCGACAATTTGACGATTTTCACAAATTTCTGCAGGCCCTTTGCAAACTGGGTCAGTTCCGCCCGATTTTTAACTTCTAAAACGAGCACTCCGCGACCCACTCTTATTAGCTGTCGCAAGCCCGTGGTCACGTCCCTTTGTTCTTGTATGCCAACGCCGGTCAGTTGCGCGATAAAGGTATTGAGTAGGTTCCCGTCAGATCCACAGTCGCCCGCCATGAAAATTGGAATTTGTTCGAACGATAGTTTTTTCTCTGCTGACATGCTTTCCCATCGGATCGAATCACATCCGAATTAACCCGACTTTGATCCCACTTTCGCGGACTCAGGAAGTTGTGCGTAAACTGTGGTCACTACCACGAGGGCGAAGACGGCCAAAACAGCGGCAGATAGGAACGGCGCCGTGGGATGGATCTCTTGATAAACTAGACCTCCAAAAGCTGGACCTAAAATTCGGCCAAGAGCTGCTAGACCTTGGGTGGTGCCCAACACCGTTCCCTGCTCGTTGGATGGTGAAAGCAAACTGATGCTGCCCAAAGTGGAGGGATTCGTGAAAGAGTATCCAAACGATAGCAAGGTCATGACCAAGGCCAAAACCCAAATTTGATAGGCAAAGGCAATTCCCAGTAAACTCAAAGCCAGGCAAGAAAGACCGATGACCAACATCTTTCGCTCTCCTAGTTTTGACAACAATCTTCGAACAATGAATCCTTGATTGATCGTCGACATCACGCCGATGTAGGCGAAACCAAAACTCACTTCCTTAATGCCCCACTGAAAACGATCACCCACTAACAAAATCAAGGTGGCTTCCATAATCGAAAATGCCATGGAATTAATAAAGAACACCCACATCAGGCGGCCGACCAACGGTTTCTTAAAATAATGCAAGATCTGTTGGATGCGGCCAAGGTCACTGGCTTTCACCGGTTGAGTTCGATCCAAAGACTCTTTAAGAAACTTCACTGCGAATAAAAAGTTCGCGAAACAAATACCGGCCACAATCACTAGGGCAAAACTGGTTCCGTAATGTGGTTCGGAAGAAATGTGTTCGCCAACAATAGTTAGGCCTCCGCCAAGGGCCGGTCCAACGATAAATCCCAGACCAAAGGCTGCACCAATGAGGGCCATTCCCTTAGATCGTTCTTTCGTGGAAGTGACGTCAGAGATATAAGCTGATGCGGTGGACAGGCTGGCGCCAAAAAAACCGGCCATAGCTCGAGCCGCAAAAAGAACTTCTAGGTTCCGCGCCGCTGCGAAAAGCAGATACGCCGCACCTTCGCCCAACAAGCAAAA
>JABDFK010000057.1:0-514 GCA_013286585.1 Deltaproteobacteria bacterium
TGACTTAAATGTCATGCGCTCATCAGTGGCGTTCGCGCTTTTTCGCAATATGAATTACAACTTTCATCAGGGCAACGAAGTCGGTGGCCTGTACGAGATCGGAAAGACGTTTTCCCTTTCAGCGGAAGGCCAGTATCTAGAGCATCATCGTCTGGGCCTGATTCAGTGGGGTCAACAGACTCAGCTATGGAATCAGAAACAGGAACATGCTTTGATTTTTGAATTGAAGGCCAAAGTGGAAAACCTTTTGGCCAGCCTGTCGCTGAAGTCCTATCAGTGGGTGGGATCAGACGGTGTGTCAGCTTTGTCGTTTTTGCATCACGGGCAGTGGTCGGTTCTGCAGGTCGAAGGCAAAAAACTGGGGTTCATCGGAACCCTTCATCCGGGTCTGCTGGATGAAAATAAAATCCGAGTGCCAGTGGCAGTGGCTGAATTAAACTTGGATGTGTTGCTAGCGGGTCAGCCACGAGTGGATCGTTTTGCCAGCGTTTCTAAGTTTCCGGTGGTACAGCGG
>JABDFK010000057.1:524-5817 GCA_013286585.1 Deltaproteobacteria bacterium
TACAGCGGGATCTGGCACTACAAATGCAAAAGAATATTGCCGCTGGTGAAGTCAGTCGCGAACTTAAGAAGTTAGCAGGACCGCTTCTTCAGTCCGTGGAAATTTTTGATCTCTATGAAGGCGACAAATTGGAAAAGGGGCTCAAGTCCGTGGCCTACCGACTGCGCCTACAGGACAAAAATGCCACACTGCAAGATGAGGCCGTCAATAAACTTATAGAGACTGTACTAACTGGACTGAAACAGAAATTTTCAGTGAGCGTGAGATAAAAACTTGAAAGTGAGCAACACCTTGTTAGCCTATTGAAATAGATAGGTATTTTAGCAGAAGGGCAGCGGAGTATGGCGGGACAAAATATCGGTAAATCAACCATGACCAAGGCGGATATCGTCGAGAAAGTTTACTCGAAGATCGGCTTTTCCAAAAAGGAAGCTTCGGAACTGGTAGAGATGGTTTTCAATAGCTTAAAAGGCCAACTAAAAGACGGCGAAAAAGTAAAGATCTCTGGATTCGGTAACTTCGTCGTGCGCGGAAAAAAAGAACGCGTGGGCCGAAATCCCCAAACCGGAGAACAAATCAAAATCAGCGCCCGCCGAGTTCTTACCTTTCGTCCCAGCCAGGTCTTAAAAGCCATGCTGAACGGTGAAGACTACGCCCATCTTAAAGACGAAGACGACGAGGCTTAAACATGAGCGAAATGGAAACTCACCATCCAGAAATTATTTTGGCCGATCAATTTGCCCACGTGGTCGCAGATCAAATTTCCGCAGAGGAAGTGCGCTTAAGTCTATCCGCGGCTTTGTGCGATGATAAACTCATCGAAGAGGTCAGTTCCATTCCAGAAAAAATGGGTTTTAAGATCGGCGAGGTCGCAGATCTCTTGGGCATCAAACAATACGTGCTCCGCTACTGGGAGAGTGAGTTTGAAGTTTTAAATCCCAAAAAGGCCAACAACAATCAACGTTACTACACGAAAAAAGATGTTGAGAACGCCTTCATCATTCGCAAGTTATTGCACCGAGACCGCTTTTCCATAGAAGGTGCCCGGGCCGCCATGCGCGACCTAAAAAACGTCGTCAAAAAGGAAAAAGACTGGGTCGGAATGAATCACAAGATCGAAGGTCTGCAAGACCGCTTGGATGATTTATTGATGAACGTCCGCAGAGCGAGATCGCTCTTTCTATAAATTTAAAAAAAGTCTGCGCGTGGCTCAGCTTGGTAGAGCACTAGCTTGGGGTGCTAGGGGTCGCTGGTTCAAATCCAGTCGCGCAGACCAATTCCTCTCCCAAACGGCACAGGCATCCTGCCTTCGCAAAAACGTCCAACGCCATCCGGGCGTTTGGCCCTGCGGGCTTCCCGTTTCTGAGGCCGTTTGGGAGAGGAATTGGTCTGTGTGAGTGGATTTAGTTCTTCGAAGCGTGTTCGACCGTGGTGGAGCGTCGGTTATATTTTGATTTTTCGTGGTCGAACTGTCTTTCCGCTGGTTCGTTAAAATAGCAGGATGCTATTTTAACGTGAGCGCAGCGAATCCCGTAGGGACAAGGCCATGGATGGCCGCAGCCAATCCAGTCGCGCAGACCAATTTTGCCTTTGGCAAAATTGGTCGATCTAGGTTTTGTTGTGACTTTGTTTTAGATTTTACCATCTGTTCTTCGGTTGGAGTGCATGCGCGACGTCTTTTGAGCGGCATCGAGCCGCTCAAAAGCTAGGTGCTCGACATTTGCGGCCTTCGCCGCAAGAGCCTCGCACATGCTCCGCACCAAAACGCGCCACTGGCGCCTTTTGGCGCGGGCACAGGCGCAGACCAATTTCCCTCCCAAATGGCACAGGCATCCTGCCTTCGTAAAAACGTCCAACGCCATCCGGGCGTTTGGCCCTGCGGGCTTCCCGTTTCTGAGGCCGTTTGGGAGAGGAGGGGGTTTTGTTCTTCGAGGCGTGTTCGACCTTGGGGAGCGTCGGCTATGTTTTGATATTTATTGTCGACAATCTAAGCCCTGGCCTGGCCCTTGTCTTAGAGCGGAAGCGGATCCAGTTCAATGAGCATAACGTCTTGTTTGCTCCTTTGGCCATCGTTGCCAAGGGAAATCGGCGTTTGTAATTGAAAATTAAGATCGCTATTTGTGATGCTCACCTGCGAAGAAGGTTGCGAAAATCCGTTGACGGAGAAAATGTTGATGGTGGAGGTATGGGGATTAAACTTCTGCAGATCAATGCCGTCTCCTTTTAGAGTGATACGCCACTGACTCATATCAAGAGTGCTCCAAAGATTCTGTGGAAAAATAAAAATGAATATTTTTCGACTTCCTTGGGCATGAAAAGCGTGAATTTCAGAGACGTCACTGTCTAAATTGCTTTGGGCAGTTAGGTTCTTTAGATACTCAGGGCCTATAATTTTTAGAATTTTTGTAAAGCCAAAGAGACCGGATGTGGTTGGCGCCGGATCTAAGTTCCAACCCCAAAACAAAGCTCGCAACTGCGTGGGATTTAAATTATTTTTGTCGGCAAAATACGAGTACTGAGAAATCAGCCTGGCCACTGTCGCGGCTCCTTCGCCACCTTGGTTATTGGCGCCTTGGGGACTTCCGTCACGAGCACCCAATTCTTCTGTAGCCCATAAGCCAGGGATGCCTTTGGTCTGAATGTCCGCTAAATAAGTATCTAAAGACGTTTCCCATGAAACGACTTCTTTACTCGTGTGCGCTATCCCGGTGACCGTGTAGTGATGATTTAAGGCAAAAACAAGCTCGCTAATTTTTTTTCCTTGCACCAAAGATTGCATTTTGCCAGTGCCATCTTGAATAAGATCGCCTTGAATCTGGTAATCCAGCAAGGCCTCAACCCAGGCGGCGACATCGGTTCGATAAGTGGCTGCGACACTCGGCATGATGATGTGCGTATTTGGATTATTGTTTAAAAGAGCCGCCACTTCAGGAGCAAAAACACTTTCCGCATACAGAGGAATGATATTTGGATCATGAGGCCCATGGCCCACACAGATTAGATTGGGGCCTGTGGGCTGAGTACTTTCACCATTCAAATAATCTTCAACCGCAAGGCCGGTGCAGGGGCTATTAATTTCATTGCCGATCTCAAAATAAATATGATCAATCGCGCCCGGTAACAGCAGAAGCTCTTGGGCTTGTTTTATTGTCCAAGCCTGTAAAGACGAAAAGGCCGCCGCACACTTCGCATGGTTTTTCTGACATGAATTCGGATCTGTCACAGTCAGATATTGCATAGAGTTGTCAAAGAGCTGGCCAAAATTACGAATCAAGTAAACCACATCATGTCCTTGTGAAAGCTCGTTCTGAATGCCAGTCTTTGTGGCTATCCAGGAGGGATCACTATCATCGAATGGCTGGATTGTCTGATTGGTAATAATCAAGCTAGGGCTGGAGATACGAAATGTCCTCGTTCCAGTCAAAGGAGTCGCCGGCGTATCTGCAGAGACCGGGCCGCCATTGTCTCCGCCAAAATAGTTAGTCCATATAAAGTCTGAGCCCGTACCTGTGAAATTTTGAAAAAGTGAAAATAATAAAACAAACAAGGAGAAGGCTGCGACAACGAGAAAAGATTTATTTGTCTTCATTTAAGAATAGTATCAGTTTTGGACTGTGTCTGCAACTCTGCTATAAGTCACAGTCGCGCTGACGCGTTTTTATATTCCCAGAATGAGACATGAGGTCTATAAGCCTCTTCCAGAGGACAGAGGCTAAAAGCTGCGGCTACGCTGGGACGAGGTTATTTCGTAAGCCTAATTCCAGTAACTCTACATGCCTGTTCAGTGCCTGTGGCAAACACAGTATAAGTCTCAGAAGGAAAACTGTCGCTGTATCCATCGCTAACATCAAAATTGATGTCGACTTTATAATACAATGTTGAACCTGACTTTCCTAAAAGCTTCATACCACTAACACTGACATATAAAGCCGAATCAGATCTATTTCCTTGTGGATGTGCTACTCTTAAAGCGGCGTTACCAGCTAATGTTGCGCAATCCTGGTCAGCGAACAACGGTTTAGATGTATCCGCTTCAATTTCGAGCCCCTGTTTTGGCTCAGTGATTGAATTCAATCCGAACGGCACAGGTATACGTAGATTTAATAAGCACCTCTGTGAAGGAATCTAAACAATTGGCACATTGTTGCAATTTTCCACCGAATCACATACAACGATTCGCGACGATTTTTAAAATTTCATGAGGATATTAATGATAATTTGCCAAGCGTCTCTTGATGTTGTTCTGTGGGCCGCGAGAAGCGTCCAAGTCTAACAGTTAGGTCCGAAGAGAATTTATGCCACGCAAAAACCAGGCTACTAAAAAGAACCATACCTCAACGACAAAAGGTCGGAATATTTCTTCTGAATCCTCCCTCTCTATCGTCGGAGTCGGAGCCTCGGCCGGTGGTATGGAGGCCCTTCAACAACTTTTTTCGCCTCTACCAGCTAAAACAAATTTTGCCTTTGTCGTCATTCAGCACCTTGGCCCGAACCAGAAAAGCCATTCGGTTGATATTCTTTCCAGATCCACCGGAATGCCAGTTCACGAGGCGAAAGAGGGAACCAGAGTTCTTCCCAATCAGATTTATGTGATTCCGCCAGGCTCAGATCTGTCGATTTCCGGTGACATTTTACATCTACTTCCGCACCCAAAAGTAAAAGGCCTACAGAAAACAATCGACGTCTTTTTTGAGGCCCTTGCAAAAAGCAAAAAAAAGCAGGCTATTGGTATAGTTCTTTCGGGCACTGGCTCTGACGGGTCCCTTGGACTTAGCGCGGTCAGAGCTGGCGGGGGAATAACCTTCGCCCAAGATCCAGAGTCTTCAAAATTTAGCGGAATGCCCAATAGCGCGATTAAATTGGGGGCTGCAGATTTTGTCCTGAGTCCGGATGGAATAGCTGAAGAATTGGAAAGAATGAGTAAGCGCATCAAAGCTGGAGTAGATGCAAAGCCTTTGGAACTGCAAGTGCAGTCGGCTGATCGAAAATCCAACGATCTTCTTCAGAAGATTTTCTTCCTTGTTAAAAGTCATACGCATATTGATTTCTCTAGCTATAAAGTTTCAACTGTCAGTCGCAGAATCCAACGGCAAATGCGAGAACAAAAGCAAGATAGTATCGAGAGCTATACCACTCATCTTCAGTCTCATCCAGATGCGGTCAAGGCCCTTTGCGAGGATATTTTTATCCATGTCACCGAATTTTTTCGTGACCCCAATACGTTGCAGACGCTGAAGCTCTCGGTCTTTCCTCGGCTGCTAAAAAATCGAGTTCCGGGTGCGCCCATTCGGAT
>JABDFK010000058.1:0-5363 GCA_013286585.1 Deltaproteobacteria bacterium
TCGAGTTCATCCTCCGAGAATCGTCTTCCACTTTCCTTATTGGCTGCTATATTACCAGCGTCCTGGCCCGGTCCCTTGCAGTCATCACTTGGTATGGGCATCGGTCACGGTCGTAAACAACAAAGCTTTTTCAAAACAGACTCGCGGCACAAGTTTTCTCACGGCGGCGCTTTACGCCGGCTTCGCGCGGGCCGAGGGCCAAGACCACTTTCAAGCCGTGATTCCATTCATATGGTGTGCAGGTCTGTCTTCCGGAGAATGGGCGATTTTGTGGGCTTAGGTCCCGTTCATCGAAGAAATCCAAGCCCGGATATGCGGGGGAAACTCCGGTGACTTGTTTTCAACCCCCAGCGCCTGAAAAAATTCAGTGGGCCTTAGGTGGCCGTTGGGTCCGCGAATCAGGCCTTGCACAAAAGCTTGAGCGTGAACCTGATCACCGATGAAGAATGTCTGTTCAAGGTAGAATCGCTTTTCATCCCAACAGAGCAGTCTGGTGCGCAGTCTCACCGACGCAAAGGCTTTGATGGATTTCCTATAAGAAAGTGTTTCAGCCGTTGTGACCGGTACCCACCGGTTTTTTAAGGCGGCTCTTCTGAACTGTGAATTGAAAACTAGGTTCCAACGACCCAGCCCCATAAAGAGCGCATAAGTTTGGGTGAAGAGTCTGGAGAAATCCGTGTCGATGAATGGAACCGACCAAAAGTTCAATTCAAAATCATCTAAAAGATCACGTGGTTTCCGAACAAATGAAGTCAGAATCACGCATATAAACCTCCAACGATACATGGTTTTTACTTAGCCGATGGGACGCTGGGCTGATTGACGACGTCATTCATTCGAGAAATCAAATTTTGTTGGATGAGCTGGCTCATCAGCTCGTGATTTTGTAAATCATTGCGAATCGTGGTCTCAATTAATTGTTCAAATCCCTGCGCGCCATCGCACCCCGTGGCGGTCATCGTGAACACCGGTTTGCTGAGATCGACGATCGGTTGTGTGAGCTGGTAATTCCCCTTCGCCTCCGCAGATGGCTTGTGGTTAGGAGTTAGAACTCCGCTTAAAACGGAGTTTTGGTCGACAATTTTGGCTACGATGCCACGGCAAGAGGCCTTCACACTAATATTGGCGATGACTCCGCCCAGATTTTCCTGAACCACTTCGTCGAGATAAATTTCGTCCACCGTGATGTCGACGGTATTGTCCGTCGACAGAAAGGAAAGCGCCTGATTCGATTCTGGGGCCACCTTGAGATTATTGGGCGTCACAACCACATGCATATTGCTGAAATATATTGTGGGCCGACAGCCTTCAGTAAAATTGGCTACGGTGAAGTTCAAGTTGTTGGCCATGTTGTTGATCACGGCGGCATTTTTTTTGAGGGGTAGAAACTTTGGTGAGCTTGCCTTTGTCTGGGCTGTGCACGGCACCCCTGAACTGATGTCGCGGGTCTGGGATGGGCTGACCGTCTGGGAACTACGACCGCAGGCCACCATAGACAGTAGAGATAGCAACGCCAAAACTAAACAAATGGGAAACCCTTGGAATGTCTTCATTGCCCACGAACCTAACACATCTTGCCGGTGAATCAAAATTTCACGACCTGGATTCACCTTTTTACAGCACCCAGTCCATGGTCCCAGCTCAGATTCATTGATTACAATCCAGCCATATTTGAATACTATATGTAAATAAACGTTCAAAAAGGAGATCCTCAAATGAGTGTAAAATTTCTTGGCGTCTTGATATTATTTCTAACAGTGACGGCTTGTACATCCACGCCCACACAAACAGTTGATACCAGTAGCGTAAAAAAAGGTCGCGTGCCCGCTCAAGAGGCCGTTCATCCTCTCACTAAAGTTGGCGAGTGTCTCAACACGACAATCAGTTCTATCGACCACAGGATCCCAGGTGATGATAGCACGGGCCCCGCAGTGGAGTTTGCCAATAAACTTTATCAGGTGGACTATAACCCACAACCCAACGTGACTTCATCAGTGGTTGGAGATCCTGTGAAAATTTGTCTGGTGAGCATTCCTCAAGATTGCCCTCCTGGTGACAGTCGCGGGTATGAGTACACCACGACCAATTTACGCACGAATCTCTCTTGGACGATGTATGATGACCAACATCTTTGTGGCGGCGCCTAGAATTGTGTGGGGAAACTTAGACTCAAAAGATAACCTGTCGTTTCAGTTTCCATGCTCACGTTCGAGTTGACTGCGTAGGATCCTAACGAAACCACGTTGGTGGTGGAGTAAGTTAAATCTTGATATTCCAGATTGAGGCTGACCGATCCAAGGTGAAGTCCTAGGCCGCCTCTCCAACCTCTGGGATCTCGGAAGCTGAGGTCCAGTCCATTCACTCCAGGGGCCGGATTGAACTGGCCACCCAACACATATGTTCCAAGCAGACGAAGACCCGCGTAAGGCATTTGCACACCGATGGTAGGTCCATAATTATAAACATCGGCATCGGCGGTTTGATAAAAGGAATCTCTCATTTGTTCTTTTGCATATCGTCCATCGACTCCCAGAAAAATTTCTGAAAGATGAACGCCCAAGCGAAGACCTAATCCATAGCCACTAGTGGTGCCAGAGGTATTGGATGTCATCAATGGCAGTTGTGCTGACTTCATTGAAAAACTCTCACTGGAGCCTATCAGCATAGGTTCCAGGAATAGTCCAGAATTCGAGGGCTGTGATGTCGAGGAATTGTTGACCGTAGTGGTGGTGGTCGTCGAACTATCTTGGGCCCAGGAGACCGAACTCAATCCAGCAGTCATAGTTGCAAGCGTTAGCGCAAGAACAGATTTATAAGATAACATCACAGCCCCATTTTCTATTCAGTTTTGTTTTTGATTTCGTGTTTCACTTCAGTCGCTTTTGTTTTACTTTCGTCAGAAAGGTTCTGGGCCGAGTGTTTAATTTTTTTCTCTGCACAGACGACCTTGCCATTCACCAGTGGACAAGCTTGATCTTTAGCTGACCGGTAGGTTTTTTTGACTGCGTCGGTGGCTTGATTCTTGTCGGTCTCCGCTTTTTGCATCAGGGTTTCATCCGCAAAGGCATTCACGGCTATTCCAAGAGATGCGGCCAAAACATACAAGCCTACCGAGTGACTATTTTTCACAAGTGTCTCCTTGTTCATGGGAGCTGCCTAGGATGTCTACCCGTAAGCAACGATCCGATAAACGAAATGACGGAAAGAACTAGAAATACAACTAGCAATGTCCTTCCGATATCCATCGATAGACCGGCGACGCCACCTGCTCCAAGAGCAAAGGCGATCAAGGCCAGTACAAAAAAAGTGATTGCAGCACGTATCATAAAGGTCTCCTTCTCCCGGTTAGTTTACTTGCACCGGGATTTCATTTGTTCCGTTGCTCAATGCATGTTGCGTGCCTGCGCTCATCACGGTTAAAATATGGTTAAACACGATTGAGCAGAGTCACCGGTTCAGGCCTTCCATTTTTATGGGGCAAATTTCCACGTTTGTTGTTGGCAAGATCATTGCTAGGAATAGCAACTTGGAAGGAGATCATTTTGAATACAAATACCCGTAGTGAAACAGATAGTTTTGGTCAGATCCAAGTTCCCTCAGATAAGTATTGGGGGGCACAAACACAGCGGTCCTTGAATAACTTCAAAATTGGACATGATTTGATCCCAGAGCCGCTGATTCGTGCACTCGCCATCGTAAAGAAAGCAGCGGCTCTGGTGAATTCCAGTCTTGAACTTCTTCCGGCAGAACTCATGGCACCCATTTTACAGGCCTGCGATGAGGTTATCAGCGGAAAACTTTCCGCCCATTTTCCCCTGGTGATTTGGCAAACAGGATCGGGAACGCAAACCAATATGAACGTCAACGAAGTGATCGCTAATCGGGCCACTGAAATCCTTGGCGGTGCTATGGGTTCGAAAGACATCGTTCATCCCAATGACCATATCAATCTAGGTCAAAGTTCTAATGATTCATTTCCGACGGCAATGCACATCGCTGCAGTCGAGCAGTTGGAAGAGCTTCTTTTGCCAGCTCTGCGCCGGTTGCACCGGCAGCTACGAGCAAAAGAGGACCAGTTTTCGAAAATGATCAAAGTAGGTAGAACTCACTTAATGGACGCGACACCGATCACTTTGGGTCAGGAGTTCTCGGGATATCGAGCGCAGATTGAATACGGAATTGAAAGATTGGAGCTAACGTTGGAACGAGTTTATCACTTAGCGCAAGGTGGTACCGCTGTGGGCACGGGGCTGAACACTCACCCCGAGTTTGCTCAGAGGTTTGTGCAACAGCTCAATGGGCTAACGGCAAGACACTTCGTAAGTGCGCCGAACAAATTTGAAGCCCTAGCCACCCATGATGCCTTGGTCTTTGCCCACGGCGCACTTAAAACATTGGCGGTGAGTTTGATGAAAATTGCCAATGACCTTCGTTGGATGGGCAGTGGTCCACGCTGTGGCCTACAAGAGATCCAGTTACCGGAAAATGAGCCGGGATCATCAATCATGCCCGGCAAAGTCAACCCCACACAGTGTGAATCCATGATCATGGTGTGTTGTCAGGTTCTTGGCAATGATGTGGCCATCAGTATTGCCGGCGCTTCCGGAAATTTCGAACTGAATGTCTTCAAGCCGCTGATCATTTTCAATTTTCTAAACTCCATTCAGTGGCTGGCCGACAGTGCCAATAGTTTGGTGGAGCACTGTCTAACAAATTTGGTGGTGAATCAAAAGACTCTGACCGAAAACGTGGAAAAATCACTGATGATGGTGACGGCCTTTGTTCCCCACATTGGTTATGATAAATCCGCACAAATTGCGATAAAAGCTCACAAGGAACAGACCACCTTGAAAAAGGCCGCCTTAGATCTTGGATTTTTAACAGAAGCCGAATTCGAAAAGTGGGCCACGCCAGAGACGATGTTGGGCCCTACCTAGCCAAGATGGATCGGTCCATCTTGGCTAAGAGATCAGCCATATCATTGGCATGATCCTCTTCGTCTTCAAGTATACCTTCGAGCATTCGGCGCGTGGTGGGATCAGCTTCACCAAACCATTGAATTTGTCTTCGGTATATTTCTATGGCGATTCGTTCAGCCACTAGGTCCTCTTTGATCATCGCGATCAGATCTTCGGCGGTTCCAAATTCAGTGGCTGATCTAGCTGCGATGCCAGAAGGATCAAAATCCGCTTTGCCACCTAGCTGACTAATTCTTTCGGCGATAGCAAGGGCATGAGCCTCTTCACTTTCAGCGTGCTCTTTGAACTCAGCCGCGACTTGGGGAACAAAGGCCGTCACCATCATCAGTGATTTTTCCACGTTTTCGGTCAGAGTCTTTTGATTCACCACCAAATTTGTTAGAC
>JABDFK010000058.1:5373-5760 GCA_013286585.1 Deltaproteobacteria bacterium
ATCAATCCCTTTGGCGGCTATCTGATGGTGTCTATAACGAAGGACGCAAAGTATTTCGCTAGCTAGCAGAGAATTGAGAACCTGTTCTACTTCTTTCAGGTCCAAAGGATAATCCACTGTGACCGCACCATCTTCCATGGACAACAGTGCATGTTTTCTAACCTCGGATACATTAATAATTTCCATTATAACACCTCTTGCACCATTGATAGCAAGAGCTGGGCCACAGACGATCACTGTAGAGAGCTGGGCAAACGGGGATTTACACCCCTCTGGCGCGAGAAATTTTTGAACTTAATTGTAGCAGTAACCGTCCATGACGATATGGTTGGTCCACGAAAAAAATCCGTGACTGGTGTAAAATTTGGTGGCGACTCCGCCAATGGC
>JABDFK010000059.1:0-1439 GCA_013286585.1 Deltaproteobacteria bacterium
AAGATCCAGTGCCGTGTCCGCCGTAATGCCTCTTTTACCTTTTATAAATTCATTCAGCTTAGCCTTAGTCCAACCCAGCTTTTGAGCAAATGCCGCTTGTGAAATGCCCATTGGTTCCAAGAATTCCTCAAGAAGTATTTCTCCAGGGTGGAAAGGATTTACCGGTTGTTTGATTGTCTTTTTCATTTTTACCTCACAAGTCATTATTTATGATAATCCACGATTTGGACATTCTGCGCATTTCCAGCATTCCACTGAAAAATAACTCTCCATTGATCGTTAATCCTTATGGAGTGAAAACCCTTCAAATCTCCCCTTAATGCCTCTAGCCTATTGCCAGGAGGAACCTTAAGGTCTGAAAGCTGATCAGCATCATGCAAGTACAAAAGCTTTCTGCGAGCAACCCGCAGCAACTCCGGCGGAAAATGCCGAGTCGTCTTGGTTCTTTTATCGTCATAAAGGTCTTCTGCTAGTTGATTTCCAAAGTTGCTGATCATTATTATGATATTATCGGAATTCGATAATTATGTCAAATTTATATGAAGAAATGATAACTATTGGAAATGCCGGACAAATCCTGCCCCGGTAACCATTTCCCAAATACCGGCATTCTAGGAAGGGTCCCAAAACGCCTAGATGATCGGTTTTTGTGGACAAAAACCATGGCGCCATCCGGCCTCCGTGGGAAATATTCGATAAATCATAGGACGCTTTTCATAGACGCCACATTTGGTTCCCTTGAGATATCTGCATTTCCCTTCAGAGGTTTGTCTGAAAGCAAAAAGCCCCGATTCTTCCCGGTAAGCCGTAATGACTTTTTCTTTTTTGAGCCTGGCAACAATCGTCTTGATAGGTTTGACCAAATCTTCTTCAGAGACAAAATTCAAGGTAACAAGATCTTCCCAGCGAATCTCGATGGGCATAGAGCAACAGGTAGCTACACAGGTCTTGCAGCTATTCGCGGTGTATTTTTTCCAAGACTTCGGATTTTCTTTATCGACTTCCAGTGTTTTAGCCAGACTAGTTTCCTTTTCGACGGCCCCAAGATGGGCCTACTGAAGATCCATTTTCATTGCGCTGCTTTTTTGGCTCGAACTTACCGAAAGGCCTTAAGCTCGCGCCAGATTTCTGGGCTTCCTTTTTACGCTGGATCAATTCAGTCAGAAGATTTGGTTTGGGAGAAGGTTTTTCCATGCTGGTATGAGTAGCATAAAAACCTAATTACAGAATCAGAAATTGGCTGAGCCAGTTCTTAATTCAAGAACTGGCTAATTTTTACAGAAAAGTCAGCCCTAAAATCAATTGGTCCTCAAACTCACGACAGTCGAGGAGTCCCCAACCTTTAGGGTTTGAGCCACAAATTTATTGTCATCAGAGCTAATGCGATATTCGCCCGCATTTAGGACGACGAAGTAACTGCCGTCCGCGTGCACAGGATA
>JABDFK010000059.1:1449-5476 GCA_013286585.1 Deltaproteobacteria bacterium
GGATAAAGCTCGTTGTAATTGTTGGCTCCCGTGATGCGGATATGCGTGGGACCTGTCGCGGCCTGGTAGTTTTCAAATTGCCCGCGGATACTTGCCGCATCCAATCGGTTCAAAAGATACTGCCATGCTGGGCGAAGACGGGTGACCGTGCTGTCTCTCCATTGATCATAGGCGGGCTGGAATCCTTGGTTGGCAGAGTTCACTTCCATAACGTAGGGAATGACTTTTTGTTCATGATACATCCAATCGATGTCAGATCCGTCAACCCCGTACAAAAGATCTGGCGCAGTTCCAGCGGTGTAGTGGCTGTGACCATCATCGCCAACCGTGAGCGCTGCTATCTGGGCACCAATGGGTTCCACCACTTGATGGGTTTCCGTGTGCTGTCCACATCCATAGGGATAAATAACCAATTCGCTAAAAGAGTGATACGAAATATCGAACACCGGATGGGTTGCGGCGACAAAGTTCATCAACACATTAGTTTCAGGTTCTGAGGCCGGTGAGGGGCCACGGTAATCTTCCGCAGATTCCTCGGCACTCGAGCCATTGCAAGAATTCCAAGCGTAGGGATAATTGCGGTTGATATCGACGCCAAAACTACCGCGGCCATTTTTTCTCCACATATTGTCATCGGTCCATACATGATGGTTGCCGTCGACATTCAGCATCGGAACTACATAAATAACATTGGCGTCGACCCAATGTGTGACCTGAGCATTTTTTCCATAGTTGCTTAGCAAGTACTCGGCAATGTCCAAGGGCACTTCGCTGCTCATCACTTCGCGGGCATGGTGCATGCCATTGAAGAGCACGGCGGGCTTGCTTCCATTGGGTGCGGTCACATTTTGCGTGATCTTCATTGCCACAATATCGCGGCCATACAATGATTTTCCAATCGAGGTCACGCTAGCAAGGTTTGGGTATTGCGTCGCCAGACCTGTCAAAATTTCACTGATTCTTTCCGGCGTCTTAAACTTAGGATCCGGAGTCGTACCGCTTTGCACGCGCACCTCACTGATCATCAAGGGATTTAAAGCGGTGAGTTTCGCTTTTGCAGCGGCATTGACCAAAAGAAAAACCTGATTATTCTTTATATCGACACCGGCCAGATCGAAATCATTGCTGCGCATGAAATCTAAATTAGCGCGATAGAGGTCGCGGCTGATTTTGACCGTGTAACGAATCTCTGGCGGTGCTTTGGCGCCAAGAACTGCCGCCAATACCAAAAATGACATTGTGGTGATGACTCGAGCACGTGTGATTCGCGGAAAATAATTCATAAGAGCCCCTCTTTCGTTGAGGCCTTATACCAAAACGCTTTGAGTCCGCAGTCTAACTGTATTTTCAGACCCAGACCTTGGGCTGGTGAGTCTGTCTTCCGGTGAATGGGAGATTTTGTGGACCTACTTAACTTCCAGCATTTCGCCAGCGACAAAAAACACGCCTCCGGCGATATAGTGAAGGGTGTTGAGCTCTTTGGGCATCTGAATCCAATGACCATTGTTGAAGGCTCTATCGTCAGCCCAGGCGGCCACCACTTCGCCGATAAAAAGATCGTATTCTTTTTGGTTGTGGGGTTCTTGAATGACTTTGCACTCGAGCCAACCAACACAGCCCTCGATCAGAGGAGCCTTAACTTTTGAAGCTTGAAAATACGGAATATCAAATTCTTTAAATTTATCTAAATCTTTGCCCGAGTTGTTGCCTACTTTTAAAACCAAATCTGCCAGCCCGCGGGTGGGAATGTTCAACGCAAAACTGCCAGAGGCATCCACTAGTTCGCGAGTGCGCGAGCTAGACTCAATGACCACGGCCACCTTCGGCGGCTGAAAATCCAAAGTCATGGACCAAGAAGCGGCCATCACGTTGATCTTTTCTCCGTGAGCGGAGCTGACTAAAACTGTGGGACCTGGGTTGAGAAGGCGGGGACTTTTTTCTAAGGGGACAGGCTGTATCATGTCGTCATCCTACACAATCCATTCGTTTTTGCGAATGGAAAATGCACGTTCGTTGACAGCTCTCACTTTCCAAAGCAAATTTGTTAGAAGAAGGAGATCGCCTGAATGTCAAAAGCCTATGTCTGCATCTGGTCCGACAAAAGCGCAGCCCAAATGGTCAAGTTTTACAAGTCCATCTTCAAGGGAACCAAAGTCGGAAAGTTCTCTTACTGGGGGAAGAACCCGATGGGGGTTAAGGAGGGCTCGGTGCTCACGGCCCATATCACTCTATTGGGACAAAAGTTGATGCTCTTGAACGGGTATATGGATATGCCGTTCAATGAGTCTATTTCGTTCGTCGTTCCTTGTAAAACTCAACGGGAGATCGACCACTATTGGAAAAAGCTGACCGCTGGGGGCGGCAAGGCCGTGCAATGCGGCTGGTTGATCGATAAGTTCGGTGTCCGCTGGCAGATCGCGCCCGCAGCCTTCGACCAGTGGAACACCACCAAGAACAAGGCGAAGAAGGAAGCCATGACGGCCGAGATGTGGAAGATGAAAAAGCTCGACATTAAGAAACTGAAAGCCGCGTTCGACAACGCTTGAGCTTTCAGCTTTTATTTTGATTTGAAAACCGAAATAGGGTGATTGGCTCTATCCGCGCCGTAAATCTCATAAGAGCGTCCGCCCTCATCAACCACGACAACGGCATCACTGCCTACGGCTCCATTTTCTTCAGGGCCCAAATTTTTGACTTTTCTGTAGGAATTCATTTCGTCAGCAGAGATGTCCTCGGAAGCTCCAGCCGAAAGCATGAAAATATTTTCCACCGAGCTTAAGGTGTTCATTCTCTCAATCGCGCCCTTGCGAGGAAGATGAAAGGTGCCAGTATTTTTTCCGCCGGCACCGACACTCACGATCACGTTGGTGGGGCGCAGGGCATTCAAAATGTCCTGATTGTTGCTAGTGTCAGAGCCATGGTGGCTGGCTTTATACACGTCGACTTGGCCCACTTGTTTGGCCACCGATGATTCGATATTCGGGTGGGAAGCTCCTGTGGCGGTATTTTCGCCGGTGATGTCTCCGCCGGTGAAGAATTTAAATTTTCCGAAGCTGATCAGCATGCCAACAGAAACCGAGTTGTCATCTCTGACGACGTCGGCGCTTTCATAGGCTGCGGGCACCGGTCCACTGTTGAGGACCGCACCGTTGGAAACGATGACATTAAATACGACCTTGGAATCCACGATGTCCTTGTTGCCCAAAGTCACTCCGCCGCCGGATTTGCCATGTCCAATGGTGCCAGCGCCAGCTCCAGTGAGTTTCTCGGCATTGGTGATCAACTGATGGAACTCAGAGCCAGTTTCGCCCTTCTCCATATTCGTCGTACCAGTGATGAATTTACGGACAGTAAATGTGTTATCTTTTGTCAGAGCTAACAAACCACCGAAATGGTCGCTGTGGGGATGGCTCAAGACGATGTAGTCAATTTTTTCAGTTTTGTAGCAATTTTGTAGAGTGGGCTTAATGACCTTCTCATAATTGGGACTTTCCCCACCATCAATAAGTACGATCGTTCCAGATGGAGTCCGGATGATCGCTGAATCTCCTTGTCCCACGTACAATTGGTGAATGATCAATTTACCATCGAAGGGGCCCGGCGGGCAGATGGTGCGGAAAGGTAGCTCGTCCGAATTTCCAGAGGAGGCTTTTCTAGTCGAAGCCACATCGCGATGACCGCTATCGCTGCTGTTCCAAGAAGCGCAGCCGGATGAAATCAATCCAGAGACTGAGAGCGCAATAATTAATTTGAACGAAAGGGTTTTCAACATTTGCACCATAGAAAGCCTCACTTTTTTTGATAGTGAATGAATATCGGTGTCTTGGCGATGAGACTTGAGGCAGGCAGAAATTGCTGGCCAATAGCCCAGTTCAGACCCCTGGGGTTCTTTCATAAATCACATAGGTGATTTTTCCTCGCAGAGTTCTTTGAAACTCTGCCTTCACATTGTTCATCAAGGGGAAATTAGCCCAGGGATTCATCCAACCTTTTGATGTGCGAAGAAGAAAATGCCCGGCGGGATAGG
>JABDFK010000060.1:0-3661 GCA_013286585.1 Deltaproteobacteria bacterium
GGATCTGACCAAACATTTCCCACGTTGGTCCAAGAGCCGTCCTCTTGTTGCAGCGATAGTATTTGCTGGATGATTTTCGAGTGAGAACTCTCGGTCAGACAGTGGTCGCCCACCTTTTCGGCCGTGGACATCGCAAATGCTAAGTTCAAAGTGTTCGGATAATAGATTCCACAAACCGCCTCTTGGTCGTGCTCGATCACCTGATTAAGCATATCACAGGACTGCAGCTCTCCCGGAAGACTGTCTTTTTGATCAATGGCTTTCAGCTTCAAAACATTGGCATTGACGATGCAATCCACGTCATTCCTGTTGAACGGAATTCTTTGACCTTTCCTCGACCCAGCAAAATAAAAGCGAGGCATCTTCGGATCATTCTCATCAAAAAGCCAAGTCATGAATGCACCGGTGTTCTCCAGATGCTCTTTTCGATTGTAGCGCTTCGACGCGCGGTCGATATCCCTGAACATTGAAAATGCCGCGAAGGTTTCCTCTGGCGTTTTATAAACGGATGCGTTCAACAAAGCATCGAAATGCAAAGCGGTCTGCGTGACCGAGGTCGTATCGGCATCATTAGGTATGTTGGTAAAACCATGCCAAATCGGAAAAAGTGTCATGGCAATGGGCCGATGGACTTTGACTCCGCGATCTAACATCGATGGGTAAAAGTTGGAGGTAACACCATCTCCGTACCTCGAGAACGTGGCCACGCCCTCTCGAACCACTGCGGGAATTTTCTGAAAAAGTGGCAGCGAACGCAGTTCGGGAAAATCCAAATAAATCTGCGATAAAACATTGATGACCGAGCCCGTAGTGAAAGGTGTCGCCTCATGATCTTTGCCAAACAACTGCCCCACTCCTACAACCACCGGGATCGGCGTGGACTGAATGCGCGTCGGAAACTCACCCCTCAGGTAATATTTGTTATCGTCGGTCTGAATTTGGGTGTTCAGTGAATATTCCATACTTTGCATAGCAATGTCTTGAAGACTTGCTGCCAGAGCTAGATTTGAAACGAGCAAGATGAAGTAAAATATTTTCATATTTGCGGAGCCTAATGGATCTAGGTGAACTTTTCATCCACCTCAAGCAAGCTCGGTAAAATTTACCAGTACTCTAGGTCCTGCGAAGCGGCGCGCTATTCATGTATTTCAAAAGTTCTATGACATTGGGACTATCGCTCTTGGAAAGATGGCGAATCACAGAATCATAGTCCGCGGCCTCACGATTTTGGCTGAGCTTAAATTTGGCCTCATATCGATCCACAATGATCTCAAAGCCTACAATGGCCTGCACCAGCTTTTCGCGGAACTCCTGGGGCAAATCGTATTTCCATGGCGACTCCATCTGGGACTCATACTTGAGCACTGTTTGCTCAAGAATTTCCTCGATCTTCGCGGAATCATGGATGGCTGTGGCCTTTCCGTAAACGTGAACCGCAGTGTAGTTCCATGTGGGAACATTCAACGGGTTGACATAAAAGCTTGGTGAAATGTAGGTGTGCGGACCCTGAAAAATCACCAGAACTGGGCCGCCGGACTGAAAAGTCTGCCACTGGGGATTGCTTCGGGCCATATGTCCCGACAAAACCCGGCGCCCCTCGGAATGACCGAATAAAATAGGCAGATGATTGGCGACACTTTCCCCGGCTTCTTGGGTCACTAGCGTCGCGAACGAGTGCTGCTGAATGAATTTTTCAATGGTTTCGACGTTTTCTTCTTTGGCGTAGCTTGGCAAATACATAGACACTCTATAAAGTCTCACTCTTATGGAGTCCACGAAGAAATGAAAATTCTCATCGACGCCGATGGCTGTCCAGTCAAAGACGAAGTTTACAAAGTGGCCGAGCGCTACCAGCTGCGCGTGGTCTTAGTCGCCAACAAATGGATGAAGATTCCGCCCAATCCCCTCTTTGAAATGCAGGTGGTCTCTGGAAATTTTGACGCCGCCGACGACTGGATTGTAGAACATGCAGAGATTTCGGACATCGCAGTCACCACCGATATTTTATTGGCAGAGCGCCTTGTAAAAAAAACAGGTGCGCACTCTTAGCCCCAAGGGCTACGAGTTCACGGAAGACAACGTAGGATCTGCTGTGGCCATGCGCGAGCTCAATCAGAACCTTCGGCACATGGGTGAAAATCGCGGCGGTCCCGCGCCCATGGACAAAACCGATCGTTCACGGTTTCTGGGGAAATTGGATCAGATCATTCATCAATTGCGCAAAAGATAGTCGTCAAATTTCACATGATTATCATAGGCCACGACCTGATCAATTTCGATGATCCGGTTGGCGACAGTTTGAATCAGCTCATGGTCATGAGAGGTGAAAATGATCGTGCCCTTGAACTTTTTCATGCCCTCATTCACGGCTGTGATGCTTTCCAAATCCAAATGATTAGTGGGTCCGTCAAAAAGCAAAATGTTCGATCCCGACAACATGATCTTAGAAAACATGCAGCGAGATTTCTCTCCGCCAGAGAGAACTTTGGGACTTTTCAGAGCATCAGTCCCACTGAAGAGCATCTTGCCTAAGAAACCGCGAAGAAAGGACTCGTCCTTTTCCTTGGAAAATGGGCGAAGCCATTCCACTAGCGAAGCTTCATCGCCTTGAAAATACTTAGAGTTGTCTGTCGGTAAATAACTGCGCGACGTGGTCGTGCCCCAGGTGATCGATCCTGAGTCCGGCTGAGTTTCGCCCGCTAGAATATCCAACAGCAGAGTTTTCGCCAGATCATTTTTCCCGACCAGCGCCACTTTGTCGCCGGTCTGAAGCGTAAAACTGACATTCTTTAAGATCGAGGTGCCTTCGAACGTCTTATTCAGTTTGTCGACAGTGAGCACATCCTTACCCAGCTCTCTCTGAACGTTGAAATCAATGTAAGGCTCTTTGCGGGACGACATCGGAAGATCAACGAACTCTAACTTCTCTAACATTTTCTGCCTGGATGACGCCTGCCTAGATTTAGAGGCATTGGCACTAAAACGCGCGATGAAGGCCTTCAGTTCCTCGGCTTTGTCGGAGCTTTTCCGATTTTGGTCCGAGCGCATGCGCTGATTGAGCTCGCTGGCCTGTCGCCAAAAATCATAGTTACCGGTGTAGGTCGTGACCTTGCCAAAATCCACATCGGCAATGTGGGTGCAGACTTTGTTCAAAAAATGTCGGTCATGGGAAATCACGATGACTGTGTTTTCAAAATCAAAAAGAAAATCTTCCAGCCACTGAATCGCATGAATATCCAAGTGATTCGTAGGCTCATCCAAAAGCAAAATATCTGGCTTACCAAAAAGCGCCTGCGCCAAAAGCACCTTCACTTTTTCGCCACCGGTGAGTTCTTTCATCAGTTTTTGATGATATTCATCCTTGATGCCAAGGCCAGCCAGCATCACGGCCGCTGCGGATTCGGCCTCCCAGCCATTGAGCTCCGCAAATTCAGTCTCTAGTTCTGAGGCCCGAATTCCATCGGCGTCGCTGAAATCAGGCTTGGCATAAATCGCATCTTTGGCTTCCATCAGCTTATAGAGGCGATCATTTCCCATCAATACCGTCTTTAAAACGGTGGAGTTTTCAAAGGCAAAATGATCTTGCTTCAAAGTCGAAATGCGCAGATCCGGGGGAATCACGACTTCTCCCGTGTTCGGTTCAATTTCGCGCGAAAGAATT
>JABDFK010000060.1:3671-5147 GCA_013286585.1 Deltaproteobacteria bacterium
CCATTGGCACCGATCAAGCCGTAACAATTGCCCGGCGTGAATTTGACGTTCACGTCTTCAAAAAGTTTTTTGCCACCGAAACCCAGGCTCACATTGCTAGTTAGAATCATAGTCGGCGGAATCTAGCTGATTTCGCCGCGTATTTCGAGCAATTAAGGTTCCAACTGAAACTTTTTCAGTTCTTCAAAGAGATACTCAAGGCCATTCACTTTGATTTCGTAAACCTGGGCCAATAACCGCCCAAGCTCGCCCTCGGGAAATCCGGCTTTGGCCATCCAGACGACGTAAGGCTCTGGCAAATCGATCAGCGCCCGCCCCTTGAATTTTCCATAGGGCATCTGCATCTGTGCAATTTTAATCAGATCCTCAAATTTGGGTTCCATGATTTTTCTCTTCACGTTTTTCGTCCAAATAGTCTAGATAAAGGTCTTCCACCTTGGTGCGCGCCCAAGGAGTACGACGAAGGAACTTTAGGCTCGAATCAATGCTAGGATTCGAATTGAAGCAGTTGATGTCGATCTCATGGCCCATCTCCTGCCACCCGTACCACAGCACCAGTTCGTTGAGTATCTGCTCCAACTTCACACCATGAAGCGGGTTCGGACGCACGAATTTTTTAGGGCTGAGATCGCTCATTGAAACAATCTACACCTTCCATATGATTTCGTAAACCACCATGGTCTTTCTTACATAGTTTCCATTGCTGATTGACGTGCGGGAGCCCTTCCTTTACCTGTAAGCATGCTAAATCATCCAACAGAGCCCACTCCCACAGCCGCTAAACCGTCAGCCTTGCAGTTCTCTGATCTGCATTTGATGGAGCCACTACAAAAGGCCATTGAGGCCAGCGGCTATACGATTCCTACCCCTATTCAGGCACAAGCCATCCCAGTGGTGTTGGCAGGCCATGATCTGTTGGGAATCGCTCAAACGGGAACCGGCAAAACCGCAGCCTTTTGCCTACCGATCATTCAGCTTCTAGAAAAAAATCAAAAGCGCCCGGAACCTCGGCGTCCCCGAGCCCTGATCCTGACTCCCACACGAGAGCTCGCCATTCAAATTCACAAGAGCCTGATGACCTACGGCCACTTTGTCCGACAGAAATATTCCGTCATTTTCGGCGGAGTCGGCCAGGGCAATCAAGTGAAAGAACTGTCTCAGGGTGTTGATGTCCTGGTGGCCACACCCGGTCGTCTGCTGGATCTGATCCAACAGCGCTATCTGTACTTAGATAAAGTGGAAATTTTCGTCTTAGATGAAGCTGACCGCATGCTGGACATGGGCTTTTTGCGCGACATTAAAAAAGTTCTACCACTGCTACCGGCTAAACGCCACAGCCTATTTTTTTCGGCGACGATGCCTTCTGAAATCCTAAGCTTGTCTTCCACGATTTTAAGAAACCCTAAGAAGATCGAAGTCACTCCAGCAGCCACGACTGTAGAGAAAATTCGTCAGTCGGTGATGTTCGTGGATAAA
>JABDFK010000061.1 GCA_013286585.1 Deltaproteobacteria bacterium
CAACTGCAAATTGTACTCGGAAGGAAAGCACCCGACGATCTTTACCTTTCCCTTCCAACACTCCTTGATATTCAATGCATGGCGAAGACTAAGAAGATTGTTCTTTTTAACAGTCCACCGAGAGCTCAACACCAGGGTCATGGGCTCATGCCATTCAGGAAATGTCCGTGCTGGTTTTTGGATGGGAAAGAGGGCGTATCTTGGAATCAAACCCACCTGATCATCCCTAAGGCGGTGGTAATGCATGATGATTTTTTTATGAGCGGCGCCGAGACACCAAATTCTGACTTCACACTTTTCAGCAGGAATGAACTGCATCAGTTCTAAAACTGGACCCATCAAAACTAGATCAAGGATCCGCTTCTTTTGAGACTTCAGAAGCGGCCGTACGGAAAAATCAGGAAACAGCGGCACGCCAGCGGCATTTCTCTCAAACCAACGTGTGATCCTCTGCTGAAGCATGGCCACACTTTCGGCGGGCTGCATTTCACTCATGGATCCTCAGCATACTTCGGTGCATGCGACGGTTGCGAATTTGGGCGAACAGCATGTGGTAGTACCACCGCCGCCAGTATAACCGCCTGCTTCCACCATCATCTTTAGTAGGTCCTCTGCCTTTGTCACATCCTGAATTTTCACTTTTTTTATTATCCCAAACGCTGGGCTTTGCTTAACCTTGGACTTCTTTTTGTTCTTGGCTGCCATTGGTGAGCCTCCTTACACAGGAATAAAACTAACAGGGATTCAGGATTTTCGTCATTAAAAATCCTGATTTTCAAAGGTCCGTGTTTCACGCATAAATAATAAGTCTTTAACAGTTGTCCGTACAGGCAAAGGAGTCTCTTGTACAGTTGTGGCTCGCGGGGCAACAGGTACCTGTAGCACCCGTGTACCGGCCGGCATGCACCATCATCTCTAGTAGCTCCTCTGCCTTAACCACATCCTGCATTTTTACCTTCTTTAAAATTCCGAAGGCTGGGCCGGGCTTCACTGTAGATTTCTTCTTCTTCTTGGTCGCCATTGGTAGGCCTCCCTGCATAGTGTAAACTAACAGGGATTTCAGATTTTCGTCATTAAAAATCCAGCTTTAGGGAGCCCAATTGACCTGAGCCCTATAGGGCGAGCTCAGCAACATCAGACAATCCCACTCAGGACTAATTGGCTTCAGCGCAGAGATCAGCGACAAGGCAACGCCCACATTAGAATCCATGAGGCCTTTCTCGGGACCGGGAGGGTCCTCCTGCCACCGCTGAAGAGTGAAGTGGTACCAATCCACCGCTAAATTTTTCAGTTTCAATGACTGAGTGTATTCGGCGGCACGGGCCAGTATATGGGCGATGCCCACAGTACCATGACAAAGCAGCGCATTGCGGGCGCTTAAAAAGGTATGACCATCGTCGGCAACGTGAAACATGATCTCGATTCCCTCTTGCACCAACAATGGATTTTGCCAGATGCGACCAGCAAGGATCATGGAGAATCCAACGCCAAGATCTCCGTAGCACCAACCGGTCATCCCTGACCTTCGCAAGCGTTGGCCCACGATAAAGCTTGGAAAGTTTCGACGAAGATGTGGATAGCTCTGCAGCGTGCCCGCCGTCGCTAATTTCAAAAAATTTTTCTGTGCGGGCTCTTTAACTAAACCTGATGACTTCAGCCAACTAAAGAACACCACTAAGCTAGGCAATCCGTGCGCTAGCCCCAGATCAATTAATTTATTCTCCCGCTTTTCTGACGTCGAAAGAAATCCATTCTGCTCAATCAGCTCGGGCTCGGGACGCCAGTGAAGTCCATTTTCTGCATGACATAGCTGTATCAACCGAAGGAAGACGGCCTCAAGAATCTGTGTCTGCTGTCGCTGATTTTGTGAAACCGTAAGACCCAGCGAGGCCAAGCCTCTCATGCCATCCACGTTGGTGTAACGGGGAATCTGCTTGTGCAAATATTGAACGTAATCATTCTCTGAAATACTTAAGATTTGAGAACGATGGCCCGTGTGATTCAAACACCAAAAAGCCCCAGCCAGGTCATAAAAACCGGGAGTTGCCTGGGACTGGCCCACGATGTGATTTTTAATACTCAGAGAATTCGCAATACCGGCGGAATCGGCGTATTTTTTTAAGAGCAGAAGCCCGCAATAACCTCGAAAAGTAGAGATCTCATCGGGCGTGAAACGGACGTTTCTTTGCAAGCTGATAATTTTTCGGATGTCATGGAGAGCCCGCTTCTGATCTGACCCCGTAAAAATATTCCCCCAAATTCTCATGGGGATTTTTTTCGGACTCTTGGAGCTTTCATAGATATCAATCGAAAGCTGAGTAATTTTTTAACAGCTTTGCGGGCCAGCGTTTGGGCCTGTTTTGGCTCTAAGTCATGCATTTTGGACAATTCCCCAGCGATGGCCAAGGTATTCTTTTTTCCATCCACCATTCTGAAAATATCGTAGAGAGTCTCTGTGACCAAAATGAATTCCGGTCGATATCGAGTTCCAACAAACACCAACAATTTTTTTTTACCCAGGATTCGGCCACCTCTTCGACTCTCATTTTTGAGAGGGGCTGATTCACTGAATACAGATTCTAGCCTACGCATACGAACTGACCCTATCAGGCCATAAAATTTTTGACTAGAATTTTAGTTGCAACATATGGGACGACATTGCTGCGCAGTGCTGTTGCTCAAAAAAACAGGCCCGCGGATCACCGCAGGCCTGTTTAATGAACTCAATTAGAATACGATAGAATCAAAGACCTTGCTGAATCGCAGTCTTAAGATCAGTCACGCCTTGATCCGCGCCTTGTCCCATCCACAGAGACAAAATTTCTGCAGTTAGGTTTTTATCAGCACCGCCTTCAATCACAGTCGCAACACCTTTTTGGTTTTCGAAAGTCAAAGTTTCTGAACCGTCGGCATTTTTAGTCAGCAAAAATGTGTAAACATCATTGATCGCAACATCGCCGCCAGCGGTGACTGCCGCCAGAAACGCAGAGATCGGGGCCGCACTCATGTCCACATTGTTAGCGTTGAAACCATCACGAAATGCAGGGCCCAATTGATCCGTTGTTACTGCACGCACAAAAGTCATAGTGAACGCGCTAGTGTTATTGTTATTCAACTGGGTCAAAAGATCTGGAGATTTCAAGTTCACCGCTGCAGCATTGTCAGTCAGCAATTGGCCAACATAAACCTTCGCCTTAACGAAAAGAACTTTCTTAATACGAAGACCCGCACCCAATGTGGTCAAATTGATCGACTGACCGTGAGTGGCCGCTGTTGCGCCCGCATTCACGCTGACGTTTTCGATCGTTGTCTTAACAGCGCCTGTCGCAGTTAGGATTCCTGCTTGCGCAGCTACAGTTGAAAGAACGATAGCAGCAGTGAATAGTATTTTGGCCATTTTTACCCCCGTAAAAAGATGATTGAATTGTTAAAGCCACGGAAGACTACCCCAGACGTGGGAAGATTAAAAGATGAGTGAAAAAAATTCCACTGATGCTCCGAAGTTACTGTAATTTCATCCCATTTTAGCTATGCAGCCACAGACACAGATTGTATTTTGAACAACAATCCAGCGAAGTTGTAAACAATGCCCGCTCAACTACCGGCAGCGAATCCAGGGCTCGTTTCAAGCATAATAGTAGCGTCACCTTTGACCACAATATCCCCCGTCTGATTTTTCACAATGGTGGACATCGAAGCAATTCCTCGCTCAGCGCGAAGCGAAGTCACCGTGACCTCGGCGGTGATCGTATCACCAATATAGACCGGCTTTAAGAACTTCAACGTCTGTCCAAGGTAAATACCACCAGCGCCCAGTTTTGTGGCCAGGACTCTAGAAATGATTCCACCAGAAAGCATGCCGTGTGCAATACGACGACCAAAGCGGGTCTTCTTAGCGTGAGCTTCATCCATGTGAATGGGATTGTAATCACCCGTGCATTTGGCAAAGAGCTGCACCATCTCTTCAGTGATGGTCACCGTATCCGAAACAGACTCTCCCACTTTCATCATGAAAATCTCTCCTTACAAAATATTCGAGGCTAGCTCTGCCAATTCGGATCTTTCACCTTTGGTCAAAGTCACATGGGCAGCGATGCCATGGCCTTTGAATTTTTCCACGGCGTAAGTCAAACCAGAGTTCGCCGAATCGACGTAGGGATTATCAATCTGATAGATATCACCCGTCAAAACAACTTTTGTGCCGCGGCCCGCCCGCGTAATGATGGTTTTGATCTCGTGCGGGGTGAGATTCTGAGCCTCATCAACAATCAGGTATTGCTTAGGAATGCTGCGTCCACGAATGTACGTGAGCGGCTCAATATTCAGCATGCCCTGGTTGATCAGCTCTTGCGCACGACCGGCAGCCTTTTTATCTGCACCCATCAGAAATTCCACGTTGTCGAAGATGGGCTGCATCCAAGGGTTCAGTTTTTGTTCGATGTCACCAGGCAAGAAGCCGATGTCACGGCCCATGGGGAAAATCGGACGACTGACCAGCAGCCGCTGAAAAATTCCTTCGTCCAAGGTTTTATGCAAACCCGCCGCAATCGCCAGCAAGGTTTTTCCGGTACCAGCTTTACCAACCAAAGATACAAATAGGATTTCGTCGTTGAGCAAACAGTCCAGCGCGAAGCTTTGCTCGACATTGCGAGCCTGAATACCCCAAATGCCATTGGTGTTCGTCAGCAAAGGCACCACTGAAGTCTCTTTTAGACTGTAGCGACCGATGGCACTGTGATTGGGATTGGAAGAG
>JABDFK010000062.1 GCA_013286585.1 Deltaproteobacteria bacterium
CTTATCATCTTTCAGCTTGAATTTGACGTTCACCCTCTCTGCAATTTCCAAAGTTCGATCGCAGGCCTCTGGCATGTCGGGGAATAGGCTGCGCATTTCATCGGCGGATTTCAAATAGAATTGATCTGTGCCTAAGCGGAAGCGCGACTCATCTTGCAGGGTCTTGTTGGTGCCGATACAGATCAAAACTTCCTGTGACATCTGGTCGTCTTGGGTTAAATAATGAACATCATTCGCAGCCACTAAGGGCACTGAGGTGATCTTCGAAGCCTCCTGCAAAAACGAACCGATCTCTTTCCACTGAGGCAGACCCGTTCGATTGATCTCTAGATACAAGCGATCAGAAAATAGATCTTTGAGCTTACGAATTTTATCCAGGGCATAATCTTTACCCTCGGTCAGAAATGTCTGCGGAATTTCGCCACGCAGACCACCACTCAAGGCGATCACGTCCTCATTGAAGTTTTTTAGCACGTCGTAATCAATACGAGGTTTGTAATAAAACCCCTCTTTATAACCCAGCGAAGAGATTTGGCAGAGGTTTTGATAACCCTTAAGGCTAGATGCCAACAAAACCAAGCGAGTGGGCGGTCGCTGAATTTCGTTTCGATCTTGGCCTTTGATGTTTCGATCGCCGACCAGATAAGTGTCCAAACCAATGATGGGCTTAATGCCTTTATCCAGACAGGCAAAATAAAATTCGATGGCGCCAAACATATTTCCATTGTCGGTCAAAGCCAATGCCGGCATCCCCATTTCACTAGCTTTTACCGCTAGATCTTTGACTCCACTGCTGGCTTCTAAAAGTGAATACTCTGAATGCACGTGCAGGTGCACGAACTGGTTGGATGACATTCCGCTCACTCCCATTCAATCGTTGAGGGAGGTTTACTGGTAATGTCATAGACGACACGACTGACGCCTTTGACCTTGTTTGTTATTTCACCAGACACTTCACGTAAGAATTCAAAACTAAATCCAAACCAATCCGCCGTCATGCCATCAGAACTGGTCACGGCCCGCAATGATAAGACTTGATCGTAGGTTCGACCGTCACCCTGCACTCCCACGGTTTTCACCGGGAGCAACACACAGAAAGCCTGCCAGATTTGATTGTAAAGACCGTGCTGTCGAAGTTTAGAAATAAAAATCGCATCCGCTTCGCGCACGACTCGCAGTGCTTCGGGCGTGACCTCGCCGATCACGCGAATGGCCAGACCCGGTCCCGGAAATGGATGTCGTCCCAGCATTTCTGCCGGAAGTCCCAATTCCTTACCCAGCGCGCGAACTTCGTCTTTGAATAATTCGCGCACGGGTTCGACCAACCCCAATTTCATTCGCTCTGGCAAGCCGCCCACATTGTGATGGGATTTAATGGTCTGACTGGGTCCCCCATGAAAAGAAATGCTTTCGATAACATCCGGATAAAGAGTGCCTTGCCCCAGCCAGCGAATCGGATATTTCGGAGAAAGTTCTTTTTCAAAGACTTCGATGAACACTCGGCCGATGGCTTTTCGCTTAAGCTCTGGATCAGAAAGACCCTTGAGCGCCGACATAAACTCTTCCGTGGCATCGACTCCCTTCACATTGAGGCCGACATTTTTGTACTGCTGCAAAACTTCTTCGTACTCATTTTTTCGAAGCAAGCCATTGTTGACAAAAACACAGTGGACTCTTTCCGCACCTAATGTTTTGGTCAGTAGAGTTGCCACAACACTGGAATCCACTCCGCCACTGAGCCCCACCATCACGTGATCTTGCGTTCCAACTTGTTGCCGGACTCGATCCTGCAGTTGCTGAACGATGTGTTGACCTTTCCAGTTCGGAGGTGCCTGGCAAAAATCCTTACAAAAATGATTAAGGAAAGCCACGCCATTTTCGGTGTGGGCCACCTCAGGATGAAACTGCACTCCCCAGGCGCGCTTCGAGCGCATGGCCGCCGGATGCCCACCCTTGCTCTGCGCGATGATTTCGAATCCCGGAGGAGCCTTGATCACCACGTCGCCGTGACTCATCCAAACCTTTTGATCTTGTGGCACACCAGAAATTTCTTCGGACCAGTGCACTTGGTTGAAACCGTACTCTCGGTGAGAAGAACTCTGAACTTCGCCACCCAAAGTGTGAGCCATCAGCTGCATGCCGTAACAGATCCCCAGGACCGGAGCCACTTCCAAAAGTTCTTTCACATCTCGCAGTGGTGATCCCTTCTCGTAGACCGAGTTCGGACCACCGGACAGAATGATGCCGTAGGGCTTGGCCGCCCTGATTTTTTCCAGATCGAAATTGTAGGGATGAATCTCTGAGTAGAAATGATTTTCACGCAGCCGCCGGGCAATCAACTGTGTCAACTGCGAGCCAAAATCTAAAATGATAAATCCACGTTCTCCGGCCATCGCTGTCGCTATTCCATTCTGTAGTTAGGTGCTTCTTTGGTGATCGACACGTCATGAACGTGGCTTTCACGCAGGCCCATTTGCGAGATTCGTACGAATTTGGCTTTCTGCTGCAACTCTTCGATGGTTTTTGCGCCGACATATCCCATGCCCGAGCGCAATCCGCCGATCAGTTGATAGATAATGCCGGTGATCGGTCCCTTGTAAGGAACACGGCCTTCAATACCTTCGGGCACGAATTTTTCATCATCGGAAATATCCATCTGCCCATAACGATCTTTAGAGCCCAAACTCATCGCGCCTAGGGAGCCCATGCCACGGTAAAGCTTGTAAGACCGACCTTGGAACAAAATGGTTTCGCCCGGACTTTCATCAGCGCCCGCCAAAAGATTTCCAATCATGACTGAGTTTCCGCCGGCCGCGAGCACTTTGGTGATGTCACCCGAGTATTTGATTCCGCCATCGGCGATGATGGTTTTACCTTGGCTCTTCGCCGCCTTGGCACAAGCCATCACAGCAGAAACCTGGGGCACACCCACTCCCGCCACCACTCGTGTGGTGCAGATGCTGCCTGGGCCTACCCCGACTTTGACGACGTCAGCACCGGATTTGATCAAGGCCAAAGTTCCGTCCTCGGTCACCACGTTACCAGCCACGATGATGAGGTCTTTGTTTTCGCTGCGAATGCGACTGACCATATCCATGACATTCTTTGAATGTCCGTGAGCCGTGTCGATCACAATCACATCCACACCGGATTCCATGAGCGCTTGCGCGCGATTGAAGGATTCTGCGCCCACACCGATGGCGGCCGCCACCAAAAGTCGTCCACGGGAATCTTTGGTCGCCTGAGGATACTGCTGCGCTTTTTCAATGTCCTTGATCGTGATCAGGCCTTTTAGATTTCCTTCTTTATCGACCACAGGCAATTTTTCGATTCGGTGCTCTTGCAGAATTTTTTTTGCCTGTTCTAAGCTTGTTCCCACTTCTGTGGTGACTAAGTTTTCACTGGTCATTAAATTTTTGATCGGTTGATAAAGATTTTTTTCGAAACGCAAATCGCGATTGGTTAAAATACCCACCAATTTTCCGCGCACGGTGACCGGCACGCCGCTGATGGAGTAGGCCTTCATGATTTCTAAAGCCTCGCTCACTTGAGCCTCGGGACCCAGGGTGATGGGATCAGTGATCATACCGCTTTCATATTTTTTTACTTTTTCAACTTCTTTGGCCTGTTCTTCGATGGAAATATTTTTATGTATAACGCCCAAGCCACCCAGCTGAGCCATCACCCGGGCTGTGCGACTCTCTGTGACAGTGTCCATGGCCGAGGAAATCACTGGAATATTCAGCCTTCGTCCGCGAGCAAATTCCGAGCTAGTAGAAACTTCCGAAGGTATGATTTCTGAATATTGAGGAACCAACAAAACATCATCAAAAGTAAGAGCCGTGCTCACTTCCGAGGACAGGTCTTTTAGAGTCTGCATGCGAACCCCCCAACGTTGAAATTGAATGGGGAAAGTCTAGCTTTTTAGGGAACCTTTGTAGAGAGAAAATTCACCGTCAGCCAACGATAACTAGAGGCATCATTCGTACCATTTTGCGTACATCAGGTAATGATCTGCACTCTCACTTAAACTGGCCACTTCTTCTTCCGTGAGCGGTCTTTTCAGCACGGCAGGCCGACCAACAATCAACGATTTAGGTGGAAACTTCTTGCCCGGGGTCACTAAACTGCCGGCACCCACCAAACTCTGTTCGCCGATCACTGCCCCATCCATGATGATAGAGCCCATGCCGATCAAGCTGAGGTCCCGAATTTCGCAGCCGTGCAGCACCACGCTGTGCCCGATGGTCACGCGGTCGCCGATGGTGCATCCGTGCTCTCCGAACGTACCGTGAATCACTGTGTTGTCCTGAATATTGGTTTCTTTGCCAATGCGAATCGGCATCACGTCGCCTCGTATGGTGACATTGTACCAAACACTGGATCTCTCCGAAATCTCGACATCGCCAATGATCGCCGCGTTCTCAGCAATAAAAACGGTGGAATCGATCTTAGGTGAAAAACCACGAGCACTGCGAATGATTTTCATGACAACTCCATCAAAGCTTGAGTCAAGTCTGCGAAATTTTTGGCCGAGCCCACATAATTCTCAACTTTGGCCGCGCCATAAAAAGCAAAGCCATAGGAGGCGAAATAAAAGTCCACACCGGCCTTTTCGCAGGCCTTTTGATCACTGTAGGTATCGCCTATGTAGAGCGATTTCTGCATCTGGTTCTTTTCC
>JABDFK010000063.1 GCA_013286585.1 Deltaproteobacteria bacterium
TGTATCGCGCTGTTGAAACCACCGCGTGGCAGACGGCGCAACTCTTTGGATATGAAGAAATCGCCACTCCTATTTTCGAATTCTCAGAGGTTTTCCACCGATCCTTAGGTGAAACATCTGATGCTGTGAGTAAGGAGACCTATGACTTTGTCGACCGCGGCGGCGAATCACTGACCTTGCGCCCGGAGGGCACTGCCGGTGTTGTGCGCGCCTTTATCTCTAACGGAATGGCCCAAAATCTACCGCTGAAACTCTACTACTCGGGTCCGATGTTTCGCTATGAAAGACCACAAAAAGGTCGCTATCGGCAATTCCATCAGATCGGCGTCGAAGCCCTCGGTTACGAACAGGCTTCCGCGGATGTGGAGTGCATAGCCTCTGCTTGGCAAATTTTGGTGCGCCTAGGTTTGCAAGACAAGGTTCGTTTAGAAATCAATTCCCTGGGCGATAAAGAAAGCCGTACCCGACATCGCGAAGCTTTAGTGGGTTATCTACAGCCACTGAAATCTTCACTGTCCGCCGACAGCCAAGTTCGCCTGGAAAAAAATCCACTAAGAATTTTGGACTCCAAAGACGAAGGGGATCGAAAGGTCATCGCCGGCGCCCCCCGCTTGCAGCAATATTTGAACGAGGTCTCAAAAAAGTTTTTCGATCAAGTGATGGAGGGTCTGCACGCCATTGGCCTCAAGCCCCACATCAACGAAAATCTAGTGCGCGGTTTAGACTATTACACTCACACCGTTTTTGAAATTACCACCACCGAACTGGGCGCACAAGGCGCCGTGATTTCCGGCGGTCGCTACGACGGTTTAGTCGAACAACTGGGCGGCCCGGCCACACCCGGAGTAGGTTGGGGAGGCGGCATCGAACGCCTAATGTTGTTAGCTGATCCCACAAAATTTCATAATTCCCCAACAACCATAGCGGTAATCCCCGCTGACGACGCCAGCGAAAATTTTTGTCTAAAATTATCCAATGACTTGCGCACCCAAGGCAAAAACGTGAGTTTCCTCTCCGGCGGCAATGTCGGAAAAAAAATGAAACGAGCCAACAAAATCGGAGCCCGCTACGCTCTGATCATTGGCGAAAGCGAACGACTGAAAAATGTCATCGCCATCAAAGACCTGACCAGCGGAGAACAAAAAGAAGTCGCTCTCGCGGAAATTCTGAATTTTAAATTCTAAGAGCAGAGATACTTGCGGTTTTAGGTTCCCGGCTCACAGTTCTCTGTTCACGGTTGCAGTTGGGAACCAATGCGCATCTCCGATTCCAACTGCAACCGTGAACAGAGAACCGGGAACTGAGAACTCAAAACTGATTTTCTAGATCCGGCGATGAATGCGAACATTCGGCCCCAATCCCCATCCGGGACTCGGAATCGTTTCTCGCCGCCCGATGAAAATTACCATCCACCAAATTCCAACAAGTAACATGATCCCACTTAGCCACTGCCCTTGAGTAAGATCAAACCAACGCAAACCCAACTGCGGGTCTGGCTGGCGAAACTGCTCGTCCACAATACGAATCACCGAATAAAGTACGACAAACCAGGCGGCCACAATTCCCGGACGTCGAGGTTTGTACCAAATAGCAAACAGACACAGAAAAATAAATAGCCCTTCACCAACCGCGGCATACAGTGTCCAAGGATGTCGAAAAGGCAGCAGCGGAGCCACGGCATTTTTCACGGCCTCGTTGCCACTCTGAATCGACTCAATAATTTGAGTGAGCACCCAGTCGATCTTTGTTCGGGCGGATTCTGTCGACGGCGTTTCAGCGATCAACCGCAGCCACTCGTCCTTGCTCATCGCGGAGTTGATCTGTGGAACTTGCGTGATCACATTTTCCAAAGACGAAAGTTTTTGGCGGTCATATTGAGGCCAGAACAAAATGTCCTGGGGGAATTTCATGGCCAAGGGATAACTGGCATCGGCCACTCTGCCAACTAGCTCACCGTTGATGAAGCTGGCCACCCGCCCGAAAAAAATTCCTAAGGAGCCTACTAAGGCGGCCACATCAAAAAGATAAAGCTGACTAAGACCTGAGCGAATGGAGAAGAAAACCAGCGCCACACCCAGGCCGACAATGCCCCCGTGAGTGGACATACCGCCCTCATTCACTGCTAAGACTCCCCAGAAGGGAAAATCCCCGCGAAATTTAAGAAACAGATCCGGAGAATAAAAAAGACAATAGCCCAATCGTCCACCGATCAGCGCGCCGATAGAACCAAAGATCACCAAATCGAAAATCATTTCTGGAGTCAAACCCATGCGCTGTCTTCGCGACATCCAAGAAATAATCAAGATGAAACAAACAAAGGCAACTAGGTAGGTCACTCCAAACCAGTGAATGCCGAGGTCTCCGGTGATTCTCCAAATGTAGGGACTCAAATCATGAACCATGACTTAGTTTCCACGGGCTTTGCACCAGAGTCAAATTATGGCCGCTGCAACAAAGCAGCAAAAAATCCGTCGCCCCGCTGCTGATCGGGATCCAACTGATGCTCACTCAAAAGTTTCCAAGTGCTTTCGGCAAGAAGGAACTTTCGAATTTGCTCTTGATTCTCTGAATTCATGACCGAACAAGTGGCGTAAAGCAAAAGCCCGCCGGGTTTCAGCATTTTTGAGTACTCGCGAAGAATTCGGGCTTGCGTCTGAACCAAGGAGTCGACCTCGGTGCGGGACAGTTTCCACTTGGAATCCGGATGGCGACGAATCACCCCCGTCCCGGAACAGGGCACGTCCAACAATAATGCGTCTGCCTTGCTTTCCAATTCTCGCAAACTGTCCGCGGAAATTAGACGGGTCTCGATCATGTTGACACCTTGGCGAGTGGCCCGCGTCTGCAGCTCTTTGAGTTTCCACTCGTGAATGTCCATGGCAATGATTTTGCCCTTGTTTTGCATCAGGTTGGCCAAATGCAGGCTCTTGCCCCCGGCGCCGGCACAGGCATCGATCACCAATCCGCCAGACTGAGCGCCCAAAAGTGGCGCAATCTGTTGCGAACCCCGATCTTGAATCTCAAAAAATCCTTTTTGAAAGCATTCGCTGGAAAAAATATTTTTTCTTTCCATCAGGCTTAAGCCGGCATCGACCGAATGAATCCTCTCAGTGAGAATATCTTATTTTCTGCGTGATTTTTTTGCAAGGCGTGAGTTTTTGGGCCTTTGCCGATCACCAAGAGTTAGGCCCCAAGGCGGTGAGGAAATATTTTGTCGCTGATCAGGAAAATCTTAGATCAATCGCCTCGGTGAGTGATCGGGCGTTGTGGCTGCATTTAGGGCAGTACACAGATTCTCAGGCGTACCAGTGGGGAACCACTTCTCCGCTCACGGGCGTCGGCCAAGGCAACTACGGTATCACCTATCTTTTTGATCAGTGGCACAGCATGGACCTCAGTTTCCGTGCCGACTTTTCGGAGTATTCGGTGCAAGGAGTGCGCGCCACACAGTTGGCGTTGATGCCACTGGTGACATTTCCCCGCATCCAATCGAGTTTCCCTCTGTATTTTGGTGTCGGCATAGGTCCTGGAATTTTTCTGCAGCAGGCGAACAACGCTTCCAATATCTGTCTGGATTACGAAGTGCTCATGGGCCTAAGATTTATGCAGCTGGCGGGACCTCTGGGATTTTTTGTCGAGTTCGGTTTAAAGAATTCTCTATTTGTGCTTTCACAGGGGCAGTTCAACGGGACGGTTTTTGACCTGGGTCTGATATTTAACTTCTAAGGATCCCATGAAATTGCACCGACACATGTTGGATCCTTTGGCGCAAAGTCTTGTCGAGGTCTTTGCTCAAAATCAGCCCGCCGAAAAAGTACTTGAACGAATTTTGAAATCTCAGCGCAAGTGGGGCGGACGGGATCGTCGTTTTTTTGCCGAAAATTTTTACTCTTGCGTGCGCTGGTGGCGAAAACTATGGTTCTGCCTGGAAGAGCCCGAACCCAACGAAGTCACGCCAGAGAACGCGCTTCGTGCTTGGGCCTGCCACTGGGTGTTGTCCGGTGAGGAATGGCCGGATCTACCCGCAGCGAAAATTTTTGAGCGTCAGCGAATTTTGCAAACCGATGCGGACTTGCTCGCCATTCGTGAATCTATTCCG
>JABDFK010000064.1 GCA_013286585.1 Deltaproteobacteria bacterium
AAGCCCATCAGGTTTCTACCGAGGTGATCTCACCCCAGGAATCGAATGATTGGTCGGTAGAGGGCCAATACAGCACGTTGTCGAATTCTTCCCAATCCACCTTCGGACCCAGTTTGCTTTATAAACTGACGGCGAAGGATCAAATTGGTTTTGGGATTTTAGCGCCCACCAGTTTTGATAACGGTGGCACGCAGTCCGTGATGGCCGTGTATCGACACAGATTCAGCGAGAAAAAAACCAGTCTTTTTGGTGAGCTCACGTTGGCGGAGAATTATTACTCCAGCCACGGCGGAGTGGTCCAAGGATCATCCATGGGCACCACGATTGGCATTATTCACCACCTGACTGAAGATCTTTCCTTCGGTGGAATTGGTGGCCTTGATTGGACCAATACGTACATCAGCAAAAACTACGCAGAGAATAATTCTTCAGGACTGGATATTTATGGACAGATTTCCATTTTTGGTGCCATTGAATTCTAGTCCATGAGTCCAATGGCCACAGTGGGACGGAAAAATACCCCGCCAGCAGTATCAGATAAAAAATAGGGGTCCTACGGTTGGCCTTGGGTTTGCTATATAGACCAGTGATGTTGTTGACGACTTAAAGCGCGAGAGATTTTAGTCTATCTCTGATAGCTAGAAAATTCGAACTTAAGGCCAAGATAATATCGTAATGGTCCACAATGATATGCAGGGGTAAAACCAGGCATAGTAGGGTGACCAGTAGGTGAGCTAGAATCCAAGGATTGTAGCTCACCTTTTTTTTCCTTACACTCTGGCTCATGTCACAATTGTCGTGATGGAGGATTCCTGGTGACGGCAATGGGTGTGATTTTTTTCTTAAGTATGAGCATGGCCCAAGCACAAGACCCGCGTCCATTGATCTCGGACGCTGTTCAGTTCAGAGAAACTCGAGAGCAGTTCAATAAGAGTTATCAGGCGATCAAAACTGCCGATCAATTGGAAAAATTTTTGAACACGGAAAGCGACGCAGTTACCTACAAAAATTTGCCGCCGGATCTCCAGTACTACGTGATTCAGATGTCGTTGATTCGTCCGTTTCGTGGATTCGCACAGAAGGTGAGCGATCTTTTGCGCCGGGCACCTGGTTCTCCCAAGCCAGAATTACTCGACAGCTCTAGAGAGCTATCGGGAGTTCTGGGGATGACGAAAACACCGTGGTCACTGGGATCGCTGTGGATTCATGCGCCGGATCCGGACTATAAAAAACCATGGACGCGAATGAGTGATCTGCAGAACATGTTGGCGGGTTCGCTGAAGCCAACGTGGCTGGTCGCCAAAGATCGACTGCAAGCCTTGGCTACATCGGGTGTTTCATTTCTATTCGACAGCTCCTATATTATTGCTGGGGCGCCGGCGCCAACGGTGGTGGGGCCCGCAGAAGTCTTAGCCAATATTTACGCTTTGAATATGGCTCTTCATGATATTAACCTTTTCTGCTCCTATAACCGCGAAGAATATTTTAAAGTGCATGCGGAGCTTCATCATAAACCCATGATCACGGCGCGGGCTCGAGGAAAAATTCTTCTTGGCCATCCCGATTATTTAACGATACGAAAAGATGGTCAGGCCAGCGACGTTTCATCGCGTCGGATGATGATGGAAGCCTTCGATGATTTAACCAGTGCTTCGGTGGCGCTGACACTTTCGTGGGAGACCCTGAAAAACAAAGCTGAAAATCAGTACACTCTTCTTAGGCCCTCGCGATGGATTTCTAGAGTGGAGTTGAAGCAGCCACTGGTTGATAACTTGAAAAAGCTGACTGTGAAACTCTCAGATTATGTCACGGTCCAGGTCGTGCCCGCCACAGACAATGTCAGCGTCAGCCTGTTTAATTTCTATCAAGTAGTTCCGGATTTAAAGTCGTTGCTGCCGAGTCGATATACAAGCAGTGGCAAAGCTCTGGGCTGGAATCTGGCGGCGTATTCTGGATTCGTGAATGTCGAGGAACAGAACGACGCCTACATCGACAAAGTCACGAGAGTGATGTCACAGAGTTTAGGAGGACTGTATGATTCCAGTCCTCTCTTTCAGGTCATCGAATAACTCTTACGGAAGTGTCACTTGATCATCGGCGCATGGATACACTGTGCTGTCCGCATCTCCACCGTTGTCAATTTCAGGGCTGTGGGGATATGTGCGAAAAACAGTGGCTTTCACTCCGCCGTGACCGTCGCTGCTCAGGCGAAGGAACAGGCCTGGGTGCACAGTCTCACTGGTGTCACCAGATTCGACGGGACCGGGATTGACAGTTTGGTCTTCGCCAGACACATCAAAGGCTCTGCAGTTTACGGCGTTTTGGGCTAAGGCCAGGCTGCCGACGAATAAGGATACTACTAGTAACAAAGCACGACTCATAAATTCCTCCCGGTTGAGGTAGTGGTATATAGCAGAAATGGCCTGTGTGGGCCTGAATAATGTGATCATTGTGAAAAAATAACAGCGGTGAGCGGGCTATCTGGGAAATCTAGCCAGATCTGAACTCTCTAGAATGACTTTGGGGAATCCGTTTGCGGCGACCTCAATCATGGCCTTTCCCAGTTGTCGGGTGGTGGTCACGGAGCTGGGTACGAACAGACGAATCAGCGGGATCAAAGGTTTTGCTAGTGTGTACATCACTCGGTAGGATTTGGTCTTTGATTGGATGCCGTCCAGGGGCTCAATAAATGCCGGACGAAATACGAAGGCTTGTCGAAATTTCATTTTCAAGATGGCATTTTCAGCGCGGCCTTTGACTCTGGCCCACATGACCGGACCTTTTTCACTGCTGTCAGAGCCCGTGCCAGAGACAAATACGAAAGTCATGTTGGGATTGAGTCTAGAGAGGGCATCCGCCACCACGAAGGTGAGATCATAAGTGATCTTCGTGTATTCCGCTTCCGTGAGTCCTGCCGAGGTATGACCTAGGCAAAAAAATCCAGCATCGAATCCGCTCAGCTTGGCTTCGATCGGACTCATATCAAAAAGATCTTTGTGTGGAATTTCTTCCAATTTCGGGTGGGTGACGTGAGTGGAAGATCGGCCCACGGTGACGACTTGAGTGACTTGGGGGTCTGCCAAACAGGCCTTCAGGGCGCCCATTCCCACCATTCCTGTAGCGCCGAACAAGATGACTTTCATGTATATTTAATCTCTGCAAATGCCAGCGAAGTCAACGGCATTTCATTTTGAGAAATGCCTCAAACCAAGACACTCTTCAGACTAAAGAACAGGTCCAGTCGCGCCGATAAAGATCTTAATGAATCGATCTTTCATTTTCATTTTTTTAAGCGCCGAACTTTTTTTAGCAATGGGCTGTAACAATGCGAACGTTCAGGTCAGCGGATTTTCCAAGAATGGCAAGGGCATCAACATTCCTGGATTCAGCACAGATGTTCGCGAAACCACGGTCACTAACGGCACGATTACGGTGAAGGCTCGGGTGGCCTCTACCAAAGGAGTCACTCTTTCCGCCGGCGGAATCACTTTAACGAACGGAGCGGTAAAATGAGACATCTATCGGCTGCTCTGCTAATATTTTTTTCTATGGGCTCGGCACAGGCGGCCCAGACCTCACTTTCGTTCAATGGCACAGTCAGTGGAGTGCCATCGATCACGACGCTCACTCTGACAATCTACAGTGGCACCTGCAATCTCTATTACCAAAATTACGGGGCAGTACCCACAGATTCCGCGGGTAATTTTTCGGTCAATTTGGATGGCCTAGGTAGTTATTACGGTGGATACTCCAATCTGGCTCA
>JABDFK010000065.1 GCA_013286585.1 Deltaproteobacteria bacterium
CGGTTTTGGCCAAGCGCCCGGAAGAAGCTTTGATCCTTTGCAATCAATTGGAGGGTAAACCCTTGGCTTCGGCGTTCAAAACTATTTTGGAAAAATCGGATCGTGATGACGAGACTATTTTTCAAGCCCATGACAATGCTATGGCTGAAAATGCTCCCTTGCTGACGAAACGCATTCACTATCTTTCTATGTTTGCCAATGTGGCGACGCTGATGGGTCTTTTAGGAACGATTCATGGACTGATTCTTTCCTTCGCCGCGGTTTCTCAAGCTGATCCTTCGCAGAAGCAGGCGATGTTGGCCCATGGTATTTCGGTATCAATGTACACCACGGCACTGGGCCTGGTGGTCGCGATTCCTGCGATGGTGGCGTATTCATTGTTAGTGTCCCGCCAAAATCAGCTTCTGGAACAATTGACAGAAAAAACTGGGAAGCTCACAGAGCTATTGACCACCAGTCACATGCCTTCACTGACTAAAAATGTGATCTTTCCGGACTCATTGGCTCAGCAGTCAATGCGCACGGGTAAAACACCGCCTCCATCCACTGCGAAGTCTTCTTAATTTTTATTGGAATAAGGAAACAAAATGAGACGCCGTCGATTTAAATTAAACCACACCTTAAGCCACGAGTTTGAACGATATATTTACTGATCAGATTTTCGCCCAGCGAAGGAATCTGATTGAATTTGAAGGCATAATAAATTTGTGAATCATGGGTCACACGCTCTTTAGTCAGGCGCTTAGAAAGCACTTCGCCTCTGGCATTAAACGCTGTTGGAACCTGAGGTGACGGAGGCACATGCAGAGTCAAAGTATCACCCGGCAAAAGCAGAGGGTTTTCCATCAATATAAGAGCACCGCCAACAGAAATACTTTGAATCTTCCCCACCCAAAATTTCGCATCATCATGAACATAGGTTTTCCAGTCACAGGCAGCACGCTGATGATCACGGGCGACGAAAACCTTAGCCTCATTATCAGAAGCCGCCAGCGCAGCGATGCGATCGGCAGAGTATTCAGCCAACTCCGCTAGGGGAGTCCAAGTTCCAAGGTGGGGTGACCATACATAGTCAAAACCAAAAAGGGTTTTCCCCTGAAGCATGCCCAGCATCTCTTCGTAGGTGTAAGGCCCGTACTGGGAAGCGCCCTTCAGTACATGCCATTCATTCGAAGTGGAAATTTCCAACCGTAGTCCCATGAAAATCAGTCTACGTGCAACGGCCCCAGTTCCATAACTTCCAGGTAAGTGCCCGCAGCCTCAACAGATTCGATCACACCGTCTCAAACAGAGACTCATAAACGAGCGTATTGCATCGCTATTATCATTTTGAATACAGTCAAAATTAATAATGACCAGTAAAACCTTCGACAAGTTCCTGTGAAATTGTTGGTCAGTTTAAGGAGATTTGGCAATGGTGGCTTCATCCATGGTGCTTTCTAATTCACCCTGGCCGATCCAAAAAGAGCCATCATGGTTATCAGACACATTGTCTCTGTAATAACCCGGATCTGAACCCCAAGAGTTGCGAACGAGATATTCACATGTCATAGAGGATTTATTCCAACGTCGACCTATCACCATTGAATAATGGTTGGCTTTATCTGTATCTTTGCAGCGGCGAGTGTGTCGACAGACGTTATAGCCGATGATCGAAGGTTCTCCTTTTTTACCACGATTCAAGGCCTCATCGATTTTTTGACGTAGCGATGGGGCCGGATTGTCAGAGTCCAGCACTAAACTGTCCAACGGAGGAATCTCTCCTCGGCCAAGGCGATGCCCGTCACAGGCAGACCGGTCGAGGTTGGTAACTATATCAGTTGGATCTGCATGAGTTAGAACGGAAACTAAGTCTGTAATATTTTTTTGAGGTGCCATGGATTGTAGGATGTCTTGCCAATGGCAGTTCGCTGGCGAAGGCTGTTTCTTGACACCATAAATACGGTCGGCGACATCGAAGGTCAGAAAACCAATTTGTTGATTCTTGTCCATACCGTTCGCCGTAACATTCATTGGAAATTGATCTTCGCTGCAAACGCCTTTGCTATTCATAGCGGCGAGTGTCTCTTTGTCTTGTCCGCCAGTGGATATGATGTTGACCTCCCAGCTATTCCAAGTCGGATCCTTCAAATCCCGATGAGGTACAGCCACGGCGTCATAGCCAACCATAGCATCCAAAGATGACACTCGAAGACCAGGGTGTTTCTTTTGAAGATAGAAACCTGCAAAATCGGCTGCGACTTCAGCATAACACATGCCAATGGAATCTTGGTCCCTGACCGGTCCAAAATCTTCACGAAGATCTTTTGGAGCGCACGACGAAGGATCTCTGGGCTGCAGGGGCCCGGCGCTCAACGTCATCAACTTGGTCGGCATGCTCTTGCCTCCGTGCCAGACAGCAGTTGCAATCCAATCGGCCTTGTTGAAATGGCTCTGGGCTATTTGTTGAACCTCAGAGGCATTTGAGTAAGTGCGTTCCGCAACAAAGCGACGATAGTAATAAGCACCTTCGACCCTTTCACCAGCGGCTATGGACTTGGTGAGTATCATGTTCTGTTTCGGGGTGAGTTTTATGCATTGATCCTGTGTATCCCTGACAAGTTGAGCGGCAAGTTTATCTACTGGTCCATTTGCGCTCTCTTTCGCAATATTCAAGATCTGGTCGTCAATACTGCCGTTTCCGGATAGGCTCATCTGATACATCAAACATTGCTCGGTCGCGATGCTCGCATCGTTGGCCTTGAGATTCATACCTACAAACAAAATGATTAAATAACTTAGTGGACGGAACATGATCCTTTTTCGGATATCCGCTGGAATCACTACACTAGACTTTAGTGTTGAATCACGGCCGCCTGAGAGTCACTGACGTAAGAATTGTCATCAAAAAGACAGAGACCATTTTCGATCCATTTGTTCTGAACTTTGTACTTCACTAACTGATGCCAGCCACCGGCCTGCACGCACAAGCGAGAGCCAGGTGTACCTCTCATGCTGTAGCCTATGTCCGCATGTAAATGCCTGCCATTTAGCTTTTGCCAAGCCTGGCACTTGTGTTGAGCGCAACTGATAGACCAGATGAGTGAGGGCCTCTCTCCGACGCAAAGGCTGTGCTGACTTGCTATGGAGCCATTCGTGCCCGGACTCCACTCGATCGAGTGATTTTGCCCAGCCGTGCAGACGACCTTTTCATCAGCTGCTGCAAAGCTGTAGATGCCGGTGACCACCAAATAGAGAAAAGTGATTATTTTCGCCAAAGTGATTTTACTTCGGGTCATTGCCCTTAAAACTAAAACTAGACCTCAGCAGACTTTTGTTGAGTTTTTGTGCACACTCCAAAACAATAAAGTATGGCGAATCTTCACCCTTGCCAATCCTGCGGCGCCTGCTGTGCCTACTTCAGGGTCGAGTTCTATTGGCGCGAAGCCGTGCCCGAAGAGCTCTGCGCCGACCTAACCCCAATGAAAAAAGTCATGCGTGTAACCGAGGCCAAACACAATCCCTCTTGCGTGGCCTTGAAGGGAC
>JABDFK010000066.1:0-3286 GCA_013286585.1 Deltaproteobacteria bacterium
CATCTATTTTTTCAGACAGGCGCTCTGTCGCGTTTTTAGTGTTGGTGTAAGGCAGTAGCAACAGCACTCGATGGCCCATTTCACCCAAACTGATGGCTTGCTTCCAAGCCTGGGGCCGGTGACTGTCTATAACAAGAAAATCAAAACCACTGACCATTTGCTGTGGTGAAAGTGCTAGAGATTCCACTGGGAAAACCTGCCAAAAACCCTCATTCGCACCCACGGAATATTCTTCCGCTTGAACCGTGAACACCGCGACCGAACGCAGTCCACCGTCAGACACCTCTTGAGATAAAATTTGCGCCAAAGTGCTACGTCCAGATTGCTTAGGTCCGGTGATGACATTCACCCCAGTGGCTTTTCGAAAAATTTCCACCACGGCCGGAGGCAAAGAAAAATCCGCTAGCTCTATCGCTTGGCTTTTCCATTGAAAATAGGCGTTGAAGCCCGAGGTGCTACGGCTAAAAACATAATTGAAACGCTTTTCTTTGAGCTGCAGAAAGCCACTGACCATTCCCCGCTCAAGAAGCTCGATCCTTTCTTCTTCGTCCAGTAGCGAAAGAATCTGTTCTCGCACGAATGCTGGTGCCAAAGGTTCTTGCATCAGTGGATGCCAACCCTTCCGGGTTCTCATGGTGGGTTTTTGCCCGCTGACTAAGCGAAGCTCTTGGGTCTGTTCTTTTTCCGCGTCCTGCAGAATATCTAACAAGGTTATCATCATGAATCCTTTACTGAGGAGTTAACTACTTCTTCAATGGTGGTTTCACCGCGTTTTAATTTTAATAGCGCCGCTCGACGCAAGGTCCGCATGCCCTCATTTTTGGCCATATTGCGAATGTCGCCAGAGCTTCCCCCGGCCAGAACCAACTCTTTGATTTTTTCAGACATCTTCATCACTTCAAAAACAGCTATTCGACCTTTGATGCCAGTATTGATGCAAATATTGCATCCTTTGCCTTTGAACAGCTGGTAATCCTGGACTTCTTTCGGATCGACACCAATATCAATCAAAACTTTCGGAACCACTTCGACGGGAACTTTGCAACTCTCACAAATTTTTCCCACCAGCCGTTGCGCCACGATCAGGGTTAATGTGCTGGTCACGATGTAAGAGGCCACGCCCATTTCCATCAACCGCGAAACAGTTTGCGGAGCATCGTTGGTATGTAGAGTGCTCACGACCAAATGGCCCGTGGAAGCGGCCTTCATTGCGATCTCTGCGGTTTCCAAATCACGAATCTCTCCGACCATGATGATGTCGGGATCTTGACGCAGAAAACTTCTAAGTGCGGTGGAAAAATTCAAATCGATCTCTGAATTCATCTGCACTTGGTTGATACCTTCGAAATTGAACTCCACAGGATCTTCCGCCGTAGAAATATTCACGTCCGGCTGGTTGAGTTCCGCCAATGCTGAATAAATCGTCGTGGTTTTTCCGGATCCCGTGGGGCCAGTGATCAGCACCAAACCTTGGGGTCGGTGAATGGCCTCGATCAACTGGGACAAGTCTTCGGGCTCCATTCCAAGGCGGGTCATGTCCAATTGCAAGTTGGATTGGTCTAGCAAACGCATCACCACTTTTTCACCCCAGATGGTGGGAAGTACCGACACACGGAAATCCATGTCCTTTCCGCCCTTGTAGCGCAGTTTAATGCGACCATCTTGGGGACGGCGTTTTTCCGAGATATCTAGCTTCGACATGATCTTAATCCGACTGGAAATCGCGGCACTGGATGACGGCGGCTGTGACGTGGCCTCAATCATATTTCCGTCGATGCGAAAGCGAACGCGAAAACGTTTTTCATAGGGTTCAAAATGTATGTCAGAGGCTTTTCTGCGAATGGCATCCGTCAAAATCGCATTCACGAATTTGATGATAGAACCTTCGTCACCGGTTTCAGCTTCGGCATCGACGATACCACTGCTGGACTCCTGGCTTTCTTCTTCACTGCTAGAGTCTGACTCGGACTTGGTGGTGATTTTACCGACATCGGCGCCAAAATATTTATCAATCGCCGCAGCGATGGCCGTTTCCGTGCCCACCACCGCTTGGATCTTTGCCCGAGTCAAAAATCGGAGATCATCGCGAATAAAAATATTCCCGGGATCTGAAAAAGCGATCACCAATGTCTGACCCACTTTTTGCACGGGGATGATCAAATGTTTCTCACACACTTCGCGAGAGACCGCTTGAGCCACTCCCGATTGAATGGTGAAACTATTTAAATCAATGCTGGGCACTTGATAAAATGCACCGAGGGCTTTTAGAATTTGTGGTTCTTTGACCAGACCTTGTTGCAGGATCACCTGGGTCAGACGGTTGCCGGAGCGCTTGGCCTCATCGATGGCTTTTGCCATCGCTTCCGGTTTCACCAATCCCTGTTTGACTAGAATCTCTCCGACCTTGACTGCCATGAGGGAATTCTACCTCTCAAGTGTCCTCTTTTGTTACTGGACCTTCGGCGGGTTTTGCGGTGCTAGGCACCGAAGATTGTTGGATAAACTCCCGCCATTTCTGGTGGTACTGAGGCAGGCTGATCGTCAAAGTGGGTAAAATGCTTTTTAGCACACGGTGATCTGCCACAGCTTGCAAATGATCCCCGCCCAACACCCGTAAGCCCACATGCTTGGCCTCTTCAATCACCGGGTTGGTCAACTGTTCACCCTGAGTGTCCACCACTAGGCCCACACCATAGATGAAATTAAGATAGGTCAAATCATCACTGAGTTCCTTGTGCTGGGCCAAATCCATGGTGTTGACCAAAATGGTGCCGTCATTTTTTTGCAGAGTCAGATCGGTGTTACGCAGGAAATTAATTTCTGTATCAAAAAAAAGTCTTTTGAAAGTGTCAGACAAGGCGGTGAGCTCGTCAGGGTTCTCTAGCACCAGGTTGATGGTGCGATAACCCAGCTGCACCAACACGGACATCGCAACCCGCATGAGCGAGCCTTCCCCGGTGATATAAGCCACGGCCGAGGTATCCAAATCCTCCGCCGCCTGAGTGATGCCCTCGTGAAGCGCTTCCCGGTAGTAACACTCGGGCCACCAATTCCCCTGAGCATCCTTGTGCAGCACATCCATGCACTGAACTTCTCCAATTCTGCGGGGCACGCCTTTGACCAAAGGCAAGACTTCCGCCGAAGTGGATCGGTCGATAACAATTCCGCCAGACTCTTTCAACAGTGCCGACCACTGAGGTCGCAGAGCTTCAGCTTTCGCCTCAAGCTGCACAAATTCCACGTTGGCTAGCTCTGGCAACTGAGTTTTCCAGAACTTGATCAGTAG
>JABDFK010000066.1:3296-3518 GCA_013286585.1 Deltaproteobacteria bacterium
TTGAGAGATCCAATGAATTTTCATGTGAGGAACCTTTGCGCCTGTAGCGAATCGGATTGGATTTGCGCCTTGAGTTCTTCAATAGAATTGAATTTTTTTTCTGGGCGCAGGAAATGTTCGAATTCGACCTGCAAGGATTCTCCGTAGATCGCGTGTTGAAAATTGAAAATGTGCGTTTCAATTTTTAGGTTTTGATCACTCGACACCGTCGGATTGAAGCCG
>JABDFK010000067.1 GCA_013286585.1 Deltaproteobacteria bacterium
CGGCGCAAATGACCGCCGTAGAGGGACTTCGACATGAGTAGTGAAATCATTCTTCGTGCCACGAATGTCACCAAATCTTATTCTCAAGGTTCTGGTTTTCTGCCGATTTTAAAAGGTCTTTCTGTGGACGTTCACAGGGGAGAATCGCTTTGCATCGTCGGTTCTTCGGGCGCAGGTAAGTCCACACTCTTGCACATTCTGGGCACACTGGATCGGCCCGACAGCGGCTCTGTGGAATTTTTGGGCGAGAGTCTTTTTGCGCAAAGTGAAGATGAATTGGCGAAATTCCGAAATTCGAAGATGGGATTTGTTTTTCAGTTTCATCATCTGTTGGCGGAATTTACGGCTGTGGAAAACGTGATGATGCCACTCAGAATCTCGGGATTGAAATCAGCTGTGGCGGAAGAGCGCGCTCGTGCGTGTCTGGACCGCGTGGGCTTGGCAGAGCGCTCGCATCATTTTCCCAATCAGCTTTCCGGAGGAGAATTGCAACGCGTTGCAATTGCGCGCGCTCTAGTCTGTGAACCAGAAATCCTTTTCGCTGATGAGCCCACGGGAAACTTAGATTCACAGAATAGTTTGATCATTCAAAATCTGTTTTTGCAGCTGAAAGAAGAACGCGGTTTAAAATTGGTTGCAGTCACTCACGATGCTCAGTTTTCAGGCAAATTTTCGCGCGTTTTACGAATGTCCGACGGACATTGGGCTACCTGATTGACATCCGACTTTGGTCTTGTTACCCTTCTTGAGAATTTATTTTAAGTAGTTAAAAAAACTGGGAAAATTGAAATTGCGAAACAACTGCAACGCTGCTGTGTTCGACATCACGGTCCTCGCTCGTAGATTTTTTAGTCTGCGCTGCGTTTTGGTTTTGCTACTAGCGCTTCCGACGATCTCTGCTGTCTCTTCCGTGGCTTGGGCCAAAACTCCAAAATCTAAGAAGCCAGTGGAAGTCGCCACTCCCACCATCGAGTACAAAATTTCCAAAATTGAAGTGACTGGTAACCACAAGATCGAAAGCGATGCAGTCCTTAGTCACGTGAAATCCAAAGTCGGTGAAAATTATTCCAGCGACACGATCAAAGAAGATGTCATGGCGTTGTTTAAGACCGGATTTTTCTACGACATCCGTGTCGATCGCAAAATCGCCGGCAAAGAATGTGCACTGACTTACATCGTGGTCGAGAAACCTTCGATCTCTGAAATTGCCTTCACCGGTGCCAATGAGTTAAAGACGGAAGAGCTGCTCGAGGCTTCGGGTCTGAAGGCCTTCGAAATTTTAAATCAAAGTAAAATTCATGATGCCACTGAAAAAATCCAAAAACTGTATGAGGACAAAGGTTACTTTCTAGCCAAGATCGAACCCAGGGTCGAGGACGACAAAAAAGACGAGACCGTGAAGATCGTTTTTGATATCAAAGAAAATGACAAAGTGAAGGTCAAGAAGATCACCTTTCTGGGCAATGAAAAACTGAAAGATGGCTTCCTGAAGCAGCGTCTTGCCACCTCAGAGACCGGATTTTTTAGTTTTGTCAGCGGCTCCGGCGCGTACAAACAAGATGCGTTCGACCGCGATGTGACTCTGCTTCGCTTTATTTATTTCAATGAAGGTTACGTGCAGGTGAAAATCGATCGCCCGCAGGTCTATGTGACTCCCGATAAGAAAAGTATCTACATCACCATCCGAATCGAAGAGGGCGAGCAATTCGATGTCGGCGACATTGATTTCTCTGGCGATCTGTTGTTCTCTCGTGAAGAGCTAGGTTCTGTGGTCAAGATCAACAAGCAAAAGGTATTTTCCTACGACACTCTTCAGAAGGATCTGGGCGAGCTTCAGGCCAAGTACGGGGATTTGGGTTACGCCTTTGCCAATGTGATTCCGCGCACGCGCATCAATGAAAAAGAGCGCAAAGTCGATATCACTTTCGAGTTTGATAAAGGCAACAAAGTTTACTTCGGCCAAATCAATGTCGTCGGAAATTCAAAAACCCGGGATAAAGTGGTGCGTCGGGAACTGAAGATCTTTGAAGGCGAACTCTACAATGAAACTCGCAAACGTCAGTCACAAGAGGCCGTTCAGCGTCTGGGATTTTTCGAGGACGTGGTGTTCAAAACATCGACTCCGCCAGACAAACCAGACATTTTGAACATCGATATTTCCGTCAAAGAGCGCAACACCGGCAGCATCCAGTTGGGCGCAGGTTACGGCAGTGCCACAGGCTTCAGTTTGCAAGGTCAAGTTCAACAAGCCAACTTCTTGGGTAAAGGTCAGAAGATGGGCGCCGGTGTGAATATCAGCACCTTGTATAACACCTACTTTGTTAATTTCACAGAGCCGCATCTGTCTGACAGTGACTACAGTGTGGGATTTGACCTTTATCAGTCTCAGGCCAATCGCTACGATTACACGGAATTGATTGCGGGTGGCGCAGTTCGCCTGGGTCATCCGATCACTGAATTTTTGTCGGCGACTCTGCGCTATCGGTACGATAAAACAATTCTGGGCAACGTCGAAGCCAGTGATGCCGGTGGTTTTCCTCACAATATTACAGACTATCCTGGTGCGCCTCCCGCCGGCGCGACACCCGCAGTCGGTTTATTCCCGATCTATACCAATGGTGGCGACACGGGATCTGTGACCGCGCAGATGGAGTACGATAAGCGCAATGATCGTATCAACCCGTCCGACGGTATTTATTCTTCAGCCTCATTAGAATACGCCGGTATCGGTGGTTCGTTGAATTACACCAAGGGAAGTGCAGCCTTCCGCTTCTTCAAGAAAGTATTTTGGGAAGTCGTATGGCGGAACAATCTTTCCTACTCTGCCATTGCCAGTAATTCGGATCAGCCAGTTCCTTTCAATCAAAAATTCTTATTGGGCGGACCCTATAGTTTGCGCGGATATCGTTTTGCCAAAGTGGGTCGAGCGGTTTACTCGCAGTTCTATGCAGATTGGTGGAATGTGATTCAGCCAGGGTTATCACCCAACGACCTACATACTCAAGGGACTCGTTCTGTGGGTGGCAGTCAGCAGGCTCTGATCCAGTCCGAGTTTGAATTTCCTCTGATTCAAGAGGCCGGAATCAAAGGCGTGGCCTTTTATGATGTGGGTGCGGCGGATGATGACCTTAATTCGAGCAATATCTACGCGGATATGGGCTTTGGCTTTCGCTGGTTTTCGCCGATCGGACCACTGCGGTTTGAGTGGGGTTTTCCTCTGAATAGCAATCCACTTTCACCAGATCCCGTGGAGTTTCAGTTCTCCATCGGTGCGCCGTTTTAAACTGAGCTTTTTTTGAAATGACTAAACCTGAGGAGGTTTTATGAAAAAAATAATGTTTATGAGCTTACTGATATCTGTGTCAGCCATGGCCGCTGCGGAAGCAAAAGTTGGTTATGTGGATGTACAAAAAGCGATTCAGTCCACCGCTGCTGGA
>JABDFK010000068.1 GCA_013286585.1 Deltaproteobacteria bacterium
CCAAATGCCGAGCCAGTTGGGCGACGCTGAAAAGCACATCACCGATCTCGTGTTCGCGCTGTTCTGGCGTGCCAGCCGCCGATAAAGTTTCGCGGACTTCCTCGATCTCTTCTTCGACTTTCGCCATGACTTCGGCGGGGGTTGACCAGTCGAAGCGATAGGCCTCGGTCTTGCGACCGATTTTTGCCGCTACTTGCAGAGCCGGCAAATTTTTTGGATGCGAAAATATGGGCTTGGCGCCCTGGCCTTTTTGGGCAGCCTCTTGCGATTTCAATTTATGCCAGTCTTGCCAAATTTGGGCGATGTCTTTGGCTTCGCCGCCCCCGGAGGCTTCGGCTCCGAAGACGTGGGGGTGCCTAAAAATCAGCTTTTCTGCTAGGCCGTGAAGCACTGCACTCAAGTCAAACAGGCCCTCGTCGGCAGCTACTTGGGATTGCAGAATAACTTGGAAAAGGAAATCACCCAGTTCTTCTTGAATGTCTTGCTGGGTGCCACTTTCAATGGCTTCTACCAGCTCGAAAGCCTCTTCAACAATGTATTGAGTCAATGATTTCTGAGTTTGTTCTTTGTCCCAGGGACAGCCCTTGGGTCCCCGCAGCTTCGCAACAACCTCGACTACGGTCTTGAAGTTCGCTAGTGTTTTATCCATACGTCTAGGAGTAGCAGCAAAGTTCAGCTTTTTCATCCAATATTCCGAAAAAGCATGAAGAGGGAACCGCGAAAATGAAAGAGAATCCAGAGAAACATCGGCGCGAAAAGTATCATGATCATCGCATGAGCTTTTTGGACTGGGTACAAAACAGTGGTTTTGAACGCACCTTCGTCGGCCGTGCTCTTTTGTACATTGAAGACAAGCTTCAAATCCAGCGGTTTGCTTTCGTGCTTTTGTATTCGGTGGTGCTGGCTTACCTGCTCACTTTTGAATTTCATACTCCGACGCACTATCAAGTGGGGGACGTGGCCCGCACCGAAGTGAAATCGCCGGTGGCCTTTGAAATGGTCGATGAAGTCAGCAGCGAAGAGAAGCGCGTGCATTCCGAAAATGGAGTGCCGCTGATTCTAGATTTTGATCCTTCGGTTTTTGAGCGGGTGTCTTCCTCGGTGTACCGCGCCTTCCGCCTCATGCGCACAGAGATTCAGGCGGCTCACTGGCCGAAGTCTTCGTGGGCCAGGGAAGAAGTGGTGAAGGAATTTTTCATCCACAAGGGCGAGTTCGATAAAGAACTTGGCGTTGTCGTGCCGGATTATATTTTCGAATGGCTGACCAGTCTGAAATTCAGTGCGCGCACAGAGAACATCATCATTCGCAATTTGTCCCAGTGGTACGACCAAAAGATCTTCGATGGGATTGATCGAAATATTCCTGCGTCCAAAACTGCCATCACTGCCAGAGTCGTGCAGAAAAATGCGCACGGCAAAGAAGTGTCGTTGATGAAGAAGGATCTGCTGGATTCGTCGATGACGGACGCCTTCCAGCTGCAAGACGAAAATGGCTTAGCCAAAATGAACGATCGTGGCAGAGCCAACATCCTGACACTGGCGCACCTACTGATCTATCCCAATCTGACATTGAACAAACAAGAGATGGCTTCCCGCAAACAGGCCGCCAGGGATTCCATTTTGCCGACCATGATCTCGGTGAAGAAAAATCAGACCATCATCAATCGTGATTCTGTGATTCAGCCATTTCACATGGCACTGTTCAAAGAGATCGAACTTCGCCGCTCTGACCGTCGCAAAGACATTGTCACGGTGGCCATGGGTCTCTTTTTTCTAGCGCTGATTCTGGTGTTCTTTCAGTACTTGCGTAGGTTCGCTGGCGTGCGTGTGAAAGTGGATCAAAAAGATGTGCTGACCATGGGCAGTGTGCTGCTGGTCAGCGTGGTGCTAGTGAAGGTTTTCTGGTTCTTCACTGAAAATGCTTTCGTTTCGAAGTTTGGCAGCATGATGCCATCCAGTGTGTTCTTGTACGCAGCACCCGTGGCAGCGGGGCCCATGCTTGTGGGCCTAGTCATTCAATCCGGAGAAGTGGTGTGGCTGTTCACAGCTTTCACCGCCATCGTCATGGGTATGTTGGGCGAGCTGAATTTTCCGTTTATGCTAGTGACCTTGGCTGGTGGTATTGCTGCGGCTCGTGGTGTTTATGCCTGTAAGAAACGAAACGATATCTATCTGGCGGGCATGCGCACGGGAATCGTGAACGCGCTAGTGGTGGCGCTGGTGATCACGCTCTCTCACGTGGAGCAAGAAACGTTCTTCAATGAATTGTTGATCGGGGTTCCGGCGGGTTTCATCGGCGGCATTCTTTCGTCGATGGTGACGATGACGCTGATCCCAGCTCTTGAGAGTATTTTCAATTATACCACCGACGTTAAGCTCTTAGAGCTTTCGAATTTGAATCATCCGCTGCTCAAAGAGATGATCGTTAAGGCCCCAGGCACCTATCATCACTCGATGATGGTGGGAAGCATGGTCGAGGCCGCCGCCGAAGAGATCGGTGCCAATCCGCTGCTGGGCAAAGTCATGTGCTACTATCACGACATCGGAAAAATGGAGCATTCGAATTACTTCATCGAAAATCAGAAAGTGGGCAACAACCCCCACGATCATATTTCCCCCTACATGAGCCGCACACTTTTAGTGGCCCACGTGAAAGATGGCGTAGAGCTTGGCATGCAGTACAAGTTAGGTCAGCCGATCATCGATGGCATCATTCAACATCATGGTACGACACTGATCTCTTTCTTCTTCAACAAAGCCATCGACCAAAAGGTAGAGGACGGCCCCGAAGTCGGCGAAGACGAATTTCGGTATCCAGGGCCGAAGCCACAATTTCGCGAGGCCGCCTTGTGCATGCTGGCTGATTCCATCGAAGCCGCGGCCCGCTCGCTGGACGAGCCCACTCCTGTGCGTCTGCAAAACATCGTTCGCAACATCATCCAACGTAAATTCATGGACGGCCAATTGGACGAGTGCAATTTAACACTGCGGGATCTTTCCAAGGTGGAAGCGGCCTTCTCAAGAATTCTGTTAGGTATTTACCATCAACGCATCGATTATCCTCGCAGCGCGGGTGGTGGGGCTGCGGAGTCGCCCACGGCCTCCATTTTTTCCACCAACAAAGCATGAAGATCAATTTCGTCAATCCCTCTAAAAAACGCCTGCCCAAGAAATTCATTCAGGCTTGGGTGAGATACGTCGCGGTCGAGCTCACCCGGCGAAGGGCAAAAAATCACGGGCAGCTGAAATCCACCGAGGTCACCCTCGTTTTCATGGGCACCGCAGAGGCAAAAAAACTGAATCGCCAATATCGAAAAAAAGACTACGCCACTGATATTTTGAGTTTTGAAAGCGAAACTAAGTCCTATCTTGGAGAGCTTGTCTTCTGTACCCCGGTGGTAGTGAGGC
>JABDFK010000069.1 GCA_013286585.1 Deltaproteobacteria bacterium
TCTTTGCCTAAGCGCGCGGCTGGTCCGCCCACAGAGCCCAGGTAAAAGCCGCCGTTCTTTTTGCAGGACTCCGTGATGCTGGCGGTGCGATTGCCTTTGCCGAGCATAACTAATGAGCCCCCATGGCTTTGGAAGCTGGGAACATAGGGATCCATGCGTTCAGATGTGGTCGGTCCAAAAGAGCCCGAAGCAAATCCAGTCGGAGTTTTCGCTGGTCCTGCGTAGTATACGGCGAAATTTTTGAAGCACTCAGGAAGCTTTCCTTCCTTTTGTAGTCGTTCGTTGATCTTCGCGTGGGCCACGTCGCGGGCGACGATCATTGGGCCGTTCAGCATCACACGGGTGGCGACTTTCAGGCCGCTCAAAGTTTTCAGCGTGGTGCTGAGCGGTTGGTTCAAATCAATCTCTACTGCGGGCTTGCTGGCGTCTTGGTGATCGGTGGGTAGGAACTGTGCTGGATTTTCTTCCAACTGCTCGATAAAAATCCCATCGCGAGTGATTTTACCTTTGATCTGACGATCGGCAGAGCAGCTCACCCCTAGGCCTACGGGGCAGCTGGCTCCGTGTCGGGGCAGGCGGATGACTCGGGCATCGTGGGCCAGATATTTTCCGCCGAATTGGGCTCCGATTTTGGTTTCGCGGGCCCATTGTTCCACCAGCGCTTCCATGGCCTTGTCACGAAAGGCACGCCCGTCGGCGTTTCCTTCGCTGGGCAAATAGTCCAAATATCCGGTGGAGGCCAGCTTCACCGTTTTCATGGTGTCTTCCGCAGATGTTCCGCCGATCACTAGGGCCAAATGGTAAGGCGGGCAAGCCGCAGTGCCAAGGCTGGTGAGGGCCTCGCGCACGAATTTTTCCATGGAGGCAGGATTTAGCACCGCCTTGGTTTTTTGATACAGATAAGATTTATTGGCGCTGCCGCCACCCTTAGTGATGAAGAGGAAATTAAATTCGTCGCCAGGTTCTGCGTAAATATCGATTTGGGCTGGTAAATTGTTTCCGGTGTTTTTTTCTTCGAACATAGAGAGTGGGGCCATTTGTGAATAGCGCAGATTTTTCTTTTGAAAGGTGTTGAATATACCTTCGCTTAAGGCCTGTTTGTCGTCAGCATCGGTGATCACGTTCTGGCCCTTTTTGCCCATGACGATAGCGGTGCCGGTGTCTTGGCAACTGGGGAAAACCCGGTCTGCGGCAATGACGGCATTTCGCAATAAATCGATGGCCACAAAGCGATCGTTGTCGGAAGCCTCGGGATCTTTCAAAATGTGAGAGAGCTTTTCTAAGTGTTTGGTTCGCAGTAGATGCGAAACATCGTCGATGGCGACTTCAGTGAGCTTGCGAATGGCCTCTGGCTGCACGAAAAGGAATTCGCGTTCTCCCAATTTTTTGACGCTGACGCCGTCTTTTCCAAGATTTCGGTACTCTGTTTTGTCATTGGTTTTTGCCGCTGATAAATCAAAAATACTTTGATACTTGAAAGTCATTTTCCCTGCGCCTTCTTTTCTAAATAGTAATCCCAAGTGCCGTCGGTCACAAGCAGTTGATTCTTGTCGAGCTCAAAAACCCTTGTAGTGATTTCACGCAAGAAATGGCGATCATGGCTGACGATCATCACGGTGCCCGGAAAATTCTTAATGGCATTGAGCAAGACTTCACGCGATGCGATGTCCAAGTGATTGGTGGGCTCATCTAGAATCAGCAAATTCACTGGACGGGAAAGAATGGTGGCCAAAACCACGCGGCTTTTTTCGCCCCCAGAAAGAATGCTGATGCGTTTTTCCACATCATCGCCAGAGAACTTCATGGTGCCCAAAAGGTTGCGCACATAACCTAAATTGGCATTGGGAATGTGCCCATGGACCTCTTCCAAAACTGTGTTGCTAGGATCCAAGACATCCAGGGAGTTTTGGCTGAAGTACCCCACAGAAATATTAGCGCCGATGGTGTATTTCCCGGACGTGGGCTCAGCATCGCCGGTCAAGATTTTCATCAATGTGGACTTGCCGGCGCCGTTGACACCGACAACGGCAATGCGGTCCAGGCGTTTCACCAAAGCATTGGCGCTTTGAAAAACGGATTTTTCCTTGCCTTCGGCGGTGGTCCAAATTTTTCCCAGGTTTTCAATCTTGACCACTTCGTCGCCACCGCGGGGAGGGGTGGGCCATTCAAATTCAAAGGCCCGGTCTTCGGTTGGAATTTCCACGAGTTCAATTTTTTCCAATTTCTTCACACGTGATTGCACTTGTGCCGCGTGAGAAGCCCGTGCCGCAAAACGCGAAATGAATTCGTGCTCTTTGGCCAGCATATCCTCTTGGCGCTTGGCAGAGGCAATCAAGTTGTCTTTGCGGATGGCTTTTTCACGCTCGTAAAAATCGTAGTTGCCTGAATAGACGGTGATGGTCTGCTGGGCGACTTCGATGATTTTATTGACTAGGCGGTTCAAGAAGTCGCGATCATGGCTGGTCATCAGGATCGAGCCCTTGAAATTGCGCAGCCACTCTTCCAGCCAGATGATGCTTTCCAGGTCCAAGTGATTGGTGGGCTCGTCCATTAACAGCACGTCAGGATTGATCGCCAGAATTTTCGCAAGTGCGATCCGCATTTTCCAGCCACCGCTGAAGCTTTCGGTGGGGCGATTGTAGTCTTCGGGACCGATCCCAAGTCCGGTCAGGATTTCGGCCGCACGCGATTCTAGTTCATAGCCGCCGATGCGTTCGAATTCTCCTTGAAGCTCGCCGTACTCTTCCAGAACTTTGGTCATTTTGTCTTCGTCGAGAGGCTCTGATAACTGCAATTCCAGTGCGGCCAAGCGGGTTTTGATGGCAGCGAAATTTCCGACACCGGAAATGACTTCGCCGATGGCCGAGCGACCGGACATCTCTTCGATGTTCTGGGAAAAATAGCCGATCTTGATTTTTTCCGGTCGGGTGACGGAGCCGCTGTCGATGCCTTCTTCATTCATCAGAATACGAAACACCGTGGTTTTACCTGAGCCATTGGAGCCGACCAAGCCGATTTTTTCGCCAGGATTGATTTGAAAAGAGGCATTCTTGTAAAGAATCCTGTTTCCGTATTGCTTAACCACGCCAGAAAAATGAACCATTCAGCCCCACCGTCCACACCGTCATCGACATTCGCGCTCAATCTGCCCAAAAAAGTATTACAAAACCAGTAAAAACTTTAAAAAGCCTTGAGTTCTGGGGTCATTGTAATGAAAATAGGCACTCTTTTCGTAAGGGGGTTCCGGTGTCCAGTCCAACGATTGACCTAGTGGGTGTGGAAGAGCGAGTAGCCAGGCTCAACACTCGCA
>JABDFK010000070.1 GCA_013286585.1 Deltaproteobacteria bacterium
ATCGGACCGAATCTCAACGTATGCGGGCCACGCTCGACCATGACTTCGATGGGCATGCAGCCTTCGAAGAAATTGGTGGTCTCGAAATGTTTGGGTTCGATCTTTTTGGCGGCGGTGACTTCGTTGATGAATGCGAAGTACTGATCTTTGTTGAATGGGCAGTTGATGTAGTCGGCGGTGCCCTTGTCATAGCGATCTTGTTTCCACGCGATCTCCATGTTGACGGAGTCGACGTCGATGATCGGTGCGATGGCGTCGAAGAAATAGAGGAAATCTCCGCCGAAATGAGCTTGCAAGGATTCGGACAATTTTTCGTGAGTCAGTGGCCCCGTTGCAATCACCGCAGGCCGGGGAATTTGATCGAGGCTTTCGATGACTTGTGAGTGAACGTGAATGTTGGGATTGCCGCGGACCCAGTCCGTCAGCGTTTGCGAAAAGACTTCGCGGTCGACGCCCAATGCTTGGCCAGCTGGAACTGCAGCTTGATGAGCGGCTTTCAAAACGAAACTGCCTAGGCGTTCGGCCTCCCACTTGAGTTGATGTGGGGCGGACCCATCACTTTGACTGCCGAAGGAGTTGGAGCACACAAGCTCTGCAAAGTTCGACGTTTTATGCGCCGGCGTCATCGTCTGGCCACGCATTTCGTACAAATCGACCTGATATCCGAGGTTTGCCAATTGCAGCGCGCATTCAGAGCCCGCCAGGCCAGCACCCACCACGGAAATTTTTGGTTTTTCTTGAAACGAAATACTCATGACTGTAAACCTCAACCTATGGCATCTAAACCCAACTCAAAACTCTCTAACAGCTCCGAGGTCCTACATGGACTTTTTGAAAATGGCAAGTCGGCGCTGTCAGAACAGTTCATTCGCTGGAAACTGTGGCGAAAGTGGGCCGAATTTGCCGGCGCCTCCATCGGAGAGATCAGCGAACCTGTGGGCTACCGCCGGGGCACGCTCTACGTTTGGGTGAAAAATGCTTCGTGGATGCAGCAGCTGATTTTCATGTTGGATCCGCTCAAGAATTCCATCAATAAAAAACTGGGCATTAATTACATCAAGGGGATTCACCTGACTTTGGATCGCAAGGCCGTGCCTTCCGATGACTATCATAAGCAAGAGCTGCGGGATTCTATCGAACGCCTGATGAAGGAAGGCGACGAAAGTTAGTTGCCACCTTTTTGGATGGAAGTTCGAATCAAAGACTGAATGGATTGTTTGTGAGTGTCTGCCCCTAGAATGACTTTCAGTCGTTCATGCAGAGTGGGATCGTTGATCAATGCACCTAAAGAGCCATCGCCGCGGTCTATTTTCGTCAGCACCGAGTTCAAATGCTCAATGGATTGTTTCAGGTGCTGAGAGCTTCCACCGCGAATATCGGACATCAGTTTTTTTCCATCTTCGCTCATGGCTTTCATGTTTTCGCTGGCGTCGACGAAGTTGGAAATAATTCTTTCCGAGCGTCCGTCGGCATTGATGATGTGGGTCAGCTTGTAGACTTCGTCGATGATGTCGAAAATCTTGGCGGCTTCGCCGGACTTTTCTGCCAGCATACCTAAGATGTCAGAGGATTTGGTGGTCTGAATGGTATCACCATCTTTTAGGCCAGGTGCAGTCGGATCCCCCGGAGCGATATAAATGTATTTGTCGCCAAGGGCGCCTTGGGTGCGGACATCGGCGTGCGCATTTTCGGTGAGCATCGGTAAAAATTCTTCTTGGATTTTCATCTCGACCATGAGGGATTTTTTCTCTGGCGAAAACTTGATGGTGGCGACATTGCCAATGACGACACCAGCCAGACTGACGACGCTGCCGCGGTCTAGTCCCTGAACTTGATCCAACTTCGCTAGCAGGGTTACGTGTTTTGCAAGGAAGGCTTTGTCACCGCCCAAAAGCATGATAGAGGCCATCAGAGTGAAGATACCCACGGCTAGAAAAATGCCAACGCGCAAATTCCGATTGTGTGATTTGTCCATTAGCGGATCTCCCCCTGCACGAATTGCAAAATAAGATGATTGGATTTTTCTTCCATCTCATCGACACTGCCAATGGCTTCGATGCGACCATTCATCAACATGGCGATGCGATCGCAGACGGCGAAAGCTACGGGCATGTCATGAGTGACTAAAATCGAAGTACGGCCTTTGGCCTTCATTTGCAAAATCATCTCTTGAATGCGCTTGGTGTTGAAAGGATCCAGTCCCGCCGTAGGTTCGTCATAGAGAATCACTTCCGGATCCATGATGATCGAGCGGGCCAGGCCCACACGCTTCTGCATTCCGCCGGACAGATTGACGGGATAGACCTCTTCGTTGCCCTGGAGGCCGAACTCGGATAACTGAAACTTAATTTTCTCGGCGATTTCGGCCTCGCCCAATTGGGTGTGGGCACGCAGAGGGTAAGCCAAATTTTCATAGACAGTCATTGAGTCGAAGAGAGCCCCACCTTGAAAGACATAGGCGATCTTTCTTCGAACTTCGATGAGCTCACTTTCGCTGAGTCCAGTGATGTCACGATTCTCGAAGAGGATTCTGCCTTGATCGGGACGTGAAAGACCGATCAGACTTCGTAGCAGAACCGATTTTCCAGTTCCGGAGCCGCCAATCAGCCCCAGGCATTCTCCTTTGCGAACCTTGAAGTTCACACCTGAGTGCACCACTTTAGTGCCGAACTGTTTATGAAAATCGAACACCTCAATTAAATCCATTGTTCAATCACCCAGAAGAATTTCGTTAAGAAAAAATCGCCCACCAAAATCAATATTGACGTGGTGACGACGGCCTTGGTGGTGGAAATTCCGACCTCTTTGGCGCCTTCCTTCACGTTCAATCCGTAGTAACAAGCCAAGAACGAAATCAGTAAAGCGAAGACCACGGTTTTACCGAAGCCTGAATAGAAATCCACCAAATGAATGGTGCTCAAAACTTTCTGCATGAAAAATCCGACGTCCAGGCGCAGTTCCGAGCGGCCGATGACGATGGCACCTAAGATCCCGACGACATTCGCTAGTGCTCCCAAAATTGGAAGCGTGATCAGCGTCGCCAAAACTCGGGGGACTACGATTTTTTTGATCGGTGACGTCCCGAGCGCTCTCATGGCGTCGACCTGCTGAGTGACCACCATAGAGCCCACTTCTG
>JABDFK010000071.1:0-2498 GCA_013286585.1 Deltaproteobacteria bacterium
AAAGCCCCAGCGCTGGAACCAAGGAGACTCTCTTCATTCGGCGCGACGGACTTGCGACCATTTTTTCAGTATTCTTTCGCGCTCTGCCTGATTGGGAATGACCGTCATGTCGATCATTTTAAATTGAGGCACGGATTCGAAAAGCGTGCCAGTAGTTACGCCTTTGATCACTGGGAACATGTAGTTTTTTTCCATGATCACTTTTTGACCTTCACGGGACAGCATCAATCCCACAAATTTTTCCGCCAAATCGCAGTTCTGACAGGTCGAAGGAATGCCCAAAAACTCATATTGCACTGGATGTCCCTCGGTGAACGGTAAGGCCACCACATCGGACTGAGGATTTTCTTTGATGCTGGCCACAGGCGAAGTCACATAAGAGAAAGTCAACTGCACCTGATCCTTTTCAAACAAACCATAGGACAATGACCAGTTCGCGCCCCAAGCCTTTACCTGCCCGTTGAATTTTTGCAAAAACTGAAAGGCCTTTTCTTCGCCCTTCACCTGAATCAGCCACAACAAAAACTGCAGACCAGGTGAACTGGTGCGGGGATCTTGCAATGAAATATTCGAGGCTAACTCTGGGGCCAAAAGATCTTCGGTGTTGGTGGGAAGAGACTTACCATTGCGATGAGCGATGAAAGCCAAGACTCCCCAATCGTATGGTGTGAAGCTGGTGCGCGAAAGCAAGGGGCGGACGGGCTCTTCAAATTGTTGCGAATCGACTTTGATGCTTTTCCATTCCATTCCCGACTGCGCCATTTCTAGATCATACTGATCAAAACCTAAAACTAAATCGGCGGATTTATTTTTAGGCTCTGACTTCACTCGTTGAATCAGGGAAATGCTGTCGGCGGCATCATGATATTCGACCTTGCAATCGCAACTGCCCTCAAATTTTTCCTTCAGCCACGGGCCAGGTCCCCACTGCCTGATAAAGGAAGAGGACGCATAAACACGAAGTACGGGCCTGGAATCACGCTCGGGATCCTGGCTGCGACGAACAAAAAGTGCCAGAAATAACCCCAAGAAGACCGCCGCCACAAATGTCAGAAAATGCCTCATGGCCTTACCACCAAATTCCGCGGCGACGCTTGAAGAAGTAATAATCGAAACCCAGGCACCGCCCGGCGCCGATCCACGCCATGGCCAAATGCACGGCAATGAAAGTCCGATAAAGATCATCCGTTCCACTGCCCAATAAGATCAAATAGTTGAGCGATACAACCACTCCAATGATGGCCACGGGACGGACGACATAACCCAGCAGGTAAGATAAGGCGATGGTGAATTCAATTCCTAGCACGATGAAGGCGAAGCCCTGCCAGTGTTGAATCACCATCCGCTCGATGAGCATTTTGTACCACTCCGGTGCATTCAATCCCGGCAACACATCGGCGATCTGGGCCGCCAGCCTTGGCCGCGCCAGAAAATCCCCGTTGAATTTAAAAAGTGCTTGCTGCAAATAGTAATAGCCCATGAAAATCCGCAAGAACGCTACGGGAATTAAATGGCCAACATATTTAACGCTCTCGATGAAAGATGAAAACATTCTTCTTCATTAGAGCCCTAAGCGAGGACAACGGTCAAACAAGAAGCAGGTCTCGCAACTAGGATTCCTGGCCTTACAGAGTTTTCGACCATGCCAGATCAACAGATGGGAAAACAGAATCCAATCTTCTTTCGGAATTTTTTGATTGAGATCTTTTTCAATTTGAACGGCATCCTGGGATTTCGTCCAGCCGAAGAGATTGGCCAGCCGAGTGACGTGAGTATCGACGACCACTCCGGAGGAAATTCCAAAGGCATTTCCCAAGACCACATTGGCCGTTTTTCGGCCCACCCCTGGGAGCTCGACGAGCTCTTCCATCGTCTGCGGAACTCGACCTTGGTGTTGCTGGACCAAAGCCTTGGCACAGCCGATGATATTTTTCGTTTTGTTTTTAAAAAATCCAGCGGATCTGATGATTTCTTCGACTTCCGCAGAGTTCGCAGTCGCCAAAGTTTCTGCGGTTGGAAATTTTTCGAACAGGACCTTAGTCACAATATTGACCCGCACGTCAGTGCACTGGGCCGACAGGATTGTCGCTATCAATAGTTCAAAAGGATTTCGATAATTCAGCTCACAGTGCGCAGTGGGATAATGTTTTTTGAGTCGACGAACGAAAAGAACCGGATCAGCTATCACCGTCGTTGCCGATGGCCTCGACTGGGCAACCTTCAAGGGCTTCTTTGCAGGCAGCTTCTTCTTCAGGAGTTGAGGGCTGTTTCGAGACGTAGGCATGGCCATCTCCTTCATCCATCTTAAAATTATTGGGAGCGGCCAAAACACAGGCATCGCAGGCAATACAGGACTGATCGACAAAGACTTTACCCGTGATATTTTGCTTCCAAGATTGCGTTTTATCAGCCATGCCGGCCTCCATCAAAAAAAAGACCCAAAAAGTACCTGTTTCTTAGTCCTGTTTTATAGCTTAATTTTCATTTTCCTGTCAAAG
>JABDFK010000071.1:2508-3025 GCA_013286585.1 Deltaproteobacteria bacterium
GTCAAAGCCCGGTAAACTGAAATGTAGGAGGTATCCATGGATGGACCCCGTGCGCCCAGAGAAAATGAGTTCCCCAAAGTTCTTGAGTTCCTCAATGCGAACTTACGACCGGATTCGACTTGGTCCATTGCCAACGAATATCCGACGGCGTTGAGCCCCGCTAATATTGGCAATATCCGTATCATTACAGAGGGTAACAAGGTTTTATCCCACGCGGTATTAAAGCCGCTCATCATCAAAACTCCGGCCATTATTTTCAAAGTAGCAGCAATTGGTAGCGTCGTGACCGATACCGATCGGCGCGGACAAGGACTGAGCCAACAAATTCTGAAGGAATGCCTGGCTGAGGCCGAGCGCCAAGAATGCGATGTGGCTTTGCTGTGGACCAATCTCTATGATTTTTACCGCAAACTGAATTTCGAATTGGCGGCTTTTGAAGAAAGCGTCGTTTTGGATCAGGAATTCGATGCGCCGGCACTACCGCAGCCTTTGAGATTCATGAAGGGCACTCACGTTT
>JABDFK010000072.1 GCA_013286585.1 Deltaproteobacteria bacterium
CACTGCCCCGAGCAAATCTAGGGTCCACCACAATTCCCTTCGCGGTTGGAATGGTAGAGGCTATGTAATCATTCTTGGCGGTAATGCCCACGTGTTTCAACATGGGCTCAAGGCCTGTTTTCATTCCTGAAGACAGCGCCAAAATCAGGCTTCCACCACTTCGTAAATATTCTTCGATGGCTTTCACCTCCACATCGAGGAAGTTCATTCGCGCTCCGACGATGAATAACATATCCGCATCGTCTGGTACTTTGGTCGACTTGTTGAAAGAATATTCCAGCACCGTGTAGCGGTTGCCAGTCAGAAGCTCTTTCAGTTTTGAAATTGATGCGCCATCTTTGGCCTCAGTGAAATCCAGTTCGCCGTGCCCGGTGAGGAAATAGACCTTTTTGTCGGTGGTTCTAGTTACCTTGACGATGCCTGAGGTGACTTCCTGCTCGTCGACCTTTTCGATCCGGCTCTGTCGACCTTGGTACTCCATGACAACGACTTGAGTACCTTGCTTGATCGCGTATTTCTCGGTGAGGTCCGGACGCTCGTCAATTTCGACGAACTCTAACTTCACCCGGTCGCTCTGATCTTGGTACTTCTTCATCAGGTCGGTGAAGCCATGCTTGAGAGCTTCGACGCCCTCAGTGCCATTTTTGTAAAAATAAATGATGTGCAGATCTTCGGACAAGGATTTCACCATCTTGATCGATTGATCAGAGAGCGTGTTCACCTTGGCCAAGGAATAATCAAAGGTCCAATATTTTCGGACGGCGATGAAATTCACCGCGATCACCAAAATTAATACGAGTGCGATCATCCCGCCCATGCTCATACCTTGGCGTGTGGTCTTCATCGAGAAAAAATCGCGGTAGAATTTGCGATCCGTCCATATCGAACCGATGAACAATCCAACGAAGAGTCCCAGCGCGATCCATAGAAACGGAACCCAGCCCACTAGGAATTTGACGATGATGAAGGAAAGAAGACTTAAGCCAGAGAATAACGCAAGAATACCACCCAGTTTACTCATGATCTACCTCCACCGTGCGCTTTCGACGACTCTTTCAGATAAAAATGCGAATAGAAAAATCACCGTGGCGAAGAACACCAAGGTTCCGGTGCGAATAGTGCCCTCGACCAACGACGACAGATGTTGGCTTAAGGAAATGTGCTCGAAGATTTTGCGCGCCAGAGGGCTATCCACAATCTCCCCGCCGATTCCCACAAACCAAATGGCCACATTGAAAATCACGGCCATGACATAGGAGACAATGGCGGACTCCGTCAGGGAAGAACAGAACAAGTCCATTCCGGCATAAACGGCACTGACCAGAAAAATTCCCATGAACGCGATGCCCAGTACGGCCCAATTGATGTGAGCGAAGAATGCGGTGATCGCCGGATAAAGGAAAGCTAGGAACACGATCACAAGAATCGCGCACATCACGGAAAGGTATTTACCGATCACGATTTGTGCCGAAGTCACCGGCGACGTCAGCAACAAGTCGAAGGTGCGCATTTTTTTCTCTTCAGAAAAAAGTCTCATGGTCAGTGCCGGCACCACTAATATGAGCATCAGATTCAGGTAAGAGAGATGTCGCAGAAAAACCGCGTAGTGAATGTTCAGTTGGTTTTTCGGAATTTGCATTTGATAGACGTAATTCTGCAGCTCCTGAACAAACATATTCAACTGAATCGGATAAACCCAGCTCATCACCGCGGTGCAAAGCCCGCAGACGACGAAGAAGTTGGGATTGAAAACAAATCCGCGAATTTCTTTCATAAAGATCGCAGAGATTTTATCCATGATGGGCCTCCGGAGAATTAGCACTGTCGCCGTATGTGAGCTTAAGGAAAACATCTTCCAAGTCCGCTTTGGCCGAACTGATTTCGAGCAAGCCGTATCCGCGACTCATCACCTCTTTGGCGATGGACTCGATGATTTCTTCTTGATTTTCAGCGTCCAAGGTCCAATCGTTGCGAGTCACACCGGTGTGCACGCCCTTCACGCCCTTGAGCGCGCCCAAAATTTTGGCCATGTCATCCTGAGGACGACGAATGCGCAGATTGATTTTCTGAGCGCTACTTTTAAGCCCCGACAGATTCTGCAGAGAATCCTGGGCCACAATGCGACCCTTGTTGATGATGATGATGCGTTCGCAGACGGCCTGCACCTCTGGCAAAATGTGCGTGGAAAGAATGATCGTGTGCTTGCCGCGCAGTTCTTTGATCAGATCGCGAATTTCGGCCACTTGCTTTGGATCAAGGCCCACTGTTGGCTCATCGAGAATTAGAACCTCGGGATCAGAGACCAAAGCTTGAGCAATTCCGACCCGTTGTCGAAAACCTTTCGAAAGATTTTGAATCAAGCGTTTGCGAACTTGAGTCAAATTGGTTTTCTCTAAAGCCATGTCGACACTGGATTTCAGTTTGCTTTTCTCCACACCCTTCAGCTGCGCCACATAGCGAAGATAGTCCTGAACATACATGTCCGTGTAAACTGGTGGAGTCTCTGGCAAGTAACCAATTCTCTTTTTCACTTCCAAGGGAAATTCAAAAACGTCATACCCATCCACTTTCGCAAAACCAGAAGTGGGCGCCATATATCCCGTGATGATTTTCATTGTCGTCGATTTGCCCGCGCCATTCGGCCCCAAAAATCCAACGACCTCGCCTTTTTTGATATTGAAATTCAGCGAATCGATCGCCTGAATTTCGCCGTACTTCTTTGTTAGCGAACTGACTTCCATCACCAGATATTTTGAACTGGGAGAGATTCTGAAAACTTCGGCCGCCATTCCAGATCACTTGGGTGATCTTTACGATCGCAAGCTATCGCGTGCGGAAAATCGCGAGCGAAGTTTTCACAAGGCTAAGAGTCTGCGCCGTAAGACCGAAGGGACAGAAAAACGGCTGAACGAACTAGAAGATCAAATTCTGCAAATGCAGGCTTCGCTAGAAGATGGATCTTGGC
>JABDFK010000073.1 GCA_013286585.1 Deltaproteobacteria bacterium
AGAAGGGCCTTATAAACCTCTTCCTTCATTCGCTGCTGAACCACCGGGTCTTTTTCCAGATTTTTCTTTTCGGCCTCTTGCAGACCAACCTCAAAACGGATCAGGTCTTCAAGGAACTGCTGTTTGGTCGGCGGATTGATAGCGCGCCCCTTCACCATGTCGAATTTTTTGTTGAAGTCTTCCAGGGTGATTTTTTTTGTGCCGACAATAGCCACGACCTCTTCCTTGCCAGCTTCAGCCAAAGAAAGAACTGGGACCACCGAAAAGCCAACAAGCACACCAATAACTAAAGCTGAGATTCTCTTCATCTTTTCCTCTTCCTTAAGGTTGAACCACTTAATAAGGCTAACACTGGGTTTTAGTGGGTCGCAATTTGTTTGCGGGATAAGGCTCCCGCGTTATGCAGCGCGTTCTCTAGGCTTTTTGCAAGATCTTCGCTGCGTGGATCTTGATCGCGAGTGATCGGCGGCATTGCGTGAGCCCAACAGATGGCCACTCGTGCAAAAGGTTTTGGAAAATAAGTTTTATTCCAGGATTTCTCAAATCTCCAGGCACGATCGCAGGCAATGCCAGAGGTGTAGATAGGAATTTTGGCCAAACGACTGATTTCAAAAACACCGGGCTTCACTTTGTGAAGAGGACCTTTTGGACCATCAACGGCTAGGCTGCAGTTTCTGCCGCCGTCCACTATTAGGCGCAGCAATCCCTTCAGCGCACCGACAGCGCCGCGAGTGCTAGAGCCTCGCGAAGTCTTTCCGCCGACCAAGTGAACCAGCGTCGTCATCATCTCGCCATCTTTGCTTGTGGAGGTCATTGTGGCTGTTCGATAAGGACCAATCAACGACAACAAAACAATTTCATCGCCATGCCAGTGGGCAAATAGCGTCGGCAGTTTTTTTCTAAGACGCTCTTTTAGGTCCGGAGGCTCCGAGAGCTCCACCCTCCAAGTGAAAGAGATGGCCTTATAGATCAGCCAAAACAGAAATGGAAAAAAATATTTTCTAACTATTCTCAAGTGATCAGGCCAATACGCGTTTGAACTCTTCGGTTAACTTCGGAAGCACTTCTGCGAAATCGCCGACAATTCCGTAAGTCGCCTTTTGGAAGATCGGCGCATTGGCGTCGGTGTTGATCGCAACGATGACTTTGCTGCCGCTCATTCCGGCCAGATGCTGAATGGCCCCCGAAATTCCCACAGCGATATACAATGACGGAGCCACGGTCTTGCCCGTCTGACCCACCTGCAAATCGTGAGGAACCCAGCCGGCATCCACCACCGCGCGAGAAGCTCCAACGGTCGCGCCCAAGACTTCTGCCAGTTGCTCTAGATATTTAAAATTAGCGGCCTCTTTCAGCCCTCTTCCGCCGGAGACAATGATGTTGGCTTCAGTTAAATCCAATTTTTCAGAGGCGCCCTTGACCACTTCTTTGATCAGAGTTTTTAGTGATGGGACACTAACCGTATGGGCGACCACGCTAGCAGTGCCAGAACCCGCCGCTGCCACCGGCAACTGGTTGGGACGCATCAGAACGATTTTCAGCGGGACCGCCTCAAAAGACATTTTTGCAAAACATTTTCCGGAGTAAATGGGCCGCTTCACGTTGACGTTGTCGCCAGAAATTTGCAGCTCGGTGCAGTCGGAAAGAATGCCGGCATCCAATCGCGCCGCCACTCGCGGGAAAAGGTCTTTTCCCAAGCTAGAAGCGGACGCCAGCACGATGTTGGCTCCAGATTTTTTAATGATCTCTGAAAGACCTGCAGTGAAGAGCTCCGGATTGTACTTGTCAAAACCGCCGTCCTTGATCACGTGGAATTCAGTGGCACCGTAAAGACCAGCCTCTTTCGCTACGGCCTCAGCCTGGGAGCCCACGGCCGCCGCAACCACAGTGTGACCACTGGCTTTAGCCGCGGACAGAAGTTCCAAAGCGCTTCGCTTCAGTTGAGCATTATGAAATTCAGCAAAAACTAGAACTTTTCCCATTACAACACCTTCGCTTCATCACGGAGTAATTTGACCAACGAACTCACTTGCGCGGACATATCTCCAGACATGAGCTTCACCGCGGCTTTGTCCGCCGGAAGCTCTAGACCCAGGGTTTTAGTTTTTGCCGGCATGGAAATTCCCAATGAATCAAAGGAGATTTCTTTCAAAACCTTTTTCTTCGCCTTCATAATGCCCGGCAAGCTGGCATATCGGGGCATATTCAAACCCTTGTTGGCACCAATGACGGACGGGGTTCCCATCTGTACGATTTCCCGCTGACCGCCCTCGGCCTCGCGTTCTACGGTGACATTTTCGGCGTCCATGGAAAACTTTGAAACCACAGTGGTGTGTGGCATGTTGGAAAATTCTGCCAACATTTGGCTCACTGAAGAAGCGTTGGCATCGATCGCGACTTTACCGGTGAAAATGAGCTTGGCCCCGCCCTCTTGCTGAATCACCTGCGAAAGAGCTTTCGCGGTGGCCATGGATTCCAGATTGGCGGGCGTATCGATCAAAATTCCTTCATCGGCACCCATGGCTAAAGCTGTGCGCAAAACCTCTGAGGCTCGTGCCTTTGGACCCAGGGTCACAACCCAAACCTGCGCGCCGGGATTTTTTTCGCGAAGTTTAATGGCCTCTTCAACAGCGTACTCGTCATAGGGGTTCATCACCCACTTGATGCCGGTCGGATCGATCTGCTGATCGGCACCGACCTTGATTTTGGTCTCTGTGTCTGGGACCTGCTTCACACAAACAAAAATTTTCATAAACTCTCCGGGCTGTCGCGCGTGCGTGATGGGTAATATTCGCTGAATATCGATCAAATTATTCGCCGAAGCAAAGACTTAAGAGGGATATAACACTTTGCAATGTTTGAGAGAGTTTCGCGCCCCCAGACTGGACTTTGCGTGGCTTTCTTAGCAAGATCGAC
>JABDFK010000074.1:0-1333 GCA_013286585.1 Deltaproteobacteria bacterium
CCGGGATCTAGAGAAATCTTCCGATGACGAAAATGCGCGCCTGGCTGCGGTCGTGCGCTTGATGGACATCGCTGGAATCCGCATTGGCAGCGTTAAGTCGGCCAAGGAAAATGAGCACTACGGACTGACCACTCTTAAAATTAAACACGTGGTCTCTGTGGGAAAAAAACTGATTTCATTTTCCTTCATCGGCAAAGAAGGCGTTGCCCACGAGATCACTGTTAAAGACCAAGCCGTGGCCAATCTTATTCGCGAAATCATCCAGCAGAAAAAACCCGATCAACTTCTTTTTGATGTCACCGATGATGCCGTCAATGATTACATCAAGGCAAACACCTCGGCTGAATTTTCAGCCAAAGATATCCGCACCTGGGTGGGTACAGTCACTGCCGCCAAGTTTCTCTATGACAGCGGACCACCGCCCGTCGAACCTGCTCAGCTGAAGAAAGTGGAAGAGGCCGCAGCGACAGCCACCGCCGATCGACTGGGAAATGAAATGGCCACTGCTCGGGATAACTACATTGATCCATTTATTTTTAAGGCTTACCGAAGTGGCCTTCTGGCCGAAGTCTTCCACCACTTGACACCAGGAACACGACCCCTTGAAGAACAAGCCGTGCTCGTACTGATGAGCGAAAAGAATAAACCGAAATAGATCAGCGGCGTGGCGTGAAATCGAACTGCATTGCAGAGAGCAAAAACTCATCCATCGTCGCTTGGCTGACCGTGGTGAATTCATCGCTATTGGAAATCGACATTGGAAGATAGTACCAAGTGCTCACCAAATGGAGATCTGGGATCTGCGGATCGATGGGCAGCCAAACGCCTTCGCGGACTTCGATTTCATTCCACGCGTGCCCGCCTGCCCCCGCATTTGATAGATCAAATCCAGAGATGATTCGGGTGGGAATTCCCATGCCTCTGGCCAGGGCCGCGAATAAATTCGCGTAATGCTGGCAGACTCCACTTCCGCGTTGCAGGATTTGCACCGTGCTCAGCCGAATGATCTCGTCCTCTTTGACGGCTTCATCATCAAATTTCGGCAAAGTGCTCAAGACCAAATCTTCGATGTGTCGGGCGACGGCCAAGCGATCATTCAGCCCGCGATATTGATCCAGTCGCTGTAGCAGCCGCTCCACCTCCGGCGCATGGACTTGCACCAGTTCAGACTCGCGAAGAAATGGATCTGAACTCAGCCGAACTGGATCGACCACCAGTGGATCACCGCTGGCGGGAAAGGGCGCCACATGTCGCGTGAGTAAATATTCATAACGATAAGGGCCCGCTGCCGTTAACGGCTTTTCATCTTGCAACAGCCAGTAAGCGGACATAT
>JABDFK010000074.1:1343-2788 GCA_013286585.1 Deltaproteobacteria bacterium
TATTGGAAAACCGCAATGGCAAAGCCGTCTTCAAATCCGCGCTGATATCAGCACCGGACGCTAGCAGATCTTTGTCCTCCACCACCTGTCGGGGTATTGCTATCAGGCTGGCATTGGACCAAGTTTCATTGGTCAAATTGGACCATTCTTCGACGTCCGGAGCAGCAGCAACGATCACAAAACTTGCGTCTGATTTTTCGGTGTAGTTTTCATAACCAAAGAATGGCTGCACCGAAGAAAATTCCAGTTTCACTGGAAATCGTCGGAACCCTGTGGGCTGAGCCTCGGAATGGGCAAAATCCATGGTAATTTTGGTGATCGGTGTATCATACCGCCCGAAAGTATAAGCACTAAGGCCGTGAGAGTATTTTGCCAAAATCTTCCGGACCGAACCATCGTACTGGGGATCAAACTCTGAGCCAACTCCCTGTGGTAACGCCACCGATTTCTGCTGGGCACTCACGTCACCGGCCTCGTTACCCGGGTGTAGAGTCAGATCCGTGAGACTGAGATTTCCATCCTGACGCCGATAGGTGGTGTATTCGGTGGCCTTCAAACTGCTGGCGCAATCATGGTCCACGTCAAAATTTTGAACCAGCAATGTGCCACGACCTCCGCCAGTCCGCTGATGAGTCTTGTAGGTCAATACGACGTCAAAAAGGACATTTGGAAAATCTTTGTTGGAAAACGCGCTCACTGAATACTCCATAGAAGCGGTTTCAAACTGGCTCAAATTCATGGAGTAAGTCACGCCCATCGAAGAAATCTTTCCCGTGGAAGCTGAACGAGTGTAACCAAAACTGGTGCTAGAAACACGGTGCTTCTGAATTTCATCGTTCACTGCGGTGAAATTGGGTAAGCCTGCGGGATGGCCCACATTGGCATCAAAGACCAAGGAGCGACTCTTCATCTGTGCCTTTAGCTTCTGCAGGCAAAGCGCATCCGATGACCCTGCCGCCAGCACCGCGCGCAACGGCACCACTGTCAGGAGAATTGACAGAAACAGAGTCTTAAATACAGTATTAAACCGACTGAGCATATCAGCTGAAGACTAAGCACTTTTGATGCCAGAAAGGCTCGAACCTATGCACAAAACCAAGTCCTGGGAAAAGCAGCATTTCCTGATCAGCACAGACAAAACCCTGCTGCAGATTGAGCCCATCCACAGATTTCTATCCACGCAAGCCTATTGGAGCCTCGAAATTCCCAAGAGCGTGGTAGAGAAATCCATCGAAGGCTCTCTGTGCTTTGGGCTCTACGACAGCGCTGCAAAAAATCGGCAGATTGGCTATGCTCGTGTGGTCACGGACTCTGCCAGCTTTGCGTGGATTTGTGACGTGTACGTGGAGGATGAATATCGCACGAAAGGCCTGGCGAAGTGGCTCATGCAATGTGTTCTGGAACACCCGTCTCTAACAAATTTGCGGCGGATTTGTCTGGCGACG
>JABDFK010000075.1 GCA_013286585.1 Deltaproteobacteria bacterium
CGGATGTTCATCTTCGACATCCCAGGCGGCGTCGATGAAGGCGACTTGCGGCAGATGACCATTTTTTAAATCGTTTTGGTAGTCGATCATTTTTTTCATATGGGCCAGGCTTCGCCGAACTAAGGGACGGAAATATTGCAAGTAGCCGGGGCTATCCGTGTAGTAGGTCCAACTGATTCCATGGTCGGTCAGGGTGTCGAAAATGGTTTTCTGAGAATATTGGTCGTCATTGGGGGGATCCACGTTAGCCACTTCGCCGAAGGCCGTGGCCGCTAATAGAAAATAGCGGTTGGGATTGGTCTGGGTCATCGCCGAGGCGAAATAGGTATCAGAAATGGCGAATTTTTTAGCTAGCTCGTAATAAAATGGCAGCTCCTTTTCGGTGTAATAGCCCATGGTTCGCGTGTCGTTCAGCACGACGAACTGGTCATTGAGGCCGTTGTTCCAAGACTTATGCATTCCATTCCACGTGTGATCGACATCTGCGACACAGAGGTTGGTTTCATGATAGACGGGAACCCTTTTTTGATTCTTGTCCAAATTGAACAGTTCTGGGCTGATGCCGTTCACATTTTTCGAATGTAAGGCCAAAGAACCCAGATAAGAGTCAAAGGAATGATTTTCTTGCATGATCACCAGAATGTGCTCGATGGGGATTTTCATGTTGGCCTGGCCAGCGGGCTGACTTTGATCTGGTCGGAATCCGGCGGTATTTGGGCATGCAAGCAGAGTCTTGTTTTCCGTCGCAGTCTGGACCGGAATCGGTGCGTGGGAGCAGGATACTAGTAGCAAGCAAAAAACCAAACTAATGGACTTGTAGATTTTCATCGTTTCAGAATATAAAGATAAATCAGATATGCAACTGAAAATCCTTACTTTCAATATTTTTACCGGCACTCAAGGTTTGGACTACGAGCGTTTGGAGCGACAGATCAACTTGGTGAAGTCCCTGGATGCCGACGTCATTTGTCTGCAAGAGGTTTTCGATCCTCGCGCCAGGATCAAATACAAAAATTCGTTTGCTCAACATCAAATTTTTTTCTGCGGTAAGCGCAGTGATGGTTTTATGCACTGGACCTGTTTAAAAATTTTGCAGCTGCTGGAACGGCTATTGCCTAAAATGCGAAGACTGAAAAATGTGTTGAACGGCGATCGCTTTGGGCTGCTGATATTGTTGCACCCACGTCTAAAGATCACTCACGTCGAAAAAGTGTTAACTCAGAAATTTAAGGTGCAATGTGGTCAAGGGCATTTGATCAGTTCCTTTTTAGATTTAATCAAGCCTCGGGGGCTGGTGATGGTTTCGCTGAAGCTACAAAACATGCCGCTGGTGGTGTGCAACGCCCATTTCGCCAATGGCGTGACCAACGAGCGTCGAATTCATCAAGTGACAGAGCTGCTCAATACCGTCAGTGCCGAGCAGGATCGAACCGGAGCCTCTGCGGTGATTTGTTGTGACAGCAATTCGGATGCCGATACTCAACCTGAAATGTTAAAACTGCGGGCACATGGATGGCAGGACACGTTTGCTGAAGGCAATGTCGTCGCCGCCAACGTGCGTGGTTTCACTTGGGACAATCAGAATCCTTTGGTCAATCGCGGATTTCTTTCAGAACCTGACCAGCGAGTGGATGTGATTTATCATGCCCCCGTTGGTGGGCGACCAGTGAAGGTCTTAGAATCTCGAATCGTGCTGCATGAGTTGCCGCAGACATCGGATCATTACGGTGTCTTAAGCACTGTAGAAATTTCCAGCGAAAACACCGCTTGACACGCCGAGCAGGACGATGGTCAACTCTCGCCCATGCAAGATTCTCGCACGCTTAGAAACGTAGATCGTTACGTTGGTAAAGCCGCCTGCGGATTGATTTCACTCGTTAGGTCTATCGGCCGGTTGGTGACGAAGACTCCGGCGTCTTCTCCGAATTTTTTGCCAAAAAAAATTCTGTTGGTGGAGCTTTTCGAGATGGGTGCCTCCGTCATGCTTTCGCCATCGATTTCTTATCTGCAAAAAACTGATCCCAATGTAGAAATCCACGCGCTGGTCAGCCGCACCTGCCTGCCCATTTGGACAGCCATCGGAAAACTGGACGCCGACAAGATCCACGTGATCGAGTCTGACTCTCCGGTGAGTTTTTTGTTATCGGCAATGAAGGTCTTGCTGAGTTTGCGAAAAATCCGCTTCGATCTGATCATCGACTACGAGCTCTTCATGAGAATTTCAGCCTTGTTTGTCGGGGTCTTGAAGTCCCGTCGTCGTGCGGGGTTCTATCGCTACAATCTGGAAGGCCTAGAGCGGGGAGAGTTCTATGAGACCCGCTGTGCTTTCAATCAGAACTCACATATTTCCAGAAATTATTTGTCGCTGACCAAGGCGGCCTATGAATCCAGAACTGCGTTGCCGAATTATAAGGACTCCTTGCCCTTGGAAGAAATTCTTGTTCGTCCTACCATCCCTCGGGCCACTCAGGCAGAGGTTCAACATATTTTGGGCGTGGCCGGGCCTTACTTCTTGATCTGCCCAGACGTGGGCAGCACCTTGGCCGTTAGAAATTATCCACGAATGGCATTTGCTACGGTGATCACCGAACTTTTGAGACGTTACCCTCTGCACCGAGTGGTGATGATCGGTACCGAAGAAAACGCAGAGACTTCACAGGCCATTTTGAA
>JABDFK010000076.1 GCA_013286585.1 Deltaproteobacteria bacterium
GGTCAGATGCTGCTCTAAAATCAGACGATCGAAGGGCTTGTAAATCACATTGCTTAAAATACGATCGTGCAACTCTTTGATTTTGAAATCCGGATCGTCAAATGTGGTCAACACAAAAGAGGTCGGATCTGCTTCTGTGCAAATCTTTTTTTTTACGAACTGATTTCTAGTTTTCTTTAGAAGAGAAATTTGACGAACACCCAGAAATTCAATTTTGGAAATGACCGTGGCCAGTTGATGAGGCTCTTCCACGATGGGCTCTGGCTTCAACCAGCTGGGAGAAACACCGCCCATAGCAATGGCTTTAGGTCCGTGATGGGTCATCTCCTTGATCCAGGCGACGAAGAGATCCAACTGACCGAACAGTCTGATTTGAATCTTATCGTCCAAAGATTGAATGGCTTCGACGATCTCTTTTTGAAATTTTACATCGTCTTCCAGAACGTAAACGAATCTCATTGTTCTATTATGCTCAGTAATACCTTGGAGCGCCAACGGACAATTTCCGGGGGTCCTATGACCTTTGTCTAGTTTGTTCTTCGCGGCCCCGACTTGCGCGAACCGGGCGTATTCCATTATTCTATAGTGGATCGCTCTCAAGGAGGCTCTTTGTCTCGAAGACTCGCACTAATGTGGACATTTTCTATTCTTATGGCAGCCCTGCAATTGCGCTGCTCTTCGTCTGCGACAGCTACCCTCAGTGATCGAAATCCCACATCCGATGGCTCTATCTCGCGTCTTAAGGTCGTAGAGATTTCTTCATTTCAGAACGATACCTATTTTAATTTTCTTACCTCTGCCAAGGGACTTAAACAGGCCTACCTGGACCCCGAGTCACAACGACCGTTCTTTTTAGCTCAGAAAAATTCGTTGCAATCCGCAGCCGACAATTTTGCCCCCACTGTTTACAAAAAAGTTCTGTCACAATTTGCCTTGCAAAAAACTGGGCTGGATCAGCTCTATGAGGAGCTCGGAAATCAAAAATCTCTCACGCAGGCCAACTTGTCGAAAGAGATTGCCAAAATTATGGAAGCCAAAGGGCTTTCTGCAGATGCACAGAAAAGCGGCATGGCCGCAGCTAACTTGGCCCCTTTTATTGGTTTGGCCAGCGGTTCTGGGATATCGGTCATTATCAATCGCGACAATTACTTTTATACTTTCGGTCGTGGAAGAAATTTTGGCGCTTCTCCCGGACACAATGCCCTGGACGTGAGCGAGACATTCTATCTGGATGAGATCGAAAGTTTTGTCGGTTCGGCGAAAGAGCTTCGCAGTTTTTATCACGCGCTTTTATTGACCTTGCTTCAATGTGATACATCAGAGCAGGTTCATCTCAGCGTCCCCGCGCAGGCGGTAATGACGGATTTTCTCGCGGCCGATGCCAATGACACTGCAGAAGGAGATTTGGCAGAGCTGACATTGTTGGCGGCCTATTCTGCAACGACGCGCCTGGTGCCTGCGAATGGCCTTTTGATCAAAGATCATCTGCACCGGTTTTTTCCTGGAAACCGAAGTGCTCGTCGTAACTATCAGCTAGTACTTTCCAAATCCATGGAGAAACTTCATCCAGAACTGACCACGCGGATTCAAAAAATGATCAATGCCAAATCAGGTTCAGATTTAATCCACTCTTTTGTGACATTTGTGAACTCGCCTTCCAATCAAGTATCAGTCAGGGCCAATGCACCCAAGTTGGTCGAATCGGTATCAGACTACTTGTCCCTGCTGCATGACGAGGCCGAGATCCTGACCCAGTCAGGAATTGTGGCCTCGTATTCTAAGCTCTGGCGAAAACCTGCTCTGGCCAATTAAATGGCTGGACGTTTTTACTTTTTATATTATTTAATAGCTCCATGACAAAACAACTGAAAAATCTGATTCGACAAGTTCCCGACTTCCCGAAAAAGGGAATCAACTTTCTGGATATCACTCCGCTAATTTCTTCGGGTGATGCCCTACAAGTTTTGATTTCCCAGATGGGTGCGATGATTGAGTGGAGTTCTGTCGATGTCATCATTGGAATCGAGTCGCGGGGATTTATTTTGGGCGCGGCTCTTGCAGCTAAGCACAATAAAGGCTTTGTTCCTTGTCGGAAGGCAGGTAAACTGCCACCGCCCGTTCACTCTGAAAGCTACAGTTTGGAGTACGGCATGGCCACGCTGGAAATGCAACCAGGCCAAGGCAGGGCTTTGATTGTGGACGATGTATTGGCCACCGGTGGAACTCTGAAAGCCACCATTAATATCGCGGAAAAATCTGGATTTCGTGTCTCTGATCTTTTGGTCTTGATCGATATTCCCGTGCTGAATTCGATGAAGTTCAAAGGCGAAAAAATAAAATCCTTATTCCAATATTGAAATGCGCAAGATCAATGCTGCCATTATCACTTATGCACGCCCCAAACTTCTGGGTCGATGTCTACAAAGCATTCTACAGGCCTGTAAAAAAGTCGATGTTCGACTAGAGATTATTGTTTACCTCAACGGAACCGAACATGGCGAGTCGGCTTACATTCCAGCTGACACCAGTTCCGTGCACCTTCGAAAAGTGAACGGTATCACACGTAAAACTATGGCAGAGGCTCGGAATTGCATTCTGCGACTAATTCCC
>JABDFK010000077.1 GCA_013286585.1 Deltaproteobacteria bacterium
GTAATTTTCACAAAGCTCTGTCCAAATACCCGGCCATTTTTAACAACATTTATATCTCGATGTGTGAGGCCGGCGAAATGTCCGGCACGCTCGACGTGATTCTGATTCGCTTGGCTGAGTTCACCGAGGCGCAGAACGAACTCCGTGCCAAGGTCAAAGGTGCCATGACCTATCCGATCATCATGTTGACCGTCACTATCGGTCTTTTATTTTTCCTTTTCATTTTCGTCGTACCTAAAATGGTGACGGTGTTTGAATCCAATCCGGACATGACTTTGCCGTGGTACTCAGAGATGGTGATTAAAATCAGCGGCTTTATGGTGAACTATTGGTATGTCATCATTGGTGGCGGTTTTATTCTCTATTTGCTTTTCGCCAACTGGAAAAAAACTCCGAAAGGCAAAACCCAATGGGATGGAATTTCACTACGCCTTCCTCTGTTTGGAGAGATGAATCGCATGGTTGCCGTGGCCCGCTTTACGCGAACTTTGGCCACCCTGCTGACCGGTGGTGTGCCAATGTTGGCGGCGCTTTCCATTGTTCGCAATGTGGTGGCAAATGATGTGATCGCCGTGGCCGTTGATGACGCACGGAACAACATCAGCGAAGGTGAGTCCATAGCTGGTCCCTTGAAAAAATCCGGCCAATTCCCCCCTATCGTGATTCACATGGTCAGTATCGGTGAAAAGACCGGCGAACTGGAAAACATGCTGCTGCAAGTGGCAGATGCCTACGATTTTCAGGTGAAAAACAAAGTGGATTCCTTGACGGGCCTGATGGGTCCTGTTGTGCTAGTCGTTATGGGACTTGTCGTCGGTATCATCGTCATGGCCATCATGGTGCCGATGTTTGAGATGACAAATCTAGCAGGTTAATCTAACATTTAGCCGAATAACACAGAGGGATTTATGCACACATTTTTTAGCACCAGTTTTTGGACTCAAGAGGCCCGCCGCAGAAATCAAGCCGGAATGACCTTGATGGAAATCATGATCGTGCTGGCGATCATCGGCGCGTTGATGGCGATGCTTTTACCGCAGATTCAGGGCGCCATGAATCGCGCCAATATGAAAGAAACCAAAATCGCCATGAGCCAAATCGTGCAAGCCATCAACGGCTATCAAATCGATTGCCAAAAACTACCCGCCAGCCTTGATGCTCTTTCCAAACCGGATGCCGATTGTCCCAACTGGGGACCGGATCCTTACTTAAAGAAAATTCCCAAAGATGGCTGGGGCCATGAGTTCTCTTACGAATTGGCCAATGGCGCGCCCCTGATCAAAACTTCCTACAAAGGCAAAGAGATCACCAGCGAGGATCTGAATTAGCCTGTGAAACACTCACGAGGTTTTACTCTCGTTGAAATCATGGTGGTGGTCGCGATCTTGGCCGCTATCATGGGTATCGCTATTCCCAAACTTCGCAAAGGCAATACGAACATCAAACAAGTGATGCGAGAAATATCGGTGCTCTCCATCGAAGTTCGGCATTACGCACGTCTGAAGAATGCCACTTACCGCATCGTCTTTGAACTCAAAGGCAAAGAAGACGACTATTTCGTCGAGGCTTCCAATCACGCGGTCATGATCAAGTCAGAGGCCAAACAAAAACTAGAAGAGGAAATGTCGAAGGAAGATAAGCCCAGCTCCCCGTTTCAAAAAGTCGACAAGCCACTAAAAAAAGAAAAGATTTTGCCAGAACCCCTCTTCATCAAAAGCGTAGAGACCAAATCTCACGCGGAGCCCGTAACCAAAGGCCCCGCCTATATTTATTATTCGCCCGAAGGCCTGGTCGAGCAATCCATCGTGCAAATCACCAACGGTAAGGATTTGATTTGGTCTCTGGTTTTCAACCCGCTGACGGGACATGCAGATCTTATTCCCAAAGCTGTGACCCTCAAAGATCTGGAGCTTCTGTGAAGCGTCGCCAGGGATTCACCTTGCTGGAAGTTTTGCTAGCCATGATCTTGCTTTCAACAGCACTCGTGATGCTGGCAGAGAGCTGGTCCTCGGCCTTCAACCGAGTCAAGAAAACGCAGATCACTTTTGAGCTGTCCTCTTTGCTAGAGCGCAAAATGGATGATTACGTGCGCAAGTACAAAGGTAAATCCTTAGAGAGCATTCAAGAGGAAGAGTCCGATGATTTCGGCGATGAATATCCACAGTACTCGTGGAAAATGTCTTCCAAACAATTTGAATTTCCTGACATCGCCGCGACCATGACTGCCAAAGAAGGCGGCGTTGATCCGATGACCCAGGAGGTGATCTCCAAAATGACGGATCAGATTTCTAAGTCCATCAAGGAGGTGACTGTCACCGTCACCTACAAACACCCCAAAAAAAATATCGAAGTTTCTGCCACGACCTATTTCGTCGACTATGACAAGCCCTTAAGCATTCCTGGAATGGGGCCATAGATGCTGTCACGCCAACGCCTAGACCCCAACGGATTTACGCTTTTAGAGTTGATGATCGCCATCACGATTTTGGCCACGCTGATGATGTTTTCTAATCAGAGCATTCAAAACGGACTTCGTGCCAAAGCCAAAATTCAAGATCAGCTGACCGATATGTCCGCTGTCAGAGACGCCCTTCGCGT